>JADYZP010000029.1 GCA_020853025.1 Burkholderiales bacterium
GACGACCGTCTGGCATCTTGTCTGCGACCACCTGAAACTCATCCTCGCCGGTATCCACTCACCCAATTCATCCCGACTCCTTGCCGATCGCGTTCATGGAGCTGGCTAACTGCGGTTTTTAGGTTCATTGGACATGCCAACTTCAATGCACCCAATGAGGTTAGCGGTTACTGGTTGAATCAGCGTTTTGCGACGATCAAGTGGGTTGAACACCTTTCGGTGCTCCCGATCAGAATCGTTCACGACACGGTGGTCGACATGGCCAACGGCGAAGTACTAGTTGAGAACGTATCGGTGACGTCGGGGTACGCAGTTCTTGGGTCAGGTGATGTTTGGAACACCTTGAAGTTCTGGATGGGTCGAAGAACATGTACTCATCCGTGGACTGGGTTCCGGACGATCGAGCGTGAGTACGAACTCCTCGCGGGGGGCAATTGATGGCGCAACCTCAGATTTCCTACTTTGACCTTGCTTCGTTGGCCGAAGCGAGCTATGCCCTGTTCGATGGTTTGAGTGGAATCTATACGGATCAGAGAGTCAAGGGCCTACTCACCAATTCCACGTCGGAGGGGCGATTTACCCCATCTCAAGCTGCGAACGTCGTTTCGCGCTGGCAGCTATTGAACCACCAACCCAACACCACATCCGGCTTCTCTTCCAGCCTGTTTCAGGACAAGGCGAATCCAGACACCTATGTCCTCGCCTTTCGCGGTACCGAAGGTTTGAATTGGGACGACCTCGTCGTCGCCGACACGGCGATCGCGATCGATGGGCTGGCGCTCGGCCAGGTGCTGGACATGTACAACAACTACAACTGGCTGAAAGCAGGCAAAGACGCGGTCTATCAAGCTGCCCGGCTCGAGAGCCTGCCGCTCGAGACCTCCGCCTACCGACAGGCGAAGGCAGGTCAATTCGTGTCTGCGTTCGGCATGTCGGCCGCAGCATTTCTGACGTATTTGAGGGCGCTTCCGAACGTCGTCGTTGAAGGGGCAACGGCCGAAGTGTCGCGCGTCAAGTTCGGTGATTCGAACACGATATTTGCCGACGGCAGGTCACATGGTGCCGGGGCATTGCCGGCGACGGCGAATCTGACCGTCGCCGGTCACAGCCTGGGAGGACACCTCGCGGCTGCCTTCACCCGGCTGTTCCCGCAGTCCAACGCGCAAGCCCTGTCCGTGAACGGGGCGGGCTTCCCCACCGGATTGATTTCGGGGATTTCCGGAAACGCGGAATCGAACATCCGCAATGTCTTTGCCACACTCGGAGGGGCCAACGCGTTCGAACCATCGAGAATCACCAATATCTATGGATCGGCAGGCATCGAGTTCGTCACGATGCACAATCAGCTCGGTTTAGTCCAGCAAGGCGCGCACCAGGAAATCTTCACCGAGACCGTGACGGGCAATACCCTCGGGCATGGCGTGGAGGCGATGACCGACTCCACCGCCATTCACGACCTGTTCCTGAGGCTCGACCAGTCGTTGGCTTCGCTCGACGGCAAGCGCTTCCTCGATGTCGTTCGCCCACTGTTCGACACTGCCGCGGCGGACAAGCCCAGCTCGTTCGAGCAACTGCTGAATTCGATGGGGCAGCTGCTGGATTCGGCGTACCCGAACATTTCGACGACGGCAAACGTTCGAGATGCGCAGCTCTACACCGCGATCGAACATATCCGCAGCGTGGCTACAGGTGACCAGCGGATCATCCCCTTCGTCGGTGCCAACGCCACCAGCGCCTATCAACTCGCCAAGCAGGACACGCCGGCGGGGCTGGCCGCCCGCGTTTCGCTAAGCAAGCTGACCCCGTTTGCGATCGAGGGTTCCCACAATGATCGCTTCAATGCGAGTGGTGAACTCGACTTATATGATGCGACTGCCGACACGGGCGCGCTGACCAACGAGTGGCTCGCCGATCGCGCGGCGATGCTGGAGTTGAAAGGCAGATTCAACCTCACGGGCGGAGCGCGACTCAAGGCCGATCGAATCGAAACGGTTTCGTACGTGGATCTTTCGAGCAGCACGCCCCTCGCATTGACGGTCTATGGACGCCAGGACAGCGCGTCGGCGAATCCGGCGAAAGTGACCTTCGGAAGCGAAAGCGGCGACAGCTTGGCCGGCAGCGACCTGGCTTTCGGCGATCGACTCTACGGCATGGACGGGGACGACACGATATCGGCGGGCGATGGAAATGACTACGTCGAAGGCAATGCAGGGTCGGATGAGCTCTATGGCGGCAGCGGCGATGACCGACTCGTCGGTGGCGCCGATGCAGACTTTCTATACGGAGAGGATGACGACGACGAGATTTGGGGCGGCCGCGGTGCCGACCGTCTCGAAGGCGGCGACGGACGTGACGAGCTGCACGGAGGCTCGGGCAACGATATCCAGATCGGCGGCGACGGTGCCGATAAGTTGACAGGGGATGCCGGTGACGATGTCCTGACGGGTGGGCCCGGAGGCGACTGGCTTTTTGGCGGCAAAGGCTTCGATAGCTATGTCCTCGCCGCCGGCGTCGGCGACGACGTCATCGAGGATTCGGATGGGCTCGGCGAGCTGAGAATCGGCGCGACCAGGCTGACAGGAGGCGAAGTCGACGTTCAAGGAATCTGGCGCGAGACGGTCGACGACAAGGAAGTCGTCTACATGTTTTCGCCGGACGCACAGGGTCGAGGAGACCTTCTGATCCGTTCGGTCGCAGGGCTCACCACGGTCAAGAATTTCGCTTCCGGTGATCTGAACATCGTTTTGGGGGAGGAGAACCCCGACGCGATAACACCACCCACTACCTCGGACACCATCCTCGGCACCGCCCTCGACGACAACCGCAACTCCACCGGCGGTCGCCATCCTGTAGTCGGCACCGCTGCCAACGACCTGGCACAAGGTCTCGCCGGTCGCGATGAGGTGAGCGGCAACGCCGGCGACGACATTGTCGAAGGCGGCGCGGGCGTCGATATCGTCAGCGGCGACGATGGCAACGACCAGGTTTTCGCCGACGCCAGGCTCACCGAAGCGCAGCTTCGTGACTACATCGCGGCTTCGGCCACGGCGCCCACGTCGGGCTCGATGCCCGCCAAGCTGTTCGTGACTTCGAGCGAATGGCTGCAGGGCGGTCTCGGCGCGGATACCGTAGTCGGCACGAATGGCAACGATATCGTCCTCGGCGGTGGCGGCAGCGATTTGCTGGTGGGTGGCGCCGGTCACGACGTCATCAACGGCGACGACGGCTACAAGCCGGGGGATATCACCACCGTCTACGTCGAGCCTGCGGTCGGGGCAGGCGCGCCGTTCAACAACTACTACTCGTCGATCGTGTTCCAGGAGCCGGGGATGCTGGTCGGGGACGCCGACGAGATCCATGCGGGCTCGGGGGACGACGTCGTCAGCGCGCTCTTCGGCGACGATACGGTCTGGGGAGACGACGGCAACGACACGATCTCCGGCGGCGACGGCGATGACGCAGTATTCGGCGGCAACGGCAACGATCGCATCACCGGAGACACCTACGGCGCGATGATCGGCGCTTCGACGTCCGTCTACGTCGGTAACGATTTCGTCGATGGCGGCGATGGCAATGACACGATCTACGGCGACGGCGGCGCCGACACCTTGCTCGGCGGTGCGGGGAACGACATGCTCCGCGGCAACAACAACATCGCGGACAACGGCGTCAGTCCGACCGCGGCCGAGGACGGCCAAGACTATCTGAGCGGCGGCGACGGCGACGATACGCTGGTCGGCGACTCAGACGATGACACGCTGGTCGGCGGCGCCGGCAACGACACCTTGCTGGGCGATTCGGACGCCACACCGGTCGCGCTTCAGGGCGACGATGCGCTCGATGGCGGCGCCGGCAACGATGGACTCCGCGGCTACGGCGGCGCGGATACACTGACCGGCGGCGAAGGAGACGACCTGCTGCTGGGCGACGAAGGTGACGACATCCTGGAGGCAGGGGCGGGCAACGACCAAGGTTCCGGCGGCGATGGCATCGACGTCGTCGACGGCGGAGCGGGTGAAGACCTGCTGTTCGGCGGTCGTGAGGATGACTTTGTCGACGGCGGCGACGGCGACGACCATGTCATCGGCGAAGGTGGCAACGATGCGCTGTTCGGCGGCGATGGCGACGATCAGCTCTTCGGCGACAGCGACGAAACGCCAGTGGCGCTGCACGGCGACGACACTCTCGACGGCGGCGCGGGCAACGACTATCTGCGCGGCTATGGCGGCGCCGACGAGATGCACGGCGGGGATGGTGATGATCAGTTCCTCGGCGACGCCGGTGATGACCGGATGTTCGGCGGCGCCGACAACGACGCCATCGATGGCGGCGACGGTGGCGATCGCCTGTGGGGTGACGCCGGTAACGACGGCTTGTGGGGTCAGGCAGGCAATGATCGCCTGGACGGTGGGCTCGGGCAGAACGTGCTCTACGGCGGCGACGGTGACGACACCTACGTGATCGACGACGTCGCCGTCAACTGGGTGAACGACGCCTCGGGAAACGATCGCGTCGAGATCAACACGGTGGACTCGGTCGACCAGATCATCGCGCAGCGCAACGCAGATACCGACGACCTGGTGCTGCGGGCGGCAGGTGGCACCACGGTCATCGTCGGCGGCATGGTGGGCAGCGGACCGCAGACGATTGCGACAGCAAGCGGTACGACGGTTTCGCTGGCCGAACTCATTGCCCGGGCCGAGGCGGGGCCCTCGGTTTCGGGTGGGCCGATCCTCGGTACTTCGGGCAACGATTACCTCACCGGGTCGGTCGACAATGACGTCGTCCTCGGACTCGAAGGCAACGACAACCTCCAGGGCGACGACGGCGAGGACGAGATTGACGGCGGTCCCGGCAATGACACGCTAGTCGGAGGCAATGGCAACGACCAGTTGCTGGGTGGGCCCGGTAACGATTGGCTGGTCGGAGTCGACGGCAACGACACGCTGGTGGGCGGCGATGGTGACGACACGCTGAGCGGTGGCGCAGGCGACGATAGCCTGACCGGAGGCCACGGCAACGACAGCCTCCAGGGCGGAGCCGGTTCGGACCGCTATTACTTCAACCTGGGCGATGGGCACGACCTTATTGGCGACGTCGCCGCCGGTGCGGGGACGGGTGAAGTCAACAAGCTCATCTTCGGTTCAGGCGTCGATCCCGCCGACATCGACCTTCGTACCGACGGCAACAACAACCTGATCCTGGCGATTCGCGGTACCGACGACCAGGTTACCTGGGGAGGTGCGCTCGGCTTCGGACCGCCCGACAGCGCGGTCGACTCCTTCTCCGAGGTGCACTTCGCCGACGGTACCGTCTGGAACATGCGCGACCTGCTGAGCATGGTCGTGCGCGGCACCGATGGCGACGACGACATCACGGGCACCACCAGGAACGATGTGATCGACGCCCTGGCCGGTAACGACATCGTCCACGGCTTCGGTGGCAACGACGTGATTCATGGCAGCGAAGGCAATGACCGCCTGTTTGCGAACCAATACAGCAGCGTCTTCGGCGATGCCGGCAATGATTACCTGGGCACCGATTCCGGCGCACTCTACGGCGGTGACGGCAACGATACGCTCGACAACTGGTACGTCTGCGCAGACGGCGGCAGCAGTCTGCTCGTCGGCGGCGCCGGCGATGACACATTGCTGGGCGGCGAAGGCAGCGTCATCCGCTTCGGTCCCGGCGATGGCCACGACACGTTGCAGGCGCGCGGATTCGAGGGCCAGGAACTGTGGGGGCAAAATTCGAACAGCTTCTGGGGAGGGCCCAACGAAAGCCTGATGGAGATTCACTTCACGGGCAACGTGAACCCGAACAGCGTGACGGCGGTACGGCAAACCGATGACCTGGTGGTCAACCTGCCCGGCGATCAGGACAGCCTGCGCATCATCAACTACTTCAAGCCGATGCCCGACAGCCCCAACCTCGATTCGGAGCGGTTTTTCTTCGACGACGGGACCGCGAAGTCGGCACGCTGGCTGCTCGACCGCGGTGCCGCGCCGGCAGGACAGAACCTCGCCGGGACCGCGGGCAACGACACGCTCACCGGCGGCAACGGCAGCGACACGATCGTCGGCGGCGCGGGACACGACACCGTGACCGGCGGCGCCGGCGCGGACACCCTCGACGGAGGCACCGACGGCGATGGTCTACACGGTGGATTCGGCGACGATACGCTGCACGGCGGCGATGGCAGCGACTGGCTGACCGGGGATTCCGGAAACGACACGATGAGCGGCGACGCCGGCGACGACACGCTTTGGGGCGGGCACGGCAACAACCTGCTCTTCGGCGGCACCGGTAACGACACGCTCACCGCCGACGAAGGTGACGATCGCCTCGACGGCGGTGCCGGTGACGACTTGTTGTCCGGTGGTCGCGGCAGCAACACTTTCGTCTTCGACCGCGGCTACGGGACCGACACCATCGGTGTGCGCGGAACGCGCGACGCCTACGAAGTGGCAGACGGCATCGATACCGTCGAGTTCGGGCCCGGCATCGCGCCGTCCGACCTCAGGATGACGCTCGTCACGGATAGCTACCCCGAACTGCAGGTCAACCTGGCGGGCAGTACCGACCGCCTTCGCATACGCGACTTCACCGGGCTTCGTTATGCGCCGGCAGCGATGCAGTTCCGGTTTGCCGACGGCACGGTGTGGGACAGCGCGGCGCTGCGCGCGAGGATCAAGGGCGGCACCGACGCCGCGGATGTCGTCGTGGGCTCGGACGCCGACGATGTACTTGCCGGATTCTCCGGCAACGACCAGTTGTCCGGGCTCGGCGGCCACGACGACCTGCAGGGCGGCCTCGGCGACGATCTCCTCGACGGCGGTCCAGGCGTCGATGCGATGGACGGCGGCGGAGGCAACGACACGTTCATCGTCGACGACGTGGGCGACACAGTGGCCGATTTCTACGGTAATGACACCGTTCGCAGTTCCATCGACTTCACGCTGCCCGATGGCTTCGAGAACCTGACGCTGATCGGAAGCGCGATCCGCGCCACGGGCAACAATCTGAACAACGTGCTGATCGGCAATGACGCCGATAACGTTTTGGAAGCCGGGCCCGGCGCAGACACGCTCAGGGGTGGCGCCGGCAACGACACCTACATCGTCGATTTCATCGATACTATCGAGGAGGCGTCGAACGGCGGCATCGATACCGTGCAGGCGAGTGCCAGTTACGTCCTGCCTGCGCATGTCGAGAACCTGGCGCTCACCGGATCAACCGCTTTGAGCGCTACGGGCAACGCTGCTGACAACGTGCTCACCGGTAACGCCGCCGGCAACTCCATCGACGGCGGCGGCGGCGCCGACACCATGGCAGGCGGGGCCGGTGACGACGTCTACACGGTCGACGATGCCGGCGATACCGTCAACGAGCTCGTCAATGAAGGTACAGACCGGATTCTGAGCACGATTTCGTATGTACTTGGCGCCAACGTCGAGAACCTGCTCCTGCTCGGCAGCGAATCGATCGACGGCACCGGCAATGCGCTTGCCAACGCGCTGACGGGAAATGCGGGCGCCAACGTACTCGATGGCGGTACCGGCAGCGATACGATGATCGGCTATGCTGGCGACGATACCTACGTCGTCGACAACGTTGGCGACGTCGTCACCGAGTACACGAGCGGCGGTATCGACACTGTGCGAAGCGCTGTGACCTTCGCACTTGGCAGCAACATCGAGAACCTGACGCTGACCGGCACCGCCGGCATCAATGGCACCGGCAATACGCTCGCCAACGTGCTCACCGGTAACGCCGGCAGCAATATCCTCAACGGCGGCACCGGTGCCGACGTGCTGCGTGGCGGCGCCGGTGACGATACCTACGTCGTCGACAACGCGGCGGATGCCGTCACCGAGTCCGCGGGCGAGGGCACCGATACCGTCCAGAGCAGTCTCGCCTGGACTCTGGGCGCCAACGTCGAAAACCTGATTCTGACCGGCAGCAGCGCGGTCAATGGGACTGGCAATGCTTCTGCCAACGTCATTACCGGCAACAGCGGCGCCAACAAACTCGATGGTGGCGCCGGAGCGGACACGCTGGCTGGAGGCGCAGGCAACGACACCTATATCGTCGACCACACGGGTGACCGCGTCACCGAGGCTGCTTCCGCCGGCACGGATACGGTACAGGCAAGCGTGTCCTTCGTGCTGGGCGCCAACGTCGAGAAACTGACGCTGACCGGAACCGCTGCGATCGACGGCACCGGCAACGCGCAATCGAACACGCTCACTGGCAACACCGCGAACAATATCCTCGACGGAGCCGGGGGCGCCGACACGATGGTCGGGGGCGCCGGCAACGACACCTACGTAGTCGATAGCGCTTCCGACGTCGTCACCGAAGGCTCGGGCGCAGGCACCGACACCGTGCGGTCAGCCATCAGCTACACGCTCGGCAGCAACGTCGAGAACCTGACGCTGGCCGGCAGCGCGGCGATCAACGCCACCGGCAACACACTTGCCAACGTCCTCACCGGCAATGCCGGTGCCAACACGCTCAACGGCGTCGGCGGCGCCGACAGCATGGCCGGAGGCGCCGGCAACGATACCTACGTCATCGACAATGCGGGCGACGTGGTGACCGAGAACACCGGCGAAGGCACCGACCTCGTGCAGTCGTCGATCAGTTACGTGCTCGCCGCCAACATCGAAAGGCTTACCCTCACCGGCACGGCCGCCATCAACGCCACCGGCAACTCACTCGCCAACGTCCTCACCGGCAACAGCGGCAACAACGTGCTCGACGGCGGCGCGGGGGCCGACACGCTGGTCGGTGGCGCCGGCAACGACACCTACGTCGTCGATACCGCTTCCGATATCGTCACCGAAGCCGCGAATGCGGGCACCGACCTCGTGAAGAGCTCGGTAACGCTCACGCTCGGCGCCAACGTCGAGAACCTGACGCTCACCGGCAGCTCGGCAGTCAACGGCACCGGCAATGCCCTTGCCAACACGCTGATCGGCAACAGCGGTGCCAACTTGCTTAATGGCGGCGCCGGCGGCGATACGATGAAGGGCGGCTTGGGCGACGACACCTACGTAGTCGATAGCGCTTCCGACGTCGTCACCGAAGCCGCGAACGCGGGAACCGACCTCGTCAACGCCAGCCTCACGCATGCCCTCGCCGCCAACGTCGAGTACCTGACGCTGACCGGGGTCGCCGCGATCAACGGCACCGGAAACGTCCTCGCCAATTGGCTGCGCGGCAACACGGCGGGCAACACGCTGTCCGGAATGGATGGCCACGACACGTTGTGGGGCGATCTGGGCAACGACGTGCTGAACGGCAACAACGGCAACGATCTGCTGCAGGGAGGCGGCGGCAACGACGCGCTCACCGACACCGCCGGCAACAACCTCCTCGACGGCGGCGCTGGCACCGACACGCTCACCGGTGGCGCGGGGCGCGAGATGCTGATCGGCGGCGCCGGCAACGACACACTGACCACCGGAGGCGGCGCCGACGTGATCGGCTTCAACAAAGGCGATGGCGCGGACGTCGTCAACGCCAGCACCGGCAGCGACGACACGCTATCGCTCGGCGGCGCCATTGCCTACAGTGACCTCAAGCTGCGCAAAACGGGGCTCGACCTCATTCTCGACGCCGGCGGCGGCGACCAGATCTCGCTGAAGAACTGGTACCAGACCGGCGTCAACAACAAGAGCGTGCTCAACCTGCAGGTGGTGGCGGATGCGATGGCTGCGTTCAATTCCGCCGGCAGCGATCCATTGCTGAACAAGAAGGTGGTGCGATTCAATTTCGCCAATATCGTCGGTGCGTTCGACGCCGCGCGTGTCGCCAATCCGACGCTCACGAGCTGGAATCTCAGTAATGCGCTCGCGGCGAATTACGTTGCGGGCAGCGACACCGCGGCGTTCGGTGGCGATTTCGCCTACGACTACGGACATCGCGCGAGCCTCGCGAGCATCGGCGCCGTGCCGGCACAGTCGGTGCTCGCAGGCGCGGCATTCGGCACTTCGGCGCAGACGCTGCAAGCCGCGGCAGTGCTCTATTCGGGGGCCGTTCGTCTGAATTAGCGTGCGGAGCCTGCTTGCTCGCGTCAGCTCGGACGATCGATCGTTTCCCGGAGGCTGATCTCACGCGTGGATCGCCTTGGCCGCCGCCGCCTCCCTGTTCACTTACCGCATTCGAACATCTCGCGGTACGGCTGCAACGATTCCGATACCGCCGCGAGCAGGTCCTTCTTCATGTCGCCGCGGGTGAGCTTTTCCTCGGCGGCCAGCATCGCGATGTCGACGCCGGTGCCGATGGCGAGCCCGAGCAAAGCGCCGATCGCCGCGCCGGTCGCGGTGCCGGGTCCCGGAACCACCGATCCGGCGGCGGCACCCGCTGCCGAACCGGCCGCCGCGGCGCCGGCCTTGCCGAGCACCTTCTTGGCCGCGACTTTCGACAGCACCTTCGATGCCGATTTCATGCTCGCCTTGCCCATCGCCTTTGCGGTGGCCTTGGCGGCGAAGGCGCCGGCGACGAGGCCGGCACCCGAGCCGGCCAGCAGTCGCGTTCGAAAAGCGTCGGTCTGCTGCGGCAACGGGTTGACCGCGAATTCATTGACGACACGGCACTGCGACTCGTCCAGCACCAGTCGATTGCGCTCCAGCAACTCCCGCGCGGCTTCCTGGCCCGCGATCACCTGGCCCCAGAGCCGCTCGTAGTCGGCCTGCGCGCCGGCCAGGCGTCGCTCCAGTTCCGGATTGGCGAACACCATCTGGCTGAACCGGTACTGCAGCAGGAAATCGATATCGCCGGTGAGCATCGTGGCAAGCCGAAACCACTCGGCGCCAAGGCTGAAGTACCAGTCGAGGTAGCCGTCCACGCCTTTTTCAGCCAGCGTCTCGACGCCGGCCAGCTGCTCGCAGGCCGCCCGCTGGATCCCGCCCATCCGCTCCTTCAAGCCCTCCGAGTGGGATGTCAACGCCGCAAGGGTGTTCAGCTTGTAGACGGCTACTCCGATGCGCTCGCACTCGGGAATCCGTGCGACGGCAAGCGGACTGTCGCGGGGCGCGAGCCTCGTCTCGACGGCGCCCAGCATCTGGAAGATCGCCATCGCACAGACCGCGGCCACCGCGCCCCACACCGCAGCGCGCAACGCGCCGACCGGCGGCGGATCGTCGCCGGCGTCAAGACGCTCGCCGAAGACGCGACGCAGCTCGGACAGCGGCAACGACAACCCCGTCCAGGACAGCGCCGCGAAGCCGAATACCGAGACCGGTGCGAAGACCAGGGGCAGCAGCGAACGCCACAGGCGATCGTCCGGCCAGCGACCCAGCGCTTCGATGGACGCGGCGCCCCACGCGCCGGCGTCGAGCGCCCAGACGACGATTCCGGAGGGCGCTTGCGCCCATCCGGACTGCAGTTCGTGCACGCGCTCGACCAGCGGCAGCGATGGCGCATCGGAAAGCAGGTAGCGCGCGACCAGCCACGACACGGTGAGGACGGTGACGACCGTCACCTGCGCCATCCAGAACACCCACCTGCGTGAATAAGCGCGTTGCGAAAATTGCGGCGCTGACCCGGTCTCGATCACCGCCTGCGCAACGAGGTAGATCGCGGGAGACAATGCCAGCAACACCCACTCGACAGGGCCGAAGAACGCGCTCTGCAACAAGACGACGCCCGAGACGACGATCGCCAGCGCCGCGCGCAGCAGGATGGCCAGCGCGCGGCGGCTGCCCCAGCGGTAGAGGCCTCGACCAAGGCGGAACTGATGCAGTGCGGCGAGACGCCGTACCGTGACGTGATGCCAGAGCGCCAGCATCGCCGGCAGCGACAGCGCGAGCGTGGCGATGCCGAGCCACAGCGCATTCATCTGCGGCACGCGGACCGAGGCAAACGCAAACAGCGCGAGAAACGCGTAGCAAAGGCCGATGCAGCGCCAGCACACGCGGCGCGGAGCCGGATGTTCGGTGGCGTCGATCATGAACCAGGGGGTCAGCTTGCTTTGGCTGCCGGCGGCCAAGTCAAGCCGACCCTCTTACTCCACCGGAGGCGCTACGCCGGCTCGGTCACCGAAGGCAGCCCGGCCAGCGCCATCGCGAGTTCCTTTTCGTCGTAGCCGCGGTCGGAGAGCTTGCCGCCGAAGTAGTCGATGTACGCCTGCATGTCGAAGTGCCCGTGTCCGCAGAGATTGAACAGGATCGCGCGCGAGACGCCTTCCTCCCGGCAGAGCAGCGCCTGGTCGATCGCGCCCTTGACCGCGTGGTTGGCCTCCGGCGCCGGCAGGATGCCCTCGGCGCGTGCGAACTGCACGCCGGCGTCGAAGACGCCGATCTGGTGATACGCAATCGCTTCGATGAGGCCGAGTTCCTTCAGATGCGAAACCAGCGGCGCCATTCCGTGGTAGCGCAGCCCGCCCGCGTGAAAGCCTGGCGGCGTGAAGGTCGAGCCCAGCGTGTGCATCTTGGTCAGTGGCGTCAGGTGTGCGGTGTCGCCGAAATCGTAGGCGTAGGTGCCGCGCGTCAGGCTCGGACACGCGGCGGGTTCGACGGCGACGATGCGGATCTTCTGTCCGCCGCGCAACGCCGCACCGAGGAAGGGAAACGCAATGCCGGCGAAATTGGAGCCGCCACCGGTGCAGCCGACGATGACGTCCGGGTAGTCGTCGGCCATTTCCATCTGCGCGATCGACTCCTGCCCGATCACCGTCTGGTGCAGCAGCACGTGATTGAGGACGCTGCCGAGCGCGTACTTCGCGTCGTCGTTTTGCGCGGCCACTTCGACCGCCTCGGAGATCGCGATGCCGAGACTTCCCGGATGATCGGCGCGCTGTGCGAGGATGGCGCGTCCGGATTGCGTCTCGTTCGACGGCGAGGCGATGCAGCGCGCGCCGTAGGTCTCCATCAATGCGCGCCGGTACGGTTTCTGGTCGTAGGATACGCGCACCATGTACACCTGGACGTCGAGACCGAACAGCGCACCGGCGAAGGCGAGCGAGCTGCCCCATTGTCCGGCACCGGTTTCGGTGATCAGCCTCTTGACGCCGGCCTCCTTGTTGTAGAACGCCTGCGCGACCGCAGTGTTGGGCTTGTGGCTGCCGGCCGGAGAGACGCCCTCGTACTTGTAGTAGATGCGCGCCGGTGTCTGCAACGCTTTCTCGAGCCGCCGCGCGCGATACAGCGGCGTCGGCCGCCATTGCCGATAGACGTCGCGGACAGGGCCGGGAATCTCGACCTCGCGCTCGGTCGTAACCTCCTGCATGATCAGCGCCATCGGAAACAGCGGCGCCAGGTCGTCGGGACCGATCGGCTTGCCCGTGCCGGGGTGCAGCACCGGCGGCAGAGGCTTCGGCAGATCGGCTTGCAGGTTGTACCAGAACTTTGGGATCCTCGTTTCGTCGAGGACGTACTTGACGGTATCGTTCATCGTGTTCCTCCCGGAGGTGTTTCGGCGACTTCGAGGACGAAGCGCGGAAGCCAACGAGTCTAGCGCAATGACCTCGTCGTCGTGGCGGTGCCGGGCCACTGCATTCGCAAGGCTTGACGGCGATCAAGGGCTGCGGATGCGCGATGCCAGTGCATCCGGCGCCGGCATCGCTGGCCACGGGCCCCGCCAGCCGTTAAGCTCGCGGACACGGCAACGGCGTGCGGGCCCGTGCCCGCGAGTCCGACGAACCTTGATCGCAATGGGGCGGGCACGATGAATCAGGATACTTCACTGACCTACGAGCTGTCGCGCGCTGCGACCACGGTCATGGATCGCGTGATCGAGTACCTGCCGAGCATCATCGGCGCGGTGCTGCTGCTGTTCGCCGGCTGGATGCTGGCGATCCTGCTGCGTGCGGTCACGGCGCGCGCGCTGGCGCTGTTGGACGGCGTGATGCGGCGAATTCTCGGCGTGCAGGTGGCCGAGCGCGCGCGCGTCGCGCAGTCGGCCGGCGTGCTGGGCGGCATCGTGTACTGGGGCGTGTTGCTGTTCTTCGTCGCCGCCGCGTCGCAGACGCTGGGTCTCGATACTTTCACGCAGTGGCTGGCCAAGTTGCTCGACCACCTGCCGACGGTGATCGCTGGACTCTTGATCGTCGCCGCCGGCTACGTGCTCGCTCGCGTCGTCGCCGACCTGATCCTGCGCGCGACGCCGCAACTCGCCGAAAGCCAGCGCCTGGTGGTGGCCCGCGCCACGCAGGCGTCGATACTGGTCGCCGCCATCCTGGTCGGCGCCGACCAGATCGGGATTCGCGTGACCTTTCTCGCGATCTTCGTCGGCATCGGCGCCGGCGCGATCGCCGGTGGCGTCGTCATCGCGATCAGCCTGGGCGCGCGCGTGCACGTCGCGAACCTGATCGGCATTCGCGAAGTAGGGCGCACACACGAACTCGGTCAACGCATCCGGGTCGCCGGCTACGAGGGCCGCATACTTGAATTGACCGGGCAGGCGGTCGTACTCGAAACCGACGACGGCCGCGTGTCGCTGCCCGGCCGAATCTTCAGCGAAGAGCCCGTTGTGCGGATCGCGACGAGTGGCCGCGATGGCTGAGCCCGACATCCTGTCCAACGCCTTTCTCGCGTCGCACCCGGACGCCGCGGCGCGCGTGCTCGAGCAATTGCCGCACGAGGACGCGGCGGCGCTGTTCGAACGGGTGCCGGCGCGGCTGGGTGCGGGCGTGCTGAATGCGATGCTGCCGTATACAGCCGCGCGCTGCTTGCAGCTGGTCGAGGCGCCGCGCGCAGCGATGCTGCTCGCGGCCATCAGCGTGCCGGCCGCGTCCGCCGTGCTGCGCAACGTGCCCGAAGCGCAGCGCACGCGTGTGCTCGATCTGCTGCCGACGGCGACCGCGCTTGCCTGCCGCGCGCTGCTGGGCTACCCGGAAGATTCGGTAGGCGCCTGCGTCGATACCGAAATCATCGCGCTGCGTCCAGGCAGCCGCGCAAGCGAGGCACTGGACGCGTTGCGCACTGCGCGCAGCGTGCCCGCCGGTCCGGTCTATGTCGTCGACGCGCTGCGGCGTCCGCTGGGGCAGATCGGCCTTCCGGAACTCATGCGTGCCGATGCGCAGCAGCGGCTGGACGCGCTGATGGTCCCGGTTCCGGCGACGCTGCCGGCGGTGACTCCGCTCGCCGGGGCGCAGGGCCATCCGGCTTGGCGTGACGTGGACGTCGTACCCGTGGTCGAGCGCGGCGGCGGCCTGGTCGGCGTCGTGCTGCGGCACGCGCTGCGGCGCGCACAGCGCAGCCGCAGTGCCAGCATCGCGCCGGCACCCGAGGCGCTGGCCGCGCTGCTCGCGTTGAGCTATTGGAACGCGGTGGTCGGACTGGTCGAGGCGACATTGTCGGTCGTGCTTCCGGCTCGGCGCGAACGGCCATGAGCGACGTCGTCCTGCCCGCCGTTGCCGCACTTTCCCGGCGTTTCCTGCTCGACTATCCGCGCGAGGCGGCACGCGAGATCGAAAAACTGGCGCCCGATGAAGCCGCGGCGCTGCTGGCGCCGCTGCCGGCGAATGCCGTGCTGCCGGTATGGCAGGCGCTGCTTCCGGACGCCGCCGCCGAGACGCTCAAGGCCGTGCCCGCAATCCATGCGCAGCGCTGGCTCCGCGACGCGGAACCTGCGATCGCCGCTGCGGCACTGTCGCGCCTGGACGCGGCGCAGCGCGACGGCCTCCTGGGCGGCCTCGACGCGCAGGTCGCCAAGGAACTGCGCGAGATGCTCGCCTATCCGGAGGACGTGGCGGGGCGCCTGATGGATCCGAACGTCACGCCGCTGCGCGCCGAGCTGTCCGTTGGCGACGCGCTGCAGCGCCTGAAGGGCATTCGCCGGCACGGCCTGCGCGAGCTCTTCGTCGTCGACGCCGACAACCGGCTGACCGGCCGGGTCGAGATTCAGGATCTGGCGATCACCGACGCCATGCTGCCGCTGCGCGACGTCACGCGCAGCCTGATCGCTGCCGTAGCCGAATTGGCGCCGCGCGAGGAAATCGTCGGCATTCTGCAGCGGCAGCCGATCACCGAGCTGCCGGTGGTCAACGTCGACGGGCACTTTGTCGGCGTCATCCGGCAGTCCGCGCTGGTGTCCGCGATCGAGCAGGAATCGAGCGTCGACATCCAGACCATGGTCGGCGTCAGCCGCGACGAGCGCGCGCTGTCCTCGCCGACGTTTGCCGTGGCCAAGCGCCTGCCGTGGCTGCAGATCAACCTGCTGACCGCGTTCCTGGCCGCCGCCGTCGTCGGCCTCTTCGAAGGCACGATCGCCAAGTTCACCGCGCTCGCGGTGCTGCTGCCGGTGGTCGCCGGTCAATCCGGCAATGCAGGCGCGCAGGCGCTGGCGGTGACGATGCGCGGACTGGTGCTGCGCGAGTTCAGCGTACGGCAATGGCGCCGCGTCGTCGGCAAGGAAGCCGTGGTCGGCCTGGTCAACGGGATCGCCGTTGCGGCGACCACGGCGCTTGGCGTCTACGTGTGGAGCCGCTCGTTCGGGCTGGTGCTCGTCTGCGCGCTGGCGATGGTGATCTCGATGCTCGTCGCAGGGCTCGCCGGTGCGCTGACGCCGGTCCTGCTGCGCCGCTTCGGGCAGGATCCGGCGACTTCGTCGTCGATCATCCTCACCACGGTCACCGACGTGGTCGGTTTCTTCTCCTTCCTCGGCATCGCCACGCTGCTCGCCGACTTGCTGGTGTCGACGGCGCCCTGACGCCGCAGGCCAATGCCTATGCTCGGTCCGACGCTGTTGCCTGTCATCGCGCTGCTCGCCAGCCTCGTGCTGCTGGTGACCGAGAGCTGGGTCAACGGGCAGGCGACGGCGCAGACGCGCGGCGCATTACTCGCGACGTACATGGTGCTGTTCTTTCTCGCCACGATGGTCGTGCAGTGGCTGGTCGGATACCTGTTCGACCAGGTGCCACGCCGCACGGTGATCATCGGTGTATCCGTCATCCCCGCGCACCGAATCCGCAGCTTGGCTTTTCACGCGGCCGCGGATTCGTCGCGCACCTTGCGTGCCGCGTCGAGAAAATCCATCAGCATCGGCCTGTCGTTGAAGCTTACGAGGTCGACCGGCCGGTGGAATTCGGGATGCCACTGCACGGCGGCGATGTAGGGCCCTTCGCGCAGGCGTATCGCCTCGACGAGGCCGTCTTCCACGCATCGGGCTTCGACCTCGAAAGCGGGTGCGACATCCTTGATGCCCTGATGATGGATGCTGTTGACGAGCACGATCCGCAGCTTCGGGTAGAGCGACGCCAGCCGCGTCCCCGGGATCAGTTCCACGTCGTGCGACAGGTTGTGGTAGCGGACCCGGTCGACGTGCCTGCGCGCGTGGGGCAATTGCGTTGCAATGTCCTGGTACAAGGTGCCGCCGAACTTGACGTTGAGCAGCTGCAAGCCGCGACAGATGCCGAAGATCGGCTTGCCGGCGTCGATGAACGCCTGGACCAGCTCCATTTCGTAGCGGTCACGAACCTTGTCGCCTTCCCACGCCGGATCGAGCGCGCGTTCGCCGTAGGTCTCCGGGGCGACGTCGTTGCCGCCTTGCAGAACCAACCCGTGGAGACTGGTCGCATAGTAGTCGAGGTCGATGCCGCTGCGCAGGACGAGGCTTTCGCTGTCGACCGCCGGGATCATCACCGGCAGGCCGTCGCCGGCCAGGATCCAGTTCGCGACCGATTGCTCGAGGTAGTGCAGCGTGCGGGTCCAGACGCCACCCATGTCGAGCACGGGGCCGGATGGATAGTAGATGCGCGCTGATACGCCGATGAGCAGAGGGTTCTTCATGAAGGCTCGTTCATTTTACCGGGAAGCGATCGCCTTTGCGCGTACCCCTCCCGCCGCGTCGTCGAGTTGAAAGACCGCAGCGACGTCGCGTTCCGAAGCTCCCTCGCACCAAGCTTGATGCCGGTCAGCATTCCGGCATCGGCTTGCGCGGACAATGGAATGAATGCGAATCGGCGGCATCGGTACTTGCGCGCACCGTAGCGCGCGGCGGTGCCGGTGACGGTTCGTGATCACGCGAGGATGGCCATGCCCAAAGCTACAAAGAAGCCCGCACGCCGCACGACGGCACGCCCCAACGCGTCCGCCAGGTCCGCAGCCGCCAAGCCGCGGCGTGCGCCGACCAAGTGGGTGTACCTGCTGTCGGAAGGCAACGCGGGCATGAAGACGCTGCTCGGCGGCAAGGGCGCCAATCTCGCCGAAATGGTCAGGCTGGGCCTGCCGGTTCCGCCGGGGTTCATCGTCACCACCGTCGCCTGCAATGCCTATCTGACCAGCAACAGCGTGCCCGACGGAATGTGGGAGCAGGTGCGCCGCGCGCTGGCGAAGGTCGAGAGCGCGGCGGGCAAGCGCTTCGGCGATCCGCGGCAGCCGTTGCTCATCTCCTGCCGTTCGGGCGCGAAATTCTCGATGCCAGGAATGATGGACACCGTGCTCAACATCGGGCTCAACGACGAGGTGGTCGAAGGTCTGGCCCGCCTGTCCGGTGACCGCCGCTTCGCCTTCGACGCGTACCGGCGGCTGGTGCAGATGTTCGCGACGGTCGTGCTGGGCTTGCCCGGCGAGCCTTTCGAGGCGGAGCTCGCGAAGTACCGCGCCAGGCGCAAGGTCGCCAATGACGCAGACCTTTCCGCCGACGACCTGGCGGCGATCAGCCACGCGTTCAAGGCGCTCGTGCAAACGCATTCGGGGCATCCGTTCCCCGACGATCCGTGGCAACAGCTCGCGCTGGCCGTCGAGGCAGTCTTCCGCTCGTGGAACGGCAAGCGCGCGATCGACTATCGCAACGCCGCGGGTATCGCGCACGATCTCGGCACGGCGGTGAACATTCAGACCATGGTCTTCGGCAATATGGGCTCCGAATCCGCCACCGGTGTGGTCACCACCCGCAACGTCACCACCGGCGAGCCGGCGATCGAAGGCGACTGGCTGATGAACGCGCAGGGCGAGGACGTCGTCGCCGGCACGCGCGCCACGCAGCCGATCGCGTCGCTCGCCGACGCGCTGCCCCGCAACTGGAGGGAATTCACGCGCGCCTGCGCCAAGCTCGAGCGCCATGCGCGCGACGTGCAGGACGTCGAGTTCACGATCGAGCGCGGCAAGCTGTGGATGCTGCAGACGCGTGACGCCAAGCGCACGGCGCAGGCGGCGGTGCGCATCGCGGTCGACCTGGCGAACGAGCGCCGAATCACGCGCGAGGAAGCCGTGCAGCGGGTGACGCCCGAGCAGGTCGACTACTTCCTGCACCCGCAGTTTCCGATGGCGGTGCGCCGTGCCGCGCAGGCGCGGGGCGAGCTGATCGCGAGCGGCCTCAACGTGTCGCCGGGCGCGGCATCGGGCGTCCTCGCCTTCGACGCCGACACCGCCGAGCGCTGGAGCCTCGAGGACAAGAAGGCCGTCATCATGGTGCGGCCGGAAACCAAGCCGGACGACGTCCACGGCATGCTGGCGGCACGCGGCATCCTGACGTCGCGCGGCGGCCGCACCAGCCACGCGGCGCTCGTCGCGCGGCAGTTCGGCAAGCCTGCGGTCGTCGGTGTCACGACCATGGAGGTCGACCCGGTCGCCCGACAGCTGGCCGTCGGCAAGCGCGTGCTGCGCGAAGGCGACGCCGTGTCGATCGATGGCACCACCGGTGACGTGTTTGCCGGTCTGCTCGAAACGGTCGTCCCCGAGTTCGACGATCCGGCGCTGATCAAACTGCTCGGCTGGGCCGATCGTTTCCGCCGACTCGGGGTGTGGGCGAACGCCGATTACCCGGTCGACGCGAAGCGCGCACGCCGCTACGGCGCCGAGGGGATCGGGCTGGCGCGCACCGAACACATGTTCTTCCAGACCGAACGGCTGCCGATCGTGCAGCGGATGATCCTCGCCAAGGATGATGCCGAGCGTGACGAATGCCTGGCATTGCTGCTGCCGATGCAGCGCGAGGATTTCGCCGGCCTGTTCCGGGCGATGGGTGGAGCGCCGGTGACGATCCGCCTGATCGATCCGCCGCTGCATGAATTCCTGCCCAGCCACGACGACTTGCTGCGCGACGTCACCGAAATGGAGACACGCCAGCAGATGGCAGGTGCGGAACTGGCGACCGGCGCCGACCCGCTTGGCCTCGCCGGGACGCTGAAGCAGAAGCGGCGCCTCCTGACGGCCGTCGAGAGCATGCGCGAAACCAATCCGATGCTGGGCTTGCGCGGCGTGCGCCTGGGCATCCACCTGCCGGCACTGGTGCGCATGCAGGTGCGCGCGATCATCGAGGCAGCGTGCCTGGTCCAGCGCGAGGGCGTGAAGGTGAAGCCGAAGATCATGATCCCGCTGACCACGCACAATAACGAGCTCAAATTTGCGCATCCGATCCTCGACGCCGAGGCGCGCGCGGTGATGCGCGAGCTGGGACAGCGTATACGCTACCAGGTCGGCACGATGATCGAGATTCCGCGTGCCGCATTGACCGCGGGCGACATCGCGAAGCAGGCGCAGTTTTTCTCGTTCGGCACCAACGACCTGACGCAGACCACCTTCGGGATCTCGCGCGACGACGCCGAGACCGGCTTCCTGCAGGAGTATCTGGCCAAGGGTATCCTGCCGGACAACCCCTTCGCCACACTCGACCAGGAAGGCGTTGGCAAGCTGATGCAGATCGGCGTGGCGCTGGGGCGCCAGACGCGGCCAACGCTCGAGGTCGGAATATGCGGCGAGCACGGCGGCGATCCGCGGTCGATCGATTTCTGCCATCGCATCGGGCTCGACTATGTGAGCTGTTCGCCGTTTCGCGTGCCGGTGGCACGCCTCGCGGCGGCGCATGCGGCGTTGCAGGAAGCGGCAAAGTAGGCGCGCTGGACGCGATGAGCCTGATGGAGGCGATCGGCGACGCCGATCATCACCTCGAGCGCTGTGCAGCACCCGACCGAAGCGGAGGCAGGGCGGAAGGGTCGTCGCAGCGCACCATGACGACCGGAAAGGCCGTCACATCGTGAGGCGTTCTTCCTTCTGCTGCAGCGCGAAGATCGACGTGTATCCGCGTGACCAGTCCGGTGGAATCAGGCAGGGCCGCGGATCGTGGTGCGCCCATTGTGCGCGGTGGCCGCGGATGATCGACTGATCGCGGCTGGAGTGGATCGGGTTGACCGTGTACGGGAACGCGTCCGCCGACGACAGCGCGTAGAGCAGCAGCGGCCGGCCCAAGTCCGACAGGTTCTTCGCCGAGTAGTGCAGCGTGCGGCAGTTGTGCAGCGTCAGCGAGCCCGCCGGGCCGGGCAGCGGCACCGCCTTCGTCAAGTCGAGTTTGGCCGCGTCCGCATCGCGCAGGCAGCCTATCCAACGTCCCTGTTCGTCGTACTGGGTCAGCATCGGCTCGAGCTGGTGGCTCTTCGGCAGCACCTGCAGCGGACCCTGATCCATCCCGCAGTCGTAGAGATAAGTGCCGATGGTGAGCGGCGAGTAGTTGGTGTGCGGCCAGAACGAAATGTCGTAATGCCACTTCACTTCTTCGCCACCGCGCGCCCACTTGAAGTTGAGCTTGGAATGATGATACTTGACGTCGGGGCCGACGAGGTCGGCGACGATGTCACCGACCAGCGACTGCGCGATGTAGTCCCAGTACGCGGGGTGCTGGTCCACCGGCGCCGACACGCGGCGCAGGCGCGGCGCCGTGGCGCTGTGGCCGGGCTCGAGGTCCCAGACGGCGTCCGCTTGTGTGATCTTGCGGCTGCGCTCGATCAGCTCGTCGGTGGCGGCGCGCAGGCGCTCGATCCACTCGGTCGGGAGGACCTTCGGCAGCAGCAGGTAACCTTCGCTGAAATAGAACTCGCGCTGCACCTGCGTCAGCACGCGCGGCGGATGAGAAAGAACTTGCTCCGGAGTCATCGGTGGCCTCCTGGCGGGTTGCGATGTTGACGAATGATAGCGGCGATCCGGCGCCGCTGTATGTGCAACGGCAGCATGCTGTGGCGATTGCACGGCAGTGTCGGCGGCGCGGACATCAGGCGCACCGCTCGCTGCGCCCCATCGGTTGGGGCGCCGCCTCGCCGCTGCGCAGGAAGAGCTCCTGCGTGATCTCGGCGCCCGGCTTCACCACGACGAACTCTTCACCGGCATTCGCAGGATGCACACCCTTCTCGATCAGCGTCTCGATGAGCCCGGTGGAGCCTAGCGTCTCCTCGTAGACGACGTTACCGAAGCGCTGATCCATGAACTCGGCCACCGCCCGCGCCTGCGCGCGATAGGCGACGAGTTCCTCCGGCGTGAAACCGACCATGCAGATCCGCCGATAGTGCTTGTATTTCATCTCGAACAGGTAGTCCGCGGTCTCCTCGTCGAACTCCGCGACATAGTCGTGGTAGTCCGATAGCGGCTCGTCGCGCGCGTCGATCCAGCCCTTGGTGAGATAATAGGTGCCCGGATTGGCGAAAAACCGCTGCACGTAGCGCTGGTGCGAGCCGAGGAAGATCGCCACGCAATCGTGCGTGCGCGGCACGATCAGCGTGTGCACGCCGGCCTTGACACCGACCAGCCCGTTGCCGCACAACCCGTAGCCGATGATGATGAACGACGGTTCGGTGATGGCGTCGATCTGCTCCTGCAACGCCACGCCGAGTTTCTTCGGCGAGTTGTGAAGCATGACGTCGAGCCAGACGGCCGGCGTTCCCGCAGGCAGGCGGCTGCCGAGCAGGTTCTCCAGCACCTTGCAGGAGATCACCACGGTGGGACGCACAGGCGCGATAGTAGTCATGGTTGGCCTCGATGGTCAGGGATGGGGGATGTCGCGGAGAAAAGCGGTGTCCGTCCGGCGAGCACGTCCGAGTCGGCGATGATCGACGGCAGCAGGTGCTCCATACGGTACGCCATCACGTGAATGCCGGCGATACCGGGGATCGCGCGGATGCCGCGGATCAGCTCGATGCAGATGCGCCGTCCTTCCTCGCGCGGGTCGCGCGCCTGCTCCAGCCGCGCGACCATTGCCGCGGGGATGTGAACGCCCGGAATGTTTTCCTGCAGCCAGCGCGCGGTCTTGGCCGACGCAATCGGCCCGACACCGATCACCAGCGCCGCCCGCTGGTGCAATCCTTCGGCGCGCACTCGTCGCATGTACTCGTCGAGCCGTTCGAGGTCGAAGCAGTACTGCGTCTGCACGAACTGCGCGCCGGCGGCGATCTTCCGCCGCAGCCGGCCGATCTCGACGTCGAGCGGAAGTGCCGACGGGTTCGCGGCGGCGCCAAGGAGCAGGCGCGGCGCCGCCGACAGCTTGCGCCCCGACAGGAACCGGCCGGCGTCGCGCATCTGCCGCGCGGTCGCGAGTAGGGTGTGGCTGTCGAGGTCGCCGACATGCCGTGCGCCAGGGTGATCGCCCTTGCCGACGTGATCGCCGGTGAGGCAGAGCACGTTGCGGATGCCGATGGCAGCGGCGCCGAGAAGGTCGCCCTGGATGGCGATGCGGTTGCGGTCGCGGCAGGTGACCTGCATCACCGGCTCGCAGCCGGCCTGCGCCAGCAGCACGGCGACGCCGAGGCTCGACATGTGGCAGTTCGCACCCGAGCCGTCGGTGACGTTGAGCGCGTCGACGTTGCCGCGGAACGGGTCGAGCCGGATGAAGACGTCGGCCGGATCTGCCGAATCGGGCGGCGAGAATTCGGCGGTGACGACGAAAGTACCGCTGGCGAACAGCGCCTCCAGCCTGCTGCCGGAGGGCCGTACCGGGACGTCGGATTCAGCGGCGGCGTCGGGCTCGTCGCCGACCATCAGCGGCAGCCACGTCGAGTTGCCTGCACGCTCGTGCCGCGGCGGCGGCGTTGGCGCCAATGCCAGCTGGCCCGCGCGCATGCGCGCCGCGCCGCGCCAGGCTTCGAGGTGGACGCAGCGCAGTGCCGGGTCGACTTCGCACGTGCCGTCGTGGCGGATGCCGCCGCACGGCCCGTTGCGCAGTTGCTTCGGACAGTTCATCGGGCAGGCCATGCCGTTCGCCGACAGCGCGCAACTGCCGCACATCCGGCAGTCGAAGAGGAAGCCCTTGACCGCCCGCTCGACACCTGTGACCGGCTTCCGCAGGTGCGTTGGGCCGATGGCGCGCGCCAGCGGGCCCATCGCGCGCAGCACCGCATACAGCGCGCCGTAGGCACGCTCCACCAGACCCGCATGCCGCACTACCCAGTGTCGCACCGCCTGCATCGCGTCGACCTCAGCGATACCGTAGGGAACGGCGTTGGCGCGCATCGCGCATCTCAGACCGACTCCAGCGCCTGTGCTTCGGGCGCCAGCACGGTGTGGGCGACGAACAGATCCTGGAAGTCGGCCCGCAGCGACAGCTCCAGCACCCGCACCCGGCGCGCCAGCGCTCCGGCGCGCCGCCGATGGTTGCGGTTGAACAGCGCCATCCGCGCGCCGTCGCCAGCCGCGTTGCCAATGGAGCGGACGCGCTCGACCGGCACCGGCGGCACCAGCCCGATCTTGAGGATGTCGTCGGGCTCGAGGTGGTTGCCGAAGGTGCCGGCGAGAAGGATGCGATCGGCCTTGTCGATGCCACAGTCGGCGAGCAGGATCTCGATCCCGGCACGCAGCGCCGATTTACCGAGCTGCACGCTGCGCACGTCGTGCTGGGTCAGGACGATGTCGCGCCCGGTGCGTGAGTAGGCGCCGGCGACCAGCGTGACTTCCTCGGCCCTTCCGTGGGCGCTGCCGGAGAGCGCCGGATGCGACTGTGGCGGCGCGAGTCCGCCGTCCTCGCCGATGAGCCCGCCACCGACCAGCGCCGCGACGCTTGAAATCACACCCGAGCCGCAAAGTCCGATCGGGCGCCGATCGGTCCCTTGCTCCCCGTCCTTGATCGCCGCGCAGCGGATCTTTCCCTTGGGGTCGATCCACACGCGCTCGATAGCGCCGGGCACCGCGCGCATGCCGCAGCGGATATGTGCGCCCTCGTAAACCGGGCCGGTGGCGCAGGACGTCGCCACCAGCGCGCCGTCGTGGACGAGCACGACTTCGCCGTTGGTGCCGACGTCGATCAGCAACTGGGTGCCGCGGTAGAACTCGGGCCCGCGCGTGAGCAGCGCAGCGAGGGTATCGCCGCCGATGTAGCCGGCGATCGACGGAAACACGAATACCCGCGAGCGGGGCAACGCATGCAGCGACAGCTCTGCCGCGCTGAGTTCGACACCGTCCGCCCACACCGGCATGTACGGCCCGCGGCCAAGCGGCTCCGGGTTGATGCCGAGCAGGATATGCTGCATGGTCGGGTTGCCGACCACCACCGTGTCGACGATGTCGCCCAGCGCGATGCCCGCCTCGGCCGCCGCTTCGTCGATCAGCCGGTTGAGCTCGTCGACCAGTCGCTGTCGCATGTCCGCCAGTGCGGCGCCGTCCTGTTGAATGTGTGTCATCCGCGAGATGACATCCTCGCCGTAGATCGCCTGCGGATTGCCGGCGGTGCGCATGCCGACGATGCGGCCGTGCACCAGGTCGCACAGGAATGCGACTACCGACGTGGTGCCGATGTCGATGGCGAGGCCGTACAGCGCCGACGCGCGCCCCGGCTGCAGCGACAGCACCGTGCGCTCCGAGTAGAGCGTGGCCGTCACTTCGCTGGCGCCGTCGAACCCGGGCAACGTGGAGTAATCGGCGACGACGCCGACCGGCAGTTCCACCGCCTTGCGCCCGAGCGCCTGCGAAAACGCTGTGCGCAGGCGCTCCGCCAGCGGCCGCATCGGCTCCTCGTAGGCCCCGGCGACCGGTGCGCAGACCCGGGTGACGATCGGCCGCGGCGTCACGTCGGTGACCGTGTAGGGCTTGCGCGGAGAATTGCGGACGGCCTGGCTCTCCGGCGGTATCGACAGCGCCAGATCGCCGTGCACATCGCACAGGCATGCGAGGCGGTAGCCGCGCGCACCGTATTCCGGCGGCAGCAGCTCGATCTCCGCCGCAGTCGGTGGCAACAGCGCGTCGGCGGCGCTTGCCGCAGCATCCACCTCGACCAGGCAGCTGCCGCACTTGCCGTGTCCACCGCACACCGACTTGATGCCCACACCCGCCTTCCACGCGGCGGCCAGCAGCCGCTCGCCGTCGCGCACGTCGATGCTGCGCAGGTCGGGGTGAAAAGTTATCTGAGGCATGGGTGTCGCACGCGGTCGTGCCGTGCCGGGCTCAGGTAGGCGAACCGGTTCAGGCAGTGATGGTGCCGTCGCGGAACGCCTCGATCAGTTCCATACAGTACTCGTCGTGGCCGTACACGGCGCGCGCCGCGTAGAGCGCCGACATCAGGTCGCGGTCGGTGGGGTCGAGGATCGCCGCGTCCATGCCGGCGCTCATCGCGCCGACCAGGAAAGTGCGGTTGACCAGCCGGCGCAGCGGCAGCCCATGCGAGACATTGGTGAGCCCGCAAATGGTGTGCACGCCGGGAAAGCGCGCCATGATGCCACCGATCGCCGCGATCGTCGCCTGCGCCGACTGGTGGTCGGTGCCGAGCGGGAAGACCAGCGGATCGACGTAGATGTCGTCGAGCGGGATGCCGGCGCCGGTGAGACGTTCGATCAGCCCGGCGGCGAGGTCGATCTTCTGCGCCGCAGTCGACGCCAGCGCACCCTCACCCTGGCACAGCGCGATCAGCTTGGTGCGATGCTCGAGCGCCAGCGGCAGGATGCGGGCGTAGCGATCAGCCTCGAGATTGATCGAGTTGATCATCGGCGACGATGTCTTCACCCTCGGCAGCGCCGCCGCGATGGCGTCCGGATCGGACGAGTCGAGGCACAAGGGTCGGCTGGTGACCGCCTGCACGATATCGACCAGCCAGCACAGCAGTTCGGCCTCGCGTCCGGGAAAGGTGCCGCCGTTGACGTCGATGTAGGTCGCGCCGGCGGCGTCCTGCGCGCGCGCCTCCTCCTCGATGGGCGCGGGATCCATGCGCTCGAGTGCTGCGCGGATGGCCTTGCGCGAGGCATTGATGCGCTCGGCGACGATCAGCATGACGTCCCTCCGCAAGCTGCGCGCCGTGGTGACAGCGGCACGCTCACGCGTATTTTCCGTACTTCTTCAGCGCGCGCGACATCGCCTGGACGTTTTCGACCTTGCAGTAGTCGGTAATGCTGTTGGCGCTGGAGATCATGTAGCCGCCGCCCTTGCCCACTTTCTCGATGCGGTCCTTCACCTCGGCCTCGGTTTCCTCGGGTGTGCCCCGCGTCAGCGTGTAGTCGAGGTCGATGTTGCCGACGATGCACACGCGGTCGCCGTACTCCGCCTTCAGCCGGTTGATGTCCATTGCCGAAGGCTGCACCGGATGCACGGCGTTCATCCCCAGCGTCACCAGTCCGTCGAGTATGGGGAACAGGTTGCCGTCGCTGTGGAAGATCCATGGCTTGCGGATCTCCTTCGCCACGATCATCTGGCTGGGTTTCATGAACTCCTCGTACATCTCCATGTTCACCCAGGGCGCCTTGTTGTCGGCATGGTCGTCGTTGGCCCAGATGAAGTCGAAGTCCATCTTGTTCAAATGCTGCACCACGCGCGCCGACCACTCGGAGAAGCGGTGGTGGACCTCCTTCACGAGGTCGGGGTCGTCGAACATCATCAGCGAGAAGACGTCGAGGCCCATGCTCTCGAACGTGCTCGCGCTGCCGAGCCGGATGCGCGCGAACACGGCGAAGTCCTCGCGGTACTTCTCCAGCCACTCGGCGACCTTCTCGTAGCGCGCCGGGTGGTCGGGATCGGGCAGGAACTCGTCGAAGAGTTTCAGCGAGTCGCGGCTCGTGAGCAGGCCCTGCTTGACGAACGTGCGGCCGGTCTTGCTGTCGACGCCCATTTCGGCGATCCACGGCGGCACGAAGTCGAACGTGACATGCGTCGGGTGGTACCACGCCTCCTTGGCGCTTGCCGTACCGCTCGTTTGCATCGCCTGCCCGGCGGTCGCCTTCTGGCCGAGCGGAAAGTGGTAGCCGAAGCCATCCATGCCGAGCGTGCGGCAGAACTCGCCCGGCGTGAAGTCGGTGCGGCCACCCATCAGCTTGACCTGGATCTCTTCCTCTACGTCGTTCTCTATCCACGGCACGCGGTCCGGCTGCTCGCGCTTTAATGCCGTCAGTACGCGTTCTCGTGGTGTCATGTTCGTCCTCGCTCGATTGCGGTGTGTGGCGGTCTCAATGCACGAGGCGGTTGCAAGCCTGCACGCATTCGTAGGCGTCGGCTCCGTAGAAGTCGGCGCCGATCTCGTCGGCGAACTTCTGCGTCAGCGGCGCGCCGCCGACGCCGACCTTGACTTTCTCGCGCAGACCCGCCGATCGAAGCGCCTCGATCGTCCGGCGCGCGCTTTCCATGGTCAGCGTGATCAGCGCGCTCATCAGTACGAAGTCGGGTGATTCTGCCTTCACGGCGGTGATGAACTTGTCAGGGTCGACGTCGACACCGAGATCGATGACCTCGTAGCCGCCGCCCTCGAGCATCATCTTCACGATGTTCTTGCCGATGTCGTGGAAATCGCCGGCGACGGTGCCGATCACCGCCTTTCCTTTTTTCTCGGCCGCTTCGCCGACGAGCAGCGGCTTGATCACCTCGACCACCTCGGTCATCGCGCGCGCGGCAATCATCATGTGCGGCAGGAAGAACTCGCCGCTGGAGAACTTCTGGCCGACGACCGACATGGCCGCGATCAGGCCGTCCTTCATGATCACGCTGGGATCGACGCCGGCGGCGAGCGCCTTGCGCGTCTCCTCGACCGATTCCTTGCGCTTGCCCCTGATGACCAGGTCCTTGATGGTGTCGATTTCGCTCGCCATGTTCGCCTCGCTCCGGGTTGTCCCGCGCGCACCGCTGACCGGCGGCGCCAGGCATCTGATATTCAGGTGATATGTTAGAAGACCCAAAGCCCGACCGTCAACTGCTATCACGCAGGAAGTTAATCCGCGTCAAGAAATTGGCAATGGGCCGGCGCCAGCGCTGCCGGCCAGCCGCGTCGCCGCCGCCGCCCGGTCCGGCGGCGGCGATCCCGATCCGCCCCAGCGTTCCCATTCGTTGCACGCCATCGCCGCGGCCGGGTGAAACAGGAGATCGTCGCCAAGCCGCAGACGGCCGCTCATCGCCAGCCGCTGCACCGCGGCGAATGCGGGGTCGCGCACGCCGACGTCGATCAGCCAGGCCAGGGGTACGCCGTCGTCGGCGAGCGTAGCTTGGAACTGCCGCAGCAGCTCCGGCGTACCGTGGACTGCACGCGGCGAACACCTCTGCTCCAGCGTAAACGCGGCCAGCGCACCGGCCGCCTCGCCGATGTTCCACTCGACCGGATGCAGCCGGTAACAGCCGTTGGTGATGTGCGTCGTTCCGATGTTCTTGCCGGCGGCGATCAGGTTGTCGATGCGCGCCGGCAGCAGCGCGCCGAGAGGAATCTGGAATGGGTGGGTGCGTGTGCTGACGCCGACGTCCTCCGCCCCGGCGCGGTGGATGTCGATCGGATACCAGCCGACGCCCACCGAATCGTCGAAATGTCGCGCCCGCGGACCGGGCTGGCTGTGCATCGATACGTCCTGCTCGCGCACCGTCGTCAGTGCGCGAATCCTGCGCCCCTCGCGGATGTACGGATGTTTCGATAGCCCGTCGGCGCTGCCCATGATCGACGGTACCAGCCGCAGTTCCGGCGCGCCAAGGCGGGTGCCGGTCGCCGGTGCTGCGGTCTGCAGCCAGTGCAGAAAGCCGAGGCTGGCCCGCTTGGCCTGCTGCAGCGCAGCCGCGACCTCGTGTGCCGGGCGGTCGACGAGGCCGCTGTCGCCGTAGTCATTGCCGGGCCAGTTGATCATCGACAGGTCGCAGGGATAGCGCCCGCCGAACTGCGCGCTGTCGATCAGCCGCCGGTAGGTCCACAGCGAGCCCTTGGTGCCCGGCAGCGTGTCGAAGACGCTGAACGCGAGCCAGCCGCTGTCCTCGCCGTAGATCTCGCCGCCGTGAACCTCGATGCGCAGGCTGTAGCGGTTGGCCGCGTGCCACGCCGCATAGCCGGGCGGTGCGGGAACGACGTGCGACTCGCCTTCGGGGCGGCGTTCGAGTCCGAAGGTGTAGGTGAAGCTCTGCACGCAATGCGGCTTCGGCGCGTGTGGTTGCGCGTTCGGCTCGCCGGTCTCCTCGGCGGTCTCGGCGCCGATGCGGTACTCGGCACCGACGAGCGGAAGCAGATCGCCGAGTTCGGTGGCGTCGAGTACGACCTGCGGGTGGAAGCGGATTGACTCGCCGCGCTCGAGATCGACCGCGCACACCGATGCGATGCGCTCGCCTGCCACCGTCGCCCCGGTCGCCTTGGTGCGCAGATGCACCTGCAGCCGTCCGGCCGCGACCTGCGGTTGCAGCAGTGTGTTCAGCACGGCGACCGCCACCGCCGGCTCGAAGGCGAGCCGAGTCACCCAGCAGTTGCCAGGGTTGAACTCAGGCTCTCCGGCGCCGTTCGCCGCCAGCGCGCGGTAGTGCTCGCGCAGCGCTGCGCGCAGCGCCGTGTAGCTGGCGGTGCCGCCGAAGGCCTCGATGTGCTCGTGCTCGTCCAGCGCCGAGACACCCTGCGCGGTGAACTGGCCCCCAAGCCAGTCGGTTTCTTCGAGCAGGCAGACGTTGCGGCCGCGGCGCGCGGCCGCGAGCGCGGCGGCAACTCCGCCGGTACCGCCGCCAACGACCAGCACCTCGCAGTCGATATCACGCACCGGCTTTTGCTGCGCGACGCGGACCACCGCGAGCGCGGGATCACCGGCCAGCGGAACGCGCATCACGTCGACGATGGCGTCGGCGTGCCGGTCGCCGGGCAGCATCATCTCGACATCGTCCCGGGTAGCCACATGGCGATCGCCGGAAAGCCGATCACGAGACCCAGTGTCAGCAGCTGCAGGATGATGTAGGGCCACACCGACGCGAAGATGTCGCCGAGCGTGATGTCCGCAGGCGTCACCCCCTTCAGGTAGAACGCGGCCGGCCCGAACGGCGGCGTGATGTAGGAGATCTGCATGTTGAGACAGAAAAGGATGCCGAGCCAGACCGGGTCGAAGCCCAGTTTCTCCGCCACCGGCACGAAGATCGGCGCGGTGAGCAGCAGGATCCCGATCCAGTCGATGAAGCAGCCGAGCACGATCCAGATCAGCATGATCATCAGCAGCACGCCGGTCGCCCCGAAGGGCAGCCCGGTCATCCAGTCCTGGATGAGCTTGGTGCCGCCGGCGAGCGTGTAGACCCCGATCAGCGCCGATGAGCCGAAGAACAGCCAGTAGAGCATTACCGTAACCTTGGTCGTGTCCTGCAGCGCGGACATCACCGCGCGCCAGCTGAAGCGGCGATTGACGATCATCGCCAGGAACGCGGCGACGACGCCGACGCCGGCCGCCTCGGTGGGCGTCGCCCAGCCGAGGTAGAGCGAGCCGACCACCGACAGCGCGACGAGGCCGGGGACCACCAGCTCGCGCAGCAGCGCCAGCCGTTCGGAGAGCGGCATCCCGAGCTCCTCGGCGCTCGCCGGCGGCGCCAGCTCGGGACGCAGCCGGGTGCGCAGCATGATGAAGGCGATGTAGAGGCCGGCGAGCAACAGGCCGGGGCCGATCCCGGCGACGTACAGTTCGCCGATCGACACCCCGGCGGTCAGCCCGTACATGATCAGCACGACGCTCGGCGGAATCAGCGTGGCGAGCCCACCACCAGCGCAGATGCAGCCCAGCGCGAGGCCCTTGTCGTACCGGCGCGCGAGCATCGCCGGCAGCGCGACGACGCCCATGGTCACGATCTCGGCGCCGATGACGCCGACCATCGCCGCCATCAGCGCGCAGGAGATGATCACCGCCACGGCGAGACCCCCGGGCAGGCGCCCGGACCAGACGTGCACGGCGTGGAAGATCGACTCGGCGACCCCCGCGCGTTCGAGGATGCACGCCATCAGTATGAACAGCGGCACGGAGACCAGCACGTAGTTGCCCATCAGCGTGAACACGCGGCTCACCACCAGCGTGAGCCCGGAAACACCGAACAGCGAATAGGCGAACACCACCGCCACCGCGCCGGTGGCGAACGCCAACGGCACCCCCATCAGCAGGATGACGATGAAGACGACGACGAACAGCAGGCTGAGCCAGGCGATGCTCATCACAACCGCGCGCGCGCGCCTCCGATTCCCCGCTCGCGGAGCAGGTCGGCGGTCCCCTGCAGCAGGAGCAGCACGGCCGCGATCGGGATCGCCATCTTGACCGGCCAGATCCGCGGATTCCACGGTGTGCCGGTGCCTTCACTCTGCTGGAGCGACGTCCAGGCCATGTCCGTGCCCACCCACACCAGCGCACCGACGTAGCCGGCGAAGAAGACGAACGCGACAAGGTCGAGGCGCTTTCTCGCCGCCGGCGAGAACAGCTGGTAGACGACGTCGATGCGTACGTGCCGCCGATACCGCAGCGCGTAGCCGCCGCAGATCAGGTAGGCCATCGCCGACAGGTAGATGGTGGTCTCGTTCGCCCAGGTCGTTGCGTGCGCGAAAAAGGTTCTGGCGACGACCTCGTAGACGACCGCGAACGTGACCACGAGAATGGCGGTGCCCCAGATGCGACCCATCCACTCGTTGAGCCCGTCGACGGCATCGCAGAAGCGTTCGACCGGCGAGCGCCCCCCGGGCGGGCGCACGGCGGCCTCCGCTGCCCCTGAAAGGGGCGGCGGAAGCTCGGATGGCGCGATGTCCCCTTCGGCCGTCTGACCGGAAGCGGCGCCGAGCCGCTTCCCGTCATTCCCCGTGCTCGTCACGCAACGAGCCCGATTTCCTTCAGCCAGGCGATCTGGGAGTCGTAGGCCTGCTTGGCGAGAGGCGTCTTCTTCGACCACTCCTCCCAGGTCTTCTGCGCGAGCGCCCGGATCTTATGCATCTCGGCATCTCCCCAGACCTCCTGCTTGATGCCCTTCGCGGCGAGTTCCTTAAACACCCGCACGTCGTCGACGTAGACGCGCTGCACCTGGTCCCAGGTCCATTCGTTGGTGGTGGTGGTGACGATGGCCTTGATCTCGTCGGGCAGCTTCTTCCACTCGGCCATGTTGACGGTGAATTCCTGCACCGGCATCGAATGGAACAGCTTGGTCGGGTACTTCGCCACGTCATGGAAGCCCATCCGCTGGTTCATGGAGAGGGTCGCCCAGTCGGCGGCGTCGACCACACCCTTGTCGAGCGCCGAGAACACCTCGCCACCGGGAAGCACCACGATCGACGCGCCGAGCTTGGTGAGAATCTCCGCGGTCATGCCCTGCGGCGAACGGATTTTCACGCCCTTGAAGTCATCCATCGACTTGATCGGTTTCTTCGAGACGAGGCTCTCCACGCCCCACCAGCTCACACCCACCGGGTAGGCGTTGTAGCGGGCGTAGGCATTGCGCAACATATCGAGGCCGCCGCGATAGGCGAACCACGCCTGCGCCTGGTACGGATGCTGGTAGCCGAACACGAAGTCGCTGATCACCGCCAGCCCGGCGTCCTTGCCGGAGAAATACCCAGGCCACGTCGACTGCGCCTGCAGCACGCCGGCGGTCACCGCGTCGAGGGTCTCGAAGACGCCGGTGACCGACCCGGCGGCGAACGGCTCGATGATCAGCCGTCCGCCGGTATTCACCTTGACGCGCTCGCAGAAATCCTGGAACACCTTGTAGGTGAGTTCGGCAGCGCTCCACATCGACTGGCAGCGCCATCGCGTCACCGTCTGCGCATGGACAATCGCCGGGGCGCCGATCGCCGCCGCTGCACCCGCTACAGCAACCGTGCCGGACTTGAGAAATTTCCGCCTGCTCGAAGCTTTCATGCGTACCTCCCTGGGTGATGTGAACGACAAAACCTGCAGGCGTAACCGGGTCCGCCTGCTGACCTGGTTAGCGCTTGATCGTTGCCTCTGCTTGCGATTTCTGCCTGCTCCTTTTCTCGATCTCTTCGGCGAGCTTGCGCTGTTCCTCCGGCTTCATCGCGTAGGAATGCTCGGCGTCGGGGAACACGCCGGCGCGCACCTCGGTCGCGAACGCGGAGAGCGCGGCGACGGCGACGTCGGCAATCTGGGCATAGCGCTTGGTGAACTTGGGCTTGAACTGGTCGAATACCCCCAGCAGGTCGAATGCCAGCAGCAGCTGCCCGCAGCTCGCCGGTCCGGCGCCAATGCCGAAAGTGAAGATCTGCACCGCATCGTCGACGGCCTTGGCGACCGGTGCGGGGACCGCCTCGATCTCGAAGCCGACCGCACCCGCATCCTCGATGGCGATGCCGTCTTCGATGATCTTCAGTGCGCCGGCCGCCGTGCCGCCCTGGAGTTTGAAGCCGCCGTACTGGTGCATGAAGTGCGGGCACATGCCGACATGGCTCATCACCGGCACACCGGCATCGGCGATGGCGCGGATGATCGACGCCTTCTCCCGGCCTCCCTGCATCTTGACCACGTCGGCGCCGCCCTCTTTCATCAGGCGCACGGCGTTCGTCACGCCAACTTCGGCGCTCGCGTAGCTGCCGTAGGGCATCGACACCATGATCATGCAATTCGGCGCCCCGCGCCGCACCGCCTGCGCATGCTGAATCATCATGTCGACGGTGACCGGCAGCGTGTTCGGATGGCCGTAGCTCACCATCCCGAGCGAGTCGCCGACGGCCGCGATGTCGATCCCCGCGCGCTCGGCCCAGATCGCGGACGGATAGTCGGGGATCGACGCCATGACCACTTTCGCGCCGGCCTTCTTGCGTGCCCGCAGGTCCGGGACACTAAGCTTCGTGCGTTGCTCAGGCATGGTTGGCCCCGTACGGTCGCGCATCAGGCGCGGAACGCCTTCTTGTCGGTGCCCTGGTAAAGCGCGGCCACTTGCCGATCGATCGCGTCCTTGTGCGCAGCGAGGGCGGCGGTGTCGAGGTCGTGCGCCGGCCGCGGCTCGAGGTCGAAGTTGTGGTGCCGGTCGACGCCGCGCACCATCGTCGCCGAGTCGCGCAGCTTGGTCTGCCGCACACGGGTCGGAATGTAGCGGATGGCGAACCCGATCCGGCGGTCGTCCGAGCGGTTGGCGTCGGAGCCGTGGACGAGCTTGATGTGATGCAGCGAAATCTCGCCGGGCTCGAGCACGACGTCCACCGCTTTCGCCACGTCGACCTCCACCGCAATTTCCTGGCCGCGCGAGAGCAGATTGTCCTTGTGGAAGGTGTCGACGTGCGGGATCTGCGACACCGTGTGCGTCCCCGGGATCACTTTCATGCATCCGGAGAGGAGATTGCTGTCGGTCAGCGCGACCCAGGCCGTAATCACGTCGTCGGGATCGAGTCCCCAGTAGGTCGAATCCTGGTGCCATGAGACGAACCCCGGGCTGTTGGATTCCTTGATGAAAAAGTTGGTCGTCCAGCACAGGATGTCGGGGCCGATCACGTCCTCGACCGCGTCGACGATCGCCGGATGGTGGACCAATTCGTCGGCCCAGGTGAACAGCAGGTGCGTCTTGTGCCGCCAGTTGCCCTGCAGCGGCTCGCCGGCCTTGGCCTCGTGCGCTTCGAGCCGGCGACGAAAGTCGGTTGCGTCGCTCTTGGCCATCACCCGCAGCGGGAAATAGTAGCCGTCGCGCGCGTAAGCGGCGACCGCGTCGTCGGAAAGCACTTTCGGCATCAGTCTCCTCCTTGTGGTCGATGGAGTGCCATCATGGCAGCGAGGGGATGGGTTAGGGCGAGTCGGCGGCCGCATGGCAATCGCCGCCGTCGGGTCCGGCTGGCACCATTGCCGCAGCGTACGCGAGCCCGGCGCTCGCGCCAAGCCGAGCCCCGTCACGGTCGACGCGCCGGCGAACGTCTTCGCCGCGCAGCATGCGCGGCTCGCAGCCGGCGTCGATGCACATCGCCGCGGCGTGGCCGATGGCGTGGCCGTAGGAGAAGCACTGCGCGGTGACCCGAGCCGACGCCACTGCCTCGTGCTGCGCCGACAGGCAGCGCCCGGCGATGAGCAGGCCGTCGCCGTGCTGAGGCACGAAGCAGCCGTACGGCACCTCGTAGCAGTCGTCGAGCAACCACTCGACCCGCGGTCGCGCGCCGGCGTGCAGTTCGATGGGCCACGGCGAGCGGGCAATCCCGTCGGCGAACTTGGCGCCGCGGACGACATCGTCGTTGCGAAGCAGCGAGACTCCTCGCACCTGTCGCGTCTGGCGCACTCCGACCTGCACGCCGGTGTCGTTGACGAAGCAGGCCTCACAGCCGGCGAGGTGGTCGCGGAAGAAGCGTGCGTATTCGCGGACCTGGCGCCGGCCTTCGATTTCGGCATCGGTGAAATCCGCTGCCAGCAGCGTGTTGAGCTCGCGCCCATCCGCTCCGATCACCCGCGTGCAGTTGCATAGCAGCTCACCGGGGCGGGTAGTCGTGAACAGCCAGATCTTAGCGCGCGGCAGATCGTAGCCGGCACCGTGATGGCGGCGCAACAGCTCCGAAACCGGCTCCGGCATGATGGTGTCGCCGCCGTACGCGGCGAGGAAGCGCGCGGTGTCTACGCCACCGAGCCGGAAGATCATCGTCGGGTTCTGTAGCCGGCCGTCGTCGCCGACAAACGTGGGCCACCCCGCCATCGCCACCAGGTCGGCGTCCCCGCTGGCGTCGATGGTGATCCTGGCGCGGACCGCGAGCTCACCCTGCTTGGTATACGCAACGAGCCCCGCGGCACGATCGCCGTCCAGCAGGACGCCGGTGACGGTGCTATGGAAGAGCACCCGCACGCCGACGTCGCGCAGCAACGCGTCGGCTGCCTCCCGCCAGACCAGCGGGTCGTGCACGCGCGTCCAGGTCTTGCCGTAGCGGACCGGCGGGGTGAGTCCGCCGCGCGAGGCGAGCAGCCGGACGAACTCGTCGGCGAAGCCGTAGACAACCTGCTCCGGCGGCGCTGCCGGGTCTGCACTGGCCGCGTACAGGCCGCACACGGTGCCCGACATGCCGGCCACCGCGCCGCCCCCGCAAAAGCCATAGCGTTCGACCAGCGTTACCGAGAGCCCCTGGCGGGCGGCGGTGACGGCGGCCGCCACGCCTGCCGCGCCGCCGCCGGCAACCACGACGTCGGTCGCGATCGTCGACTGCGGACGGTGGTCGACGCGGGTCACGTCGGCAGCGCCGGCATCCGGGCTTTAGGTGCTCTGCCCGAATGCGTCCCCGATACCCGCCTCCGGTTCGCCGGCGAGATACTTCTCCACCTTGGCGCGGACCGCGGGTTTGACGTGCTTCATGCTGTAGCCGTTGAACAGGTGCCCGATCAGGCCGCGGTCGAGGTCGCTGGTCCCCATGATCCAGTCGGCGATCGGAAACGTCAGGTTCATGTCGAGGTCCATCATGATGCCCTTGTTGTGGTGCATCGTATGGTGCCGGCGGATGGTGTTGATGAACGGCGTGTAACGGACGAACCAGTTGTCGTACACGTGGCAGCAGTAGTGAAACGTCTCGTAGATCAGGTACTGGCCGACGATCGTCACCATCAGGATGTAGCCGGCGTTCGGGTTGATGAGCCACGATAGCGCCAGCGCGAACGGCACGCCCAGCGCCATGAAGGTGAACAGCGCCCGCCACGGGAAGAAGATGATGCGCCACTCGCGGTTCGAGTCGACGGTCATCTCGTTGTCGGTGAAATACTGATGGTGCTGCCGCGTGTGGCGATCATAGATCGCGCGCAGTGCCCAGACGTCGATGAGCCGGTGCATGACGTTCTTGTGGATCCACCACTCGAAGAGGTTCGACAGCACGAACACCGGGATGACCAGCAGCCACTCCCAGCGCGCATCCTGCAGCCGGCCGACGCACCACCAGATCACCACGATCCCGACGACGTAGATGACGCCGATGTGCAGGATGCCGTTGTACAGCGGGGAGATTTCCGACTTGTAGCTGTCGCGAAACCGCTGCTGTCGCGCACCCATCGCGTGACGCTCGACCAGGTTGTCGCCCAGTTGTGCCATACCCGCTCCCGGCATTCGATGTTGAGGATCGCCACGCTTCCCGGTGGCTGCCGCGCCTGACATATCAGACGTATATTCGACGCGGAATTGTCGCTCGTTTCGGTGTTCGTGGCAAGAAGCAGGTCGCAGGCTATCGAGCCTGCAGCATGACCGTCGGCAGCCAGGTGACGAGCACGGGGAACGCCATCACGATAGCCAGCGTCAGAACCTGTAAGACGATGAACGGCACGACCCCCGCGTACATGTGGGCGATGGTGATCGACTCGGGCGCCACCGCCCGCAGGTAGAAAATCGCCGGCGCCATCGGCGGCGTCAGATAGCTGGTCTGGATCATGACCAGGAACAGCACGCAGAACCAGACCGGGTCGAAGCCCGCGGTCCGGATCAGCGGGGTGAAGATCGGCACGAAGATCAGCACGATCGAGATCCAGTCGAGAAACACGCCGGCAAGGAAGATGATCGCCATCAGCAGCGACAGCAGCATCCACGGCGTCAGGTGCAGCGCCGCGATCAGTTGGTTGGCGGTGTTGATCCCGCCGGCGCCGATGAACACGCCGGTGAACATCGTTCCGGCAAGCAGCACGGTCATGATCATCGCGGTGATCTTGACGGTCTTCACGATGGCCTGGAACAGGCCGGACCAGGTGAAGGTGCGGTAGAGCACGGTCAGACCCACCGAGCACAGCGCGCCGATCGCCGCCGCCTCGGTCGGCGAGGCCCAGCCGAGCAGGATCGAGCCCAGCACGGCGAAGATCATGAACACCGGCGGTACCAGGTTGCGCAGCGAGATCCACAGCTTCTCCGCCAGCCCGGGTCCGCCGATCTCCGCCGGAATACGCGGGCCCGCCGATGGCCGCACGATGCAGAGCGTCAAGATGTAGACGATGTACATGCCGGCCATCAACAGGCCCGGGAGTGCCATCCCGTACATGATGTCCCCGACCGAGACATCGGCCATCGGCCCCATCACCACCGCCACCACCGACGGCGGAATGATGGTGCCCAGCGAACCACCGGCGCAGATCGTCCCCGACACCAGCGCCTTGTCGTAGCCGTAGCGCAGCATGATCGGGATGGTCAGCAGTCCGACCACCGACTCGGTGGCGCCGATCACGCCGGACGATGCGGCGAAAACGATGCACATGATCACCGTTGCGAGCGCCAGTCCGCCCGGCAGTCGCCGCGTCCAGATGTGGATCGCCTCGAACAGCCGGTCGGCGATGCCGGAGCGCTCGAGCATAGAACCCATGAACACGAACAGCGGCACCGCGGCCAGCACGAAGTTCGACGCCATGTCCTCGATCTTGTCGACGAACTGGAAGATGACGTTGTCGCCGAACACGATGACGCCGAACAGCACGGCGGTGATCATCATACAAAAGGCGACCGGGAAGCCGACAAATATCAGTACGAAGGCCACCGGCAGCATGAAGAACGGCAGGTAATCCATCACGCCGCTCCCGAGTCATCCGCGCCGCGGCCCCTGGCCCGCCCTGCGCGCAGTTGCTGCGCGAGCTTCATCATCTCGGCGGCCACCTGCAGCACGAGCAGGGCAAATGCGATGGAGAACACCAGCCGGAACGGCCATACCGGCAGGTTGAGCGCCGATTGCCCGCTGTGCTCGTCGGTCTCGTAGGCAATGTACATGTGCCGGACCAGCGCCAGCGTCAGCCACACCGTCAGCGGCAGCAGCACCGAAAACAGCGCAAGATCGACGATCGCCCGCGTGCGCGGCGAGAACTTGCCGCTGAAGACGTCGATGCGGATGTGCTGGCCTTCACGCAGCGCAAAGGCCATCGCCAGCAGGAAGTGCGAACCGGTCAGCATGTAGCCGATCTCGTACGCCCACACGGTCGGCGCGTTGAACGCGTAGCGCGACAGGACTTCGTAGGAGGTGGCGAGAATCAGCGGAACGATGAGCAGCGCCGCAAACACGCCGACGCTGCCCGTCAGCCGCTCGATCGTGCGGACGAACCAATTCATGGCACCTCGCTGGAACGAAGGAATCCCGCGCACACGCCGGATGGCCCGGCGCGTGGCGGGAGGGTCGCTGGAGCGGGCAGCGGGTACGCGTGCGGCGCTATGCCGTCCGCCGCCGCACCCGCTCCGGCTTCACCGATGCGCGCTTGCGCGGTGCGCGCTCACGACCTCACTACCCCTTGACCTTCACCTTGCGCCAGTGGTCGGCGTCCTTCCAGAGGACCTCGAATTCCTGCTGGCTCTTGAAGACCTTGGCGAACCAGGGGTTGCCGGCGGCCGTCTTGGCCGCCCACGCGAGGCCAATCCTGCGCGCCTCGTATTGCACCTCGGGGTCGAGTTCGATGATGACGTTGCCGGCCTTGCGGTAGAAATCGAGCGCCTTGGCGTCCTCCTCGCCGATCTTGAGCCAGCTCTCGAAAGTAACCAGCTGGGCGATCAGGTCCAGCATCGATTGGTCGGCCGGAGTGAGCTTGCCCCAGACTTCCTTGTTGATGCACAGCTCGAATGGTGCCGTCGGCTGGTGAACGCCCGGGTAGATGAGGTACTTCGCCACCTTGTAGAAGCCGGGACTGATGTTCTCCCACAGCGTGCCCCATTCGGTGGCATCGATGGCGCCGCGCTCGAGCATCGGGTAGACGTCGCCACCGGCGGTGGTCACCGGCGCCGCCCCGAGTTCCTTCGCCATTTCCAGCCATGATCCGGCGGTGCGGAGCTTGAGGCCCTTGAGGTCAGCGAGAGTCTTCACCGGCTTGCGCGAGTGCAGGAACACCTCCGCAGTGCGGATGAACAGCACCGTCGAGATGATTCCGGCTTCCTGTTCGCGGAACTGACGCTGCAACTGGACGCCACCGGCTTCGTAGAGCCAGTGCAACATCCGCTCGGTGTCGAACGACCCGGCGTAGCCGCCGAACAGCACGGTGGTCGGGTCCTTGCCCCAGTCGTAGCCCATCCAGGTGTGCCCGAGTTCGGCGATGCCGTTCTTCACCGTTTCCGGCACCTTCAGCGCGTTGCCGAGCGCGCCGCCGGGGAAGGTCTGGATCTTGATCCGCCCACCCGTGAACTGCTCGACGCGCTGCGCGTAGAGCTTGGCGCCGATCTCCATCAGCGGCCCGCCCGGCCAGGCGGTCGCCATTTTCCAACTGTAGCTCTGCGCGCCTTGCGCGCGCGCAGCCGTCGTGGCCATCGCGGTAGCCGCGGTCGCCGCCGCCATCGCACCTGCCTTCAAGAAATCACGCTTTCTCATGCTTCCTCCGTTGAACTGATTGACTGTCGGTTGCCGTCACGCCGATGCGGCGCCCGCAGGCGCCGGCTCGATGCCCGTTGACTCCCCGGCCGCCGGCTGCGCGGCCGGCCCCTCCCCACGACGCGGGTCGCGCGCCATTCACGCCGTCGCCGTCTCCCGGTCGGCAATCAGCCGCTTCACCAGCCGCACTGCCTCGACGGCATTCGGTGCGAAGCCGTCGGCGCCGATCTGGGCGGCGAATTGCGCGCTGACCGGTGCACCACCGACGATCACCATGCATTGCGTGTCGAGGCCGCGCTCCTTGACGCCGGCGACGAGCGCGCGCATCTCGCCCATCGTCGTCGTCAGCAGCGACGACAGGCCGAGGACGTTCGGCTCGAAATCGGCGATCTCCGTGTAGAACTTCTCGCGCGACACGTTGATGCCGAGGTCGCGGACTTCGAAGCCGACGCCGCGCAGCATGGTGGCGACGAGATTCTTGCCGACGTCGTGCATGTCGCCGGCGACGGTGCCGATCAGCACCTTGCCTCGCTGCTGCTCGCCGGTCGCCGCGAGTCGCGGCGCGAGCACGTCCACGGCCGTCGCCATCGCCCGCGCCGCGAGCAGCACCTCGGGGATGAAGGCGGCGCCGGAGGCCATCCGCTCGCCGACCACGCTGATGGCGGCGATGAGCCCGCGCTCCAGGATCTCGCCGGGAGCCAGTCCGCGGTCGAGCAACTCCTGGACATGCGCCACGATGTCGCGATGCCGGCCCTTGAAAACATCCTGTCGGACCTGGTCGTATTCGTCGGCGGGCGTCGCGATGGCGGCCGGTTTCTCGGGTGCCGCGGCGGCGAAGGTCGGAGCGGGCCGGAAGGCCCCGGCGGCGAGCGGCAGCCTCCCTTCCTTTTCGATCCGTTCGCCGATGCGCTGCAGCCGCGAGAATACGGCGGAGGGTGGGACCTCGTCGGCGATTCCGATGACGATGCGCTTGCCCGGCGCAACGGCACGGAACAATTCATCCATGTACGCTTCGAACTCGGCCTCGCTCGTGCCGGGCATCACGACTGTCGACGGAATCCCGCCGAACAGCGTGAGGTTGCCGCTCCAGTGCCGGTAGTACTCGGCGAGCGTCACCTTGGTCATCGGCGCCGGGCAGAACGACTCGGCGACGTGCATCCCCGAATCGCGGACCAGGTCCATCAGCCCGCGGTTCTCGCCGTCGGTGTGACACAGCACCAGCTTGCCGACCGCCCCCAGCCGGTCCGCGGCCTTGCGGATCCACGGCTGGATCTCCTGCGCGAAATACGGCGGGAAAGTCAGCATATCGTCGAAGTTGGCGCCCCACCATACCACTTCTGCCGGCGATGCCGCGAGGATGTCGAGTTGTTTCTCCATCAGCGGCGCGATCCGCTCGGCGAGCCCGCACATCTCGCGGTAGTGATCCTTGTAATGGATGAAAAACTGCGTGGCGTCGGAGAGGTCGCGCTGGATGGTGTGAAACGGCGACGCATCGAACGAGCCGATGGCGACCGGCTGTCCGTTGTCGCCCATGTCGTCCGCCGCCCAGCGACGGAAGCGATCGAAGTTGGGGACCACGTCCATGTGCTCGAACAGGTAGCCCGCCGGCGCGTAGTCCTGCGGCGTCTTGATCAAATGCTCGACCAGCGCCGGAATGGTGATTCCGTGTCGCTGCGAATCGACATCGTAATGGGTGGTCGTGCTGACCATGCCCACGGGTGTGTGGTATTCGACGCGCGTGCGCGGCCCGTCGCGATGTACCCGCACCTCGACGTCCTTCGGCAGCACCACGTCGAACACCGTGTCCCGGCTGTAGAAGATGTTGATGCCTCGGTGCAGGTACAGCGGCTGGTACTCCGGTGCCAACTGGTCGTCGCAGAAGCGGTGATGGAAAGCCCAGCCTTCGGCGCGTGCAATGTCGTTCATCGCCACGCCGGCGTACTGACGCGGCAGCGTGCCGGAGGTCGAATTGGCGAGATACCACAGGTCGAGCCGCGGCACGTACGGCAGCCGATCCACCGTCTCGCCGCGAAGCGCTGCGAGCACACGGGTTCTGTGTGTGTACATGGTTTCCTCCTTACCGACAGCGATCGAAGAGCCACCCGTCGGGTGGCGCGGTGCGCACCGCCGGAATATTCGACGCAGCGCTGCCGCTTGTCCAGAACGCAGCGACATGCGCTTGATGCAGATCAAGCGGCATCGGCGTGCCGCGGCGCGCAGGTTCGCGCTCGCGACCCGTGCCGGCGACTCCGTTGGCGGTGGTGTTGTGCATCATCGAAAGTCGTTGCTGACGGTGGCGCGCGTGAACGCCTCGATCTTGTCGATCAGCCGGTCGGTGCCCGTTGCGGCGCCATCCTCGTCGCCGGCGGCGATCGCGCGTGCGATATCTGCGTGCAGCTTGGCGGTCTCGGGCATGTCGGGTGTCTGCTGGTAGTGGTGGTACCAGAAGCGCCGCGACAGCGACTGCGTAAGCCGCATTGCGCTGACCGTGAATTCGTTGCCGGCGGCAACGAGGCAGAGCTCGTTGAAGGCGCGGTCCACGCGCATGAAGGCGATGCCGTCGTTGCGCCGTGCGCTCTTCTCGAACTTGTCGGCGATCTCGTCGAAGCGTGCGCGCACGTCCGCAGTCGCCCGCCGCGCAGCGCTGCGCGCCAGCAGCCGCTCGACTTCGCGGCGCAGCTCGAGCAGGCGCAGCTGGCCACTGACGTTGATGTCGGAGACGATCACTCCGCGGCGCGGCAGGATAATGACCAGGCGCTCGCGGGCAAGGCGCTGCAGCGCCTCGCGGATCGGCGTGCGACCGATGTCGAGCCGCTGCGAGAGCTCGCCCTCGGACACCGCCGTGCCCGGGGGCAGCTGCAGCGTGACAATCAGCTCCTCGATCTCCGTGTACGCCTTCTCGGTCAGCGTCTGCGGCCCTCGTGGGCTCGCCGCAGCTGCGCGAGGCGGTCGCGGCGTCAGAGTTGTCGTCTTTTTTGCATCATGCCGAGGAATCGTTCGTACTCCTTGTCGTCGACGCCATAGCTGTGGTCGTCGTCGGGGAAGCTGCCCGACTTGACGTCCGCAACGTACTCCTCGATGCCGCGCACGGCGACCTCGGTCAGGTTCGCGTAGCGCTTGGTGAACTTCGGCTTGAAATCGGTAAACACGCCCAGCAGGTCGTGGCAGAGCAGAATCTGGCCGTCGGTGCCCACGCCGGCGCCGATGCCGATGGTCGGTATCTCCAGCTCTGCGCTGATGACGCGGGCGATCTTCGCCGGCACCGCCTCGAACTCGAGCATGAAGCAGCCAGCGTCCTGGATGGCGAGCGCATCTTCGAGGATCTTCATCGCGGCGTCCGCGGTACGGCCCTGGATCCGGAAGCCTCCGAACATGGCGATGGTGTGCGGCGTCAGCCCGATGTGCGACGCTGTCGGAATACCGGCGTCGACCAGCGCCTTCAGGATGTGCGCCTGCGCTTTGCCGCCCTGCGGCTTTACCGCATCGCACAGCGCTTCCTGCATGAAACGCGTGGCGTTGGCGAGCGCCCGGTCGACGCTGTTGTAGCTCTGATAGGGCATGCAGCCCAGCACGAACGTATTCGGCGCGCCCCGGCGCACCGCGCGCGCGTGCATCACCATCATTTCCATCGTCGCCGGAATCGTGTTCGGATGTCCGTGCGCGATCATCGCCAGGCTGTCGCCGACCACCGCGACGTCGATTCCGGCCATCTCGGCCCACCGGGCGGATGTGTAGTCGGGCACCGACATGTAGACCATCTTCTCGCCGGTCCGCTTCGAGTCGCGGATGTCGCCGATCGTGCGCTTCTTTCGCTCCTGCTCGGCCACTGCCGCCTCCTCCTTGACATGCGACTCATATATCAGCATTGTGCCACGGGACGCCAACTTGCGCACCGCGTCCCCGTGCGGCTCTGCTCGGGTCGCGATGTGCCACGGCATCGCCGAAACTTGTCCCGCGTCAACGCGGTGGGTGCCGTTCGCTGCACAATGGACAGGGAGCGCGTTGGCGTCGCACTCTGGAGACTTCGATGAGCAACCTGCTGAGCCGGCTGCTGGAGCACAAGGACGTCGTGGTTGCCGACGGCGCGATGGGGACAAACCTCTTTCTGGTCGGCCTGGGCAAGGGCGACAACGGCACCGCGTGGAACACCGAGCGGCCCGACGCGGTAAAGGGGATTCACCAAGGCTTCGTCGATGCGGGAGCCGACATCCTGCTGACGAACACGTTCGGTGCGAGCCGCATCCGCCTTGCGCTGCACCACCTGGAAGATCGCGCGCAGGAGTTCAACATCGCCGGGGCGCGCATCGCGCGGGAAGTCGCCGAGCGGGCCGGCCGTCCGATCGTCGTCGCAGGCGACATGGGGCCGATCGGTGACGTACTGGAGCCGTTGGGCTCGCGCAGCGCGGCCGAGGCCGAAGAGGCGTTCTACCAGCAGGCTGTCGCGCTGAAGGAGGGCGGCGTCGATATCGCGTGGATCGAGACGATGTTCGCCGACAACGAGCTCGACGCGGCGGTTCGCGCCGTCCATCGCGCCGGCCTCGACTACGTAGCGACGATGACCTTCGATACCGGCGGGCGGACCATGATGGGCGTGCGGCCCGAAGACGCAATGCGCCGCAGCCGCAGTTTTTCGTGGCGGCCAATCGCCTTCGGTGCGAACTGCGGCGTGGGACCGTCGCAGTTGATGGATTCGGTCATCGGGCTCGTGCGGGGCGCCGACGGAAGCTCGATTGTCGTCGCCAAGAGCAACTGCGGCATTCCCGTGCTCGACAATGACATGCGCGTTCGCTACAACGGCACGCCGGAGGTGCTCGCGACCTACGCCTGCATGGCGCGCGACGCCGGCGCGCGTATCATCGGCGGCTGTTGCGGAACGACCGCAGAGCACATCAGGTGCATGGTCGCGGCGCTCGCGAGCCGGCGCAAGGGGCCGCCGCCGTCGTACGAGCAAATCGAGCGCGCGCTGGGTCCGTTGCAGTCGACCGGTGCGCCGGAGACCGTCCGATGAGCAGGTCCGACGCAGGCTTGGTACGCCGGCAGGAGCATCGATGAACCTGTCGCTGCCGCGCGATCTCGCCGAGGCGATCACAGCGAAGGTCGCGTCCGGTCACTACGATTCCTGGGCACAAGTCGTGCGAGAGGCGCTGATCCTGCTCGACGAGCGCGATCAGATTCGCGTGCTGCGCCGCGAGCGGCTGCTGCGCGAGCTCGCGATCGGAATCGACCAGGCGAACGATCGCCAACTGGTCGACGGTCTCGACGTGTTCCGGCGCCTGCGCAACAAGCTGAGCGAGCCCGTCTGATGGAGGCGACGAGCCGCATGCAGTTCACGTTCCAGGCGTGCGCCGACCTCAACAACATCTGGGAGTCGATCGCGATGCCGAGCGACCTCTGGGGGTCGACCAATGCCGAGCACCTGGCCGCCGCGCGTAACTTCGCCGAAAGCTTCGAGCAGCTCTGCCAGCTCATCACGCTGCACCCGGAGATGGGTCCCCCACGCGACACGCTGCAGGACGGCATCCGCAGCCTGCTGTTCCAGCGCTACGTGATCTTCTACCGTATCCGCGGCAACTGCGTCGAGGTGATGCGGGTGCTGCGCGCTTCACGCGACCTCGACGCCGTCGTCTGAGCGAGGGAGTGATGGCGCGAAGGTCGCCGCGCTGCAGGCGATCTTCCTCGGTGTCTGATCGCGTCGCCGCACGCCCGCGGCGCGCCCGATGCCGCCTCCGTCGTTTGGCCACAGGCGGGCATCCCGGCGGAACTTGATCCAGGTCTTCGAGCTGCGGCCGCCAGCAACTAACATATAATCGGTATATCAGAAGCAGCGCGAACGACCGACACGTCTTTTTTTTGGGGGGGGGAATTATGCTGACCGACATCGAGATCGCGCAGGCGGCGCGAATGCTGCCCATCGCCGAGGTGGGCGCGAAGCTCGGCATCCCGGCGATGCAGCTCGAGCCCTACGGGTACTACAAGGCCAAGATATCGCTCGACTACATCGACTCGCTGAATGGGCGACCCGACGGGCGGCTGGTGCTCATGACGGCGATCAGCCCGACACCGGCGGGCGAGGGCAAGACGACGACGGCTGTCGGGCTCGCCGACGCGCTGAATCGCATCGGCCGCAGCGCCGCGGTGTGCCTGCGCGAGCCGTCGCTCGGACCGGTCTTCGGCATGAAGGGCGGCGCCGCCGGCGGCGGCTACGCGCAGGTGGTGCCGATGGAGGACATCAACCTTCACTTTACCGGTGACTTCAACGCCATCGCACTCGCGAATAACCTGCTTGCCGCGTTGCTCGACAACCACATCCATCACGGCAACTCGCTCGACATCGACTCGCGGCGCATCACCTGGAAGCGCGTGGTCGACATGAACGACCGGGCGCTGCGCGACATCACGATCGCGCTCGGCGGACCCAACAACGGCTTCCCGCGGCAGGACGGCTTCGACATCGTCGTCGCATCCGAGGTGATGGCGATCCTGTGCCTGTCGACGACGATCGCCGACCTCAAGAACCGCTTGGGTAACATCGTCGTCGGCTACACGCGAGGGCAGAAGCCGGTTACCGCCCGCGACCTCGATGCCCACGGCGCGATGACGGTACTGCTCAAGGAAGCGCTGAAGCCGAACCTCGTACAGACGCTCGAGAACACGCCCGCCTTTATCCACGGCGGTCCGTTCGCGAACATTGCGCACGGCTGCAACTCGGTCATTGCCACCCGCACTGCTCTGAAGCTCACCGATTACGTGGTGACGGAAGCGGGCTTCGGCGCCGACCTGGGCGCCGAGAAGTTCGTCGACATCAAGTGTCGCAGGTCCGGCCTGCGTCCCGACGCTGTGGTGATCGTCGCCACGATTCGTGCGCTCAAGTACCACGGCGGCGCCGATGCCAAGGAGCTTGGCGTCGAGAACGTCAAGGCGGTCGACGACGGCATCGCAAATCTCGAACGCCATCTGAACAACGTGCGCAACCATTACGGGCTCCCGTGCATTGTCGCGGTCAACGAGTTCCGCTCCGACACCGCAGCCGAGCTGGCGACGCTGAAAAGGCGCATGGCGCACCACGGCGTGCCGGTGGTGGTCGCGCGCCATTGGGCGGACGGCGGCCGGGGTACCGAGGAGCTCGCGCACGCGGTGGTCGATTTGATCGAGGGCACGCCAGCCGACTTCCGGTTCGTGTATCAAGACTCCGCGCCGCTATGGGACAAGATCACCGCGATCGCGACCAAACTCTACGGCGCCGGCGAGGTGACGGCGGACACGAGGATCCGGGCGCAGATCCGCAAGCTGCAGGAGGATGGCTACGGGCACTATCCGGTCTGCGTCGCCAAGACGCAGTATTCGTTCTCAACCGACCCGCAGCTTCGTGGTGCGCCGTCGGACCACTCGATCAATATCCGCGAGGTCCGGCTCGCCGCGGGCGCCGAGTTCATCGTCATGGTATGCGGCGACGTCATGACCATGCCGGGCCTGCCGAAGGTGCCGTCGGCGACGAAGATCGACCTCGACGAACGAGGCCGGGTCGTCGGGCTGTTCTAGTCGTAGCCAGTCATTTGGAACGCGACGCCGCTCCATCCTCGGCCATCGCCGGAGCGAAGGCGGCGCTCAGGGCGCGCGTGCTGGCCAAGCGTGACAAGCTTTCGCAAGCTGCACGCTCGGCGGCTTCGCGGCGCATCGCCGCGCGCATCGCCGCCCTTCCCGCGTTCGAAGCGGCGCGAGTGGTGATGGCCTATGCAAGCTTCGGCAACGAGGTCGATACCTGGACGCTCATCGCCGAGACATTGGCGCGAGGCAAGAGGCTCGTGCTGCCGCTCATCGACCGCCATCGCGACGCCCTCGCGCTGCATTTCGTTTGCGATCCCGACCGCGAGCTGATGGCCAACGCATGGGGCATTCGCGAGCCCCGGCCGGACATCTGTCCGCCAGCGATGCTGGCGGAGCTCGATTTCATCGTCGTTCCCGGCCTCGCCTTCGACCAACGTGGCGGGCGCCTCGGATACGGCAAGGCGTACTACGACCGGTTGTTCCATTCGTTGGCAGGCGACGGCGCGATGCCGTTTCGCATCGCCGGCGCATTCGACCTGCAGATCGTGGATCGTGTTCCGATGGACGCTCACGACGTCGCCGTGCCGCACATCGTCACCGAAGCGCGCGTGATCGAATCGGCGGCGAGCGTCTGATACGAACCGACCGCGAGTGCCTCGATTCCGGCCAGCAGAAATCGATCCGGGTTCTCGTGCCGAAGGGCGACTGCCTGTAGGAGCGGTTCAGGCCACTTCGAACAATCTTGCTGCGCCCATGCCGCCGTCGACGCACATCGTGGCCACGACGTGCTTGACGCCGCGCCGGCGTCCTTCGATCAGCGCGTGGCCGCCCAGCGTCGCGCCGTGCGTCATGTTGAAGGCGTCGCGCCAGCTCCTGGCCAGTCCCGTGCGTGCGGTGGATACGACAACGGCTTGTTTCATGGTCGAACACTCCGGGGCGACGACGCGCCCGTCAATTGAAGGTCCTGCCTTCGGCCACCAGCCGCTCCAGCAATGGCGCCGGTGTCCAGAAGACGCGGTCTGCATCGGGAGCCGCGGCAAATTCGCGCATCCGGCGCGCCACGTTGAACAGGCCCTGCATGTCGGCGTAGAGCATCGGCCCGCCGCGGAACAGCGGGAAGCCGTAGCCGGTCAGGTAGACGATGTCGATGTCCGACGCACGTTGCGCGATTCCCTCGTCGAGGATGCGCGCGGCCTCGTTGACGAGTGCGAGCACGCAGCGGTCGACGATCTCGACGGCGCCGATCTTCCGCGGCGTCGCGCCGATCTCGCGGCGGTAGGCGTCGACGATCGCGTCGACCGCGGGGTCGGGCAGCGCATCGCGGCGTCCCGCCTCGTAGCGGTACCAGCCAGCTCCCGTCTTCTGCCCGAAGCGGCCCTGATCGCACAGCCGGTCGGCGACGCGCGAATAGGTGACGTCCGGTTTGTCGACGTAACGGCGCTGCCGGATGCGCCAGCTGACGTCGTTGCCGGCGAGATCGCTCACGCGAAACGGACCCATCGCCATCCCGAACTCCTCGAGCGCACGGTCGACCTGGCCCGGCGACGCGCCTTCCTCGAGCAGGAACATCGCCTGCCGCATGTACTGCTCCAGCATCCGGTTGCCGATGAAGCCGTCGCAGACGCCGGAAACCACGGCGATCTTGCCGATGCGCTTCGCCAGCTGCATCACCGTCGCCAGCACGTCGACGCCGGTGGCCTTGCCGCGCACGACCTCGAGCAGCTTCATCACGTTGGCGGGGCTGAAGAAGTGCATGCCGACGACGTCCTGCGCACGGCGCGTGCCGGCCGCGATGCGGTCGACGTCGAGCGTCGACGTATTGGTCGCGAGGATCGTTCCGGCTTTGGCGACGGCGTCGAGCTTGGCGAACACCTCTTCCTTGATCGCCATGTCCTCGAATACGGCCTCGATGACGAGGTCGGCGTCGCCAAGGTCGCCGTAGGCGAGCGTGGGCTTCAGCAGCGCCATGTTGGCGTCGACCCGCGCGGACGTGATCCGCCCCTTTTTGGCTGAGTTCTCGTAGTTGCGGCGCAGCGTCGCAACGCCTCGCTCGAGTGCGGCGGCGTCGGCTTCGAGCAGCACGACCGGAATTCCGGCGGAGAGGAAATTCATCGCGATGCCGCAGCCCATCGTCCCGGCGCCGAGGATGCCGACACGCTCAATCTTGCGCACCGGCGTCGTAGCGGACACGCCGGCAACGCGCGCCGCCGCCCGCTCGGCGAAAAACGCGTGCCGCAGCGCGCGTGATTCGGGGGACGCCAGCAATTCGAGGAACAGCCGTCGCTCCTGCTTCAAGCCCTCGTCGAAGGACAGCGCGACCGCGCCAGCCACCGCATCGACGCACTTGCGCGGCGCCGGAAACCTGGGGGCGGCGGCGGCGGCCGCATCGCGCGCGATCTGGAAAAAGGCTTCGGCGTCAGGATCGTCGATAACGATGTCGCGCAGGCGTTTGCGCGGAAGTCCGTCGGCGACGACTCTGCGTGCCAGCGCCAGCGCCGCTTCGAGCGCATCGCCGTCGACGACGGCGTCGAGTAGCGCGGTGTCGGCGAGCTTTCCCGCCGGCACCGATTTGCCGGACACGATCATGTCCAGCGCCGCTTCGACGCCTATCGCGCGCGGCAGCCGCTGCGTGCCGCCCGCACCGGGCAGCAGCCCAAGCTTGACCTCGGGCAGCGCCAGCGTGGCCTTGGCGGTCGCGACACGGTAGTGGCAAGCCATCGACATTTCCAGGCCGCCGCCCATGCAGGTACCGTTGATGGCGACGATCACCGGCCGGGCACTGGCTTCGGCGACGCGGATCACCGTATGCAGCGTCGGCTCGGCGGTCGCCTTCGGCGTGTTGAACTCGCGGATGTCGGCGCCGCCGCAGAACACACGGCCGCTGCCGGTGATGATGACGGCATCGCAGCCGGGATCGGCGTTGGCACGGTCGATACCGGCGACGATGTCGCTGCGCGTCGCATGACCCAGGCCGTTGACCGGTGGGTTGGCGAGCGTGATGACCGCGATGCGGTCGTTCAATTCGTAATGGGCGCTGATGATTGCCTCCGGTTCGCGATAGCAGCGGCAGCCGACATTCTCGCTCATAGGCGCCGTCGCGGGATCGCGACGGCGCGATCTGCTATAATGACTGCCAACCTTCGCCGAGAGTACACGCCGTGGTCGAGATCATGCAGTGTCTGAAGAAATACGGTCAGCGACTCGATTCCGAGATCGCCAAGGAGATCGGCGTGCCGCTGGCGACCGTCCGCGCGCACGTGGCCGGGCTGGCCGCTACCGGCGCCGTCATCACCTGCAACCTGTCGCGCTTCGAAAACGGCAAGCGCACCGACTCGTGGGTGTGCCGCGTCTCCGGTTACGTTCCGCCGCTGGCGCCGGGCCGCAAGGCGAAGCCGGCGGCGTAGTCACCGAGCGGCAACGCCTCGACGCGGTATCTGGGGCGGCAACTGCCGCAGAAGCGCGCGAACGAGAGGGACGTTGCCGCGCCGCACGGCCCGAGCGAGACGATCAAGAAGCGGGCATCGCCACGCGAACCGCGTGCAGCGCGCTGTTTCGCGGGTGATCCACAGAGTTGTCAACCGCATTTGTGGATAACATGGCGATCGGCGCCGCGGCCCATCGCATTGCGGCGGAACGCGGGCGAGCCGCGGCAATGCGTGGAGAATATTCGATGCGAGTCGTTGACGGCGTTCGCGCTGCGGCGCGACCCCTGCTCGGTCTGGCCGTCTCGATCGCGCTGGCCGGTGTCGCGTCGATCGCATTGCGTCAGGACTCGAACTGGGACCTGCAGAACTACCACCTCTACAACGTCTGGGCGTTCGTCCACGGTCGTTACGGCATCGACTGGGCGCCGGCACAGCTGCAGTCGTTTCACAGCCCCTTCCTCGACCTGCCTTTCTATGCGCTGCTGACGCTCGGCACGCCGCCGCGGATCATCAGCTTCGCACTGGCGATTCCCACCGGGATCGCGTGGTACTTCTTCGCACGCATCGTCGTCCACCTGCTCGCAGGCGTGCCCGATAGCCGAAAGCTGCCGGCGATCACCACGGCGATCGCCATCGGCATCACCGCGCCGATGTCGGTAAGCCTGATCGGGCTGACGATGAATGACTGGTATACGGCGGCCTTCGTGATGCCTGCGGTCTGGCTCGTCGTGCGCCGCGCCGACTGCGATGGGCCGAAACGCGGCGAACTGCTGGCGGCGGGCGCTCTGGTCGGCGCGGGGGCCGGACTCAAGCTGACCGGGACGATCTACGGCGTCGGACTGATTGGCGGGCTGCTGCTTTGCGCGCTTGCCTGGCGCGCTCGCCTGCGCGCCGCGCTGCTGGCGGGTCTCGGCATGGCGGCCGCGTTTGCCGCCACGGCGGGAGCGTGGATGTGGCTGATGTTCGAGCGCTACGGCAATCCATTTTTCCCGTACTTCAACGATGTGTTTCGCTCGCCGTGGAGTGATTCGGTGTCCTTTGCGGCGACACGGTTCGGGCCGTCGTCGGCACTCGAGTGGCTTGCCTTCCCCTTCGTGCTGCTCTGGAAGCTCGAAGGCTACGTTTCGGAGCCGGAATTTCGCGACGCGCGTCCGGCGCTGCTCTATGCGCTGGCGCTCGTGGCACTCGTGCTGGCGCTGCGGCGCCGGCTGATCGCGAAGCGGCCAGCCGAAGCCAATGCGATCGGCGCGTCGGCCGCATGGCGATTCGTCGGCGCATTCTTCGTCGTATCGTTGCTTGCGTGGGCTGTCGTCTACCGCGTCTACCGCTACCTGGTGCCCCTCGAAATGCTCGGGGGCGTGCTGATCGTCTACTTCGTGCTCCGGCTCGCACCGGCGCGGCGCATGGGCGTCGCACTGGCGGCCGTGCTGCTGCTGGTGGTCGTCACGGCCAAGTTTCCGACCTGGTGGCGGCAGAAGTTCGGCGAGCACTTCCTCGCCGTGCAGATGCCGAAGGTGAAACCCGATGCATTGGTGCTTCTGGTTTCGGCGGACCCGATGTCCTACGTGCTGCCGTCCTTTCCTTCGGATGCGCGCTTCGCGGGCTTGGTCAGCAACTTCAACGATCCGGACCGAAGGAACCTGTTGCAGCAGTCGATCGCCGCGGTGATCCGCGAGCACCGCGGCCCGCTGTACGCGCTTGCCGTACCGCCGGGTCGCGATGCCGGGCGCGACGCGCTGGCGAAAATGGGACTGGCCCGCGACCGATGCCTGGAAATCCGCACCAACCTGCGGGTGAGCCCGCTCGAGCTGTGCGAGCTGCGCCGCGTCCGGAGGGCGGATTCGTGATGCGGGTCAAGTTCGCTGATCGGGCGTGCGCTATCGTAGAGGCGCGGGTGGCGAACCGAGGATTGTCGAGGGTCGCCGCCTGCGGTACGCGGAAACGCTGCCGGGATTGCGTCATCGCGCATGACTGAAAAACTCTTCGATACCGTCGTGGTCGGTGCCGGAATCTCCGGGCTCACGGTTGCCCACTCGCTGCAAAAGCGAGGTCGCTCGGTCGTCGTGCTGGAGTCGACGCCGCGGGCCGGAGGCGTGATCGCGACGGTTCGTCGCGACGGCTCGCTCTACGAGCGGGGCCCGAACAGCACGCTCGACACGTCGCCCCGCATCGGCGAATTGCTGGGCGAACTCGCCATCGGTGCCGAGCGCGCGGATGCCGACGCTATCGCCGCGCGGCGCTTTATCGTGCGTGGCGGCAGACTGCGCGAATTGCCGGCGTCGCCGTCGGCGTTCGCGACCACCGGCACGTTCACGCCGGCTGCGAAGCTGCGGCTGCTGCGCGAACCCTTCATCGCACCGGCTCCCGAGGGGGCCGAGGAGTCGATCGCCACCTTTGTACGGCGGCGGCTCGGCGGCGAGTTTCTCGACTACGCGATCGATCCCTTTGTTGCGGGCATCTACGCTGGCGACCCCGAGCGCATTTCGGTCGCCGCGGCGTTTCCCAAACTGCTGGCGCTCGAGCAGAAGTACGGAAGCCTGATCAAGGGACAGGTACGCGGTGCACGTGAGCGCCGCAAGGGTCGCGAGACGGCCAAGAACACGGCAAAGAGCTTTTCGTTTCGGCAGGGCATGCAGACGCTGACCGACGCGCTCGCCGCACGCTTGCCGGGTCTCGAATGCGAGGTTCGGGTCGGCAGCCTTGCGCGTGACGCGACGGCGTTCGTCGTTGCCGGCAAGCGGGATGGCGACGCGATCGTTCGGCGAGCGCGCAGCGTGGTACTGGCCGCGCCGGCACCCGCGGCGGGCGCCATCGTCGTTGCCGTCGCACCGGACGCCGCGCGTGCTCTGGCCGGCATCGCCTACGCGCCGATAGCGATCGTCGTCAGCGTGTACCGGCGCGAAGACGTCGGACATCCGCTGGCGGGCTTCGGCTTTCTGGTCCCGAAAAAGGAATCACGATCGATCCTGGGCACGCTGTTCTCGTCCAGCATGTTCGAAGGCAGGGCGCCGGAGGACACGGTGCTGTTGACGACTTTTGCCGGAGGGCGCCGGAACGCGGAAGTGCTGGATCTTCCGGACGAAAGTCTTGCCGCCACGGTGCGCGGCGAACTCGCCGACCTGGTCGGCGCCCGAGGCATGCCGGTCTGGCAGGAAATCGTGCGCTGGCCGCAAGCGATCCCGCAGTACGATCTCGGTCACCTCGACCGCCTGCGCCACGTCGCTGCGGCAGAGGCCGCGGTTCCCGGACTGTTCTTCTGCGCCAACTACCGGGAAGGCGTGTCGGTGGGTGATCGCATCGAACGCGGCGACGCCATGGCCGCGCGGGTCGACGACCACCTGTCGCGTCACACGCCAGCGCCCACCGTCACGCCGGCTTCTTGATCGTCATCGCGCCGCGGATCTGCCCCGGCGTGTATCCCGTTCCCTTGTCGTCCGGATACCGCTTCAGAAGTTCCGCCTTCACGGCCGGCGACAGGCGATTGGCGGGGCCGTGGCAGGAGACGCACAGCTCCTGCACGGGCAGCGCCTTCATATAGCGATAGACGTCGCGGCCGTTCTCCTGAACGACCGCGAACTTCTCTAGCGTTGCCGGGGACTCGCCCGCGGCGGCGCGGCGGTCGAACTCCTCGAGCGCAGCGCGCTCCCAAGCATCCGGCACCGCCTTCGGGTTGCGGTTCCTGAGGCTCACCCGACGGATATTCCAACCGGTCGCTTCCGACGCGGCCTTCGCCATCGCAGGAGCTTTTTCGCTGCATACTGCGATGGCGCCTTCGGGACCGCTCTTGCCGATTTCTTCGGTGAGGACGGCCAGGAGCCGGGGCGGAACCGAGCTTGCCACCTGTCGGGCGTCGGGGATCCATGCGGGGTCGGCGGCGTAGGCGGGGATGGCGGCGGCGAACAGCGTGACTATTGCGTACTTGCGCATGGTGTCTCCTCGTTTGAATGCGATGGTGGAATCATCGGATGGTGCTCGACTCCGAGCCAGCACCGGACTCGGCGAGGCGTGCCGCAACGCCGACTGCCAGCGCCTCTACGTCGATATCGCCGCTTGTGTCGATCCGTACTGTAGCAGCGTTTTCGTCGGCGTCCAGAGCCTGCGCGAATTCGAGTTGGCGCTCAAGCACCGCGACCGTCGCCTCCGATGTGTCGGCACCGCGTGCAGCGCGGGTTTGCACCCGCTCGCGCATCAGCTCCACCGGCACCTGCGGCGCCAGGATCGCGAAGCCGATGCCGAGCGAGGCGGCAAGTTTACGAAACGCGCAGCGCTGTTTTCGCTCCAGGAACGTCGCATCGATGATGACCGGATAGCCGGCTTCGACGACGGTGGCTGCCAGCTCGGCAAGCCGGGCGTAGGTGCGCTCGTTCATCGTCGTCGCATAGAGACCGGCGCCGGGTGCCGAAGCGGAGCGCTCGCCGGCTGCAAGACCCGACAATCGCTTGCGCTCGACGTCCGAGCGCACTCGAATCCACTCGCCGGTGCCGGCCAGCAGTGCCGCAAGGTAACTCTTGCCCGAGCCGGAGGGACCGCAGGTGATGAGCATTGCCGGCGGGTCGGCGCGCGTGAATTCGACGGCGAGGTCAAGGTGCGCGCGGAAGTCCGCATGGTCGCGCGCGGATGTCGCCGCGTCGTTCGACTGCGTGGCGCGGATGGCGGCGATTTTCGCGCGCACCATCGCGCGATAGACCAGGTAGAAGCGCAGCACGCCAAGCCCCGCATAGTCGCCGGTGGCCTCCAGGTAGCCATTGAGAAAGCGCTGCGCGAGATCGGGCCTTGCGCGGTGATTGAGGTCCATCACGGTGAACGCGATCTCCGCCATCACGTCGATCCAGCGCATCGCGGGATTGAATTCGATGCAGTCGAAGACGACGACCGCTCCCTCGTGCAGCACGATGTTGGCCAAGTGCAGGTCGCCGTGGCATTCACGGACGAAGCCCTCGCGTTGCCGCAGCCTCATCAGTGGCGCGATGCGCAGCTGCGTGTCGAGCGTCCATTGCCGTAGCGCTGCGAGGCGCGCGGCGATGTCCGGTGCGTGCGCGAGCGCGAGCACGTGCGCGAAATTGTCGTTCGCGTTGGCGAGCGCCATCTCCGGCGTGCCGCACGCATCCGACGGCGCCGCAGCCGGTACGGTTGCATGAAAGCGCGCGACCAGCCGCGACAGTTCGTCGATGTGTTCGGGCAGGAGCTTGTCCGCGAGCAGCAGGCGGTCGAATTCCAGCGCCCGGTCGAAGCGCCGCATGCGCACCGCATAGTCTAGCACCGGACCGTCGCCGCCGATCCGCGGCTCCTCCTGCGTTCCGGTGATTGCCACGACGTCGAGATAGAGCTCGGGCGCGGTCCGGCGATTGAGTCGCAGCTCGTCCTCGCAGGCAGCGCGACGCTTCTCAAGCGTCGAGAAATCGAGAAATCCGAGGTCGAGCGGCTTCTTCAACTTGTACGCGTAGTCGCCGGCGAGGACGACCCACGAAATGTGCGTCTCGACCCGCTCGATGTCGTGCACCGGATGTGGAAAGCATCGGGGCTCGCGCAGGCGGGCTGCGAGAGGCAATGGCGAATCCAGGGTCAGCCCTTCTGTATGCGCGCCTGGTCCGGGTACCGATAGATCGTCGTGTTGAGGTAGCGGACGACCTCGTCGATGGTCGCGTCCGGCCAGCGCAGTCCGACGTTGGCCTGCCAGCGACGCACCTGCGCCTCAAGGCTCGTCCAGTCCTTCGCGAGCTTGCCGTCGCGCCAGTGAACCTGCTTGTCATGACAGGCGATGCAATGCGTGTCGTACAACAGCGCACCGCGCGAAGTCGCAGGCGCCCCTGAAGATTGCGCAAGCAGGTCGGCGCGCGTCGCGGCAGCGCTGAGTTCGCGACGTGCCGGCGCTTCCTCCGGCATCGCATCGGCCAGCGTCCGCCAGTACTTCGCGGCCACCGTGTACTCCCGTGCCTCGAACGCCGCGCTGCCGGCCATCTCCAGCGCTTTCGGGAAATCCGGATTGCGCGCGAGTGCTTGCTGCACGAATTCGCGCGGCCTGCCGACGAGCGAGCCGCCCTGCGCCATGCCGAGCGCATCGGCGTACTCGCACCAGATCGCCGGATCGGCGTCGACCTTGCGGTTCGCGTCGATCGCGCGGCGGTAGGCTTCGGCGGCTTCGGCGTAGCGATCCTGCTCGAACTCGAGTCTCGCCAGCATGATCCATCCGCGCGCGTCGCGCTTGTTGCGCACGAGGTGGGCGGTCAGTTCCTCGCGCATGGCCGTCGCCGGCAGCGCGTCGAATGCCGCCTGCGCATCGAGTTCGTTCCCGTCCGATATCGCCGCCGGCTCGCCCAGCAGCAAATACAGGCCGCCCGCCAGCAGCGGCAGCGCGATGGAGGCCGCAATGCCGGTACCGCGGCCGCGACGGATTCGTCTCTCGCCGCGACCGGCAGGGGTTCCATTATCCACACGCCGCGCACGCGTCGCCGATGCACGCCTCGCCAGCAACGGGCGCAGCACCCAGGCGGCGACCAGCACGGTCATCGCCGCGACAATCGCCAGGAACAGCGGAAATGACATCGGGCCCCGGTTACTTCGGTGCGCTCGCCGGCGCTGTAGCCGGAGCCACCGCCGTCTGCTTCGTCTTGATCGCGTCGTCGAGGATCTTGATGCCGTCCTGCGACGCCTTGACCGATTTCGCGAGCGACTCCTTCGCGAGGTCGAGATTGTGGAACGACGCGCCGTTGGCCGCGGTCCACCACTCCCAGTGCGCGTGCGCCTCGCCGTGTTTGGCGCGGGCAGCCTTCAGGGCTTCATCGGAAATGCCCACCCGCTGCGCCGGTGCGAACTTGTTGATGAACTGCGCCAGCCAGAACTCGGCGTGACGGACCTTGCCCTGGTAGTGCGAAGCCATCGACTCGATCACGTAGCGCGCCTGCTTCTCGTCCCACTGGTTGTGGCAGCGCAGACAGGTTTCCTTCAGGTAGTTCTTCGGGTTGGTCTGCCAGTGCGACGTGTAGAACTTGCCGGTCTTGTCATCCTTGACGCGCGGCATGTGGCAGGCGGCGCAGTCGATGCCGAGCTTCTCGTGCTTCGAGTTGTAGTAGGTCTCGACGTCCGGATGCTGCGCCTTCCACAGCGCCGCCCCTGTGAACTGGTTGCGGAAGTCGCGGAACTGGATGCCGTCGTAGGCCTTCAGGATATTGCTGACGTCGACGAAGGGGAAGTAATTGGTGCGCCTGTCCGCCATCGTGATCGGTTCACCGGTGCTCGGATTGAAACCGGGATTGCAGTTGTACTCGACGTGGCACTGTCCGCACTGCAGCCGACCGTCGTAGCGTTCGAGCATGCCGATCTTGCGCGTGAACCCGCGCACGCCCATGTCCTTGACCTCGACCTTGGTCTTGCGCGGATCCTGCGAATACAGGGTCGGCGCATCGGTGCGGGTCACGGCGTCGATCAGCGCGTCACGGACGATGCGCGGCTTCGCGGCGTGCGGGTCGTGGCAGAAGATGCAGTTGAGCGAGTGGTTGACTGCCTTCGCCGCCTCCACCACCTTCGATGTGCGGCTCCATTTGGCCTCGGGGACCGGATCACCCATGTACGCCCATTCCAGGATGTGGTCCTGCGTCTTGCACGACAGGCAGACCGGATTGGCGGCTGCGGCAGTGCCCGGCTTGAACACCTTCTGGTCGCTGTTTTCCGGGTAGAGATCGTAGGCGACGTCCCAGACCTTGAAATCACCGGTGAGTCCGAGATAGCGCCAGGTGTCCCTGGGCGCGAAGCGGCCACCGAAGGCGCGATCGACGACGTATTGATCGAGCAATGCGAAGGTATGGCCGCGCGGCAGATTGTGTTCCTTGGTGAAGCCGTGCGGTGTCATCAAGAGGTCGTAGGCCGGATTCGGCGCCGGCCCGGTCATCTGCTTTTTCTCGAAGCGCGCATTGCGGTGCCAGTCCATCTGCGCGTAGGACTTGTACTGGTTCTGGTGGCAGCCGCCGCAGGTCGCAAGGTCGGTCTTGGTCGCCGGGCGTTTCGACGCGTCGGCCAGGTGACTGGCGGTGCCGTCGTGGCACGCATTGCAGCCGACCGTCTTGTGCTTGCCTGAGACGTAGAACGCGCGCACCGGCGCGTGACAGCCGAGGCACGTGGAGGCGTCGAAGGCTGCCGATTTCGTGGCTGCCTTCGGTGCCGCCTGCTTCGCCTGCGCAAAGGCGGACGCGCCCCACGCTGCCATCGCCGCGAGTCCCACGGTCAATGCTGCGCGCGCCAGCGCGCGCGCAGCGTTTCGGTTGCCGTTCATGCGCTTCTCTCCGTTCGGCGACGAAGCCCTCGCTGCTCGCGCGAGTCTAGCTGTGGATGCCGGCGCGTGGCCAAGCAGCAGCCGTACTGTTGACCAAGATCAAACTGGCCGACGCGATGTCACACCTGTTGTTGGACGCGGCGCCGTGGCGTCCCCGCGCTATTCGAGTTCGATGGCGTCCGCGATCGCCGCGATGCCCGCTTTCGCGCAGCCATCGTCGGCTTCGCCGTTCGGCGCGCCCGAGACACCGATGCCACCGACCAGCGACCCCTTGGCGCGAATCATCATGCCGCCGCCGACGATCACCACGTCGGGCAGAGCTCGAATGCCGCTCGACGGCTTGCCCGCCTGCGTCGATGCTGCGAGTTCGGTCGTATCGGTCCGAAAACTCACGGCTGTCGCTGCCTTGCCGATGGCGGTCCGGCTCGTATGCGCACCGGCGAGGTTATCGCGCAGCAGCGCCAACGGCTGGCCTGCGCGGTCGACCACGGCCACGGACACCGTGTAACCGTCCTTCTGGCAACGGGCGAGTGCTGCCTGCACAGCCGACTGGGCGGCTGTCGTGGTAAGCGACGGAGTGTTCGCCAGCAGTTTTTGTGCGGCGGCCGGTATCGTGCATGCGATTCCGGCGCCGAGTGCGGCGATCATCAGCATTTTTCGTTTCATCGGTTGCCCCCGTTTCGTCGATTCAGAATTGCCATCATGATCGGAGATCGATAGCGCTCCACGCATCAAATCACACGTGAATACTGCGGGCCCTCTCGCTTTTCACGCAAATAGCGGTCGAAGTTCATCGCGATCGTCCGGACCAGCAGGCGTCCGCGCGGCGTGACCTGCAGCTTGTCGTCCATCATGTCGACCAGGCCGTCGGCTGCCAGTGGCGCCAATGCCTCGAGCTCCGGCGCGAAACGACTACCGAAGCGGATACCGTGCGCCCGCTCGATTTCCGCGAAATCGAGGTCGAAGTTGCACATCAGCTTTTGAATCACGTCGCGGCGCAGCAGGTCGTCAGCGTCGAGCTCGACCCCGCGCAGCACCGGCAATACGCCGGCGTCGAGCTTCTCGTAGTAGAGGTCGAGCGTCTTCACGTTCTGCACGTACGCGGCGCCGATCTTGCCGATCGCCGAGATGCCGAAGGCCACGAGGTCGCGGTCCGGCTGCGTCGAGTAGCCCTGGAAATTGCGGTGCAGCTTGCGTTCGCGCTGCGCGGCGGCCAGTTCGTCGCCCGGCTTCGCGAAGTGGTCCATGCCGATGTAGACGTAACCGGCATCGGCGAGCTTGGTGATGGCGAGCGCCAGGATCGCGAGCTTGTCGTCGGGCGACGGCAGTTCGGCTACCTCGATGCGCCGCTGCGGCTTGAACAGATGCGGCACGTGCGCATAGCTGTACAGCGCGATGCGGTCGGGTGCGGCGTCGACGACGCGGTCGAGCGTGGTCGAGAAGCCCGCGACCGTCTGCCGCGGCAGTCCGTAGATCAGGTCGGCGTTGACGGAGACGAACCCCGAGCGGCGCGCTGCGTCGATGACGGTGCGCGTTTCCTCTTCGCTCTGGATGCGGTTGACCGCCCGCTGCACGTCGGGATCGAAATCCTGGATGCCGACCGAGATCCGGTTGAAGCCCTGGTCGCCGAGGAAGGCGACGGTGTCGGCGGCTACCCTTCGCGGATCGACCTCGATGGAGACCTCGGCGTCGGCGGCGAAGCGGAAGCGCGAACGCAGCGCGGTCATCAGCGTGGCCATTTCGTCGCGCGCGAGAAAGGTCGGCGTTCCGCCGCCCCAGTGCAATTGCGTGACCGGCGGCGCGCCATCGATGCGCGCGCCGACCATGCCGATCTCGCGCTCGAGGTAGCGGATGTACTTGGCCGAACGACCGTGATCCTTGGTCAGGACCTTGTTGCACGCGCAGTAGTAGCAGATGGTGCTGCAGAACGGCAGGTGCACGTACAGCGACAGCGGATGTCCGGCACGCTCAAGATTGCGTTGCGCCAGCGCCTGCGCATAGTGCGTCGCGGTGAAAGCGTCGTGGAAACGGTCTGCCGTGGGGTACGACGTATAGCGTGGGCCGTAGCCGTCGTACTTGGCGACCAGCGCTGCGTCGAAGGCGAGATCCGGCCCCGGCCGGGTTGCATGCGCGTCCACGGGCTCGATTATGCCTTGTGCCGCTGCGGTTGCCATTGCGGCAGGTCAACGGGTAACGGGTGTCGGTCCGGGCGGCACACCGCCGTCATCGCCAATAGCCATGCTCACGGTGGGGGCGCGGCAATCGCAGCCTTGGCACCCCGCCTTTGCACGCCTCGGGGTCCTGTGCAACAATCGTGGCAACTATTTTTGCATCAGGGTGACACCGATGCTGGACCGTGACGGCTATCGCCCGAACGTCGCCATCGTCATCGTCAACGGCAGGAACCAGGTCTTCTGGGGCAAAAGGATCCGCGAACACTCGTGGCAATTTCCGCAAGGCGGCATCAATCCCGCTGAAACGCCCGAAAAGGCGATGTACCGGGAATTGCGCGAGGAGGTTGGACTCGAACCCCAGCATGTAAAGGTTCTCGGCCGGACGCGCGAATGGCTGAGGTACGACGTCCCGCAGCACTGGATCAAGCGCGAGTGGCGAGGCAGTTATCGCGGCCAGAAGCAGATCTGGTACCTGCTGCGGCTGGTGGGGCGCGACAACGACGTCTCCTTGCGCGCCTCCGACCATCCGGAGTTCGACGCCTGGCGCTGGCACGACTACTGGGTTCCGCTGGAGACAGTGATCGAATTCAAGCGCGAATCGTACCGGCGTGCGTTGCTCGAACTCGAGCGCTTCCTGTACGCGCGACCACAGACGCGACGGCAGCGGCTCTATGGCGTGCAGCATCCGCAGATGCCGGAGTCCTACTCGGATCCCACAGGCTAGCCGAGCAGCACGAGGTTGTCGCGATGGATGAGTTCCGCCTCGTCGACGTAGCCTAAGACCGCCTCGATCTCCGCCGACGGCCGGCGCAGAATCCTTGCGGCGTCCGCCGCGCCGTAGTTGACGAGGCCACGTGCGATCTCGCGTCCATCGGGCGCCAGGCAGCCGACGACCTCGCCGCGCTCGAACGTGCCCTCGACCGCGACAACACCGATCGGCAGCAGGCTCTTGCCGTCGCGCGCGAGCGCGCGCACCGCCCCGTCGTCGAGGCGCAGCCGGCCCGCGAGTTGGACGTGGTCGGCCAGCCACTGCTTGCGCGCAGCGAGCGATACCGGGGGCGCTATCAGCGCGGTGCCGATTGCTTCTCCTGCCGCCAGCCGGGTCAGCACGCCGTCCTCGCGTCCGCAGGCGATGATCGTCGACGCGCCCGAGCGCGCCGCGCGCTTCGCGGCCAGCACCTTGGTCAGCATGCCGCCGCGCGCGAGCGCGCTACCGGCACCGCCGGCCATGGCTTCGAGCGCGGGGTCCCCGGCGCGCGCCTCATGGATGAAGGTCGCGCGTGGATCACGGCGTGGATCGGCGGTGTAGAGCCCCTGCTGATCGGTAAGCAGGATCAGCACGTCCGCTTCGATCAGGTTCGCCACCAGCGCGCCGAGCGTGTCGTTGTCGCCAACGCGGATCTCGTCGGTTGTCACCGTATCGTTTTCGTTGACGACCGGGATCACCGACAGGCCGAGCAGCGTGCGCAGCGTGGTGCGCGCGTTCAGGTAACGCCTGCGGTCGGCCAGGTCCTCGTGCGTCAGCAGGATCTGCGCCGTGTGCAATCCGAACTGCGCGAAGGCCGTCTCGTAAGCCTGCACGAGGCCCATCTGTCCTACGGCCGCTGCCGCCTGCAGTTCGTGGATCGCACGCGGCCGCGTGCGCCAGCCGAGGCGCCTCAGCCCCTCGGCGATGGCGCCGGACGACACGAGCACGACTTCGCGTCCACCGCGGCGCAGCTGCGCGATCTCGTCGGCCCAGCGGGCGACCGCGGCGTGATCGAGGCCGCGCCCCTCGTCGGTGACGAGGCTCGAGCCAACCTTCACGACAATGCGCCTGGCGGCGGCTACGGTGCTGATCATGAGCGCGTGTCTCTGGCACGGCGCCGGCGCGGCGCGACCGGCGCCGGCGACACGACCTGCGGCGCAGCATCGTCCGGATCGCCAGCATCCGCCGCGGCGGGAACCGGATGTGCGTCGAGCCACGCTTGCACTGCGTGCACGAGCTCGCGGCAGCCTTCGCCGCTGATTGCAGCGATCGCGTACACCGGGCCCTTCCAGCGATACGCTTTCACGAACGCCGCCACGCGCCGTTCGCGCTCATCTTCGGCAAGCAGGTCGATCTTGTTGAGGACCAGCCAGCGGGGTTCCCGATACAACGCCTCGTCGTAGCGCTGCAACTCGGTGACGATCGCACGCGCATCGCGGACGGGATCCGCAGCCTCGTCCGGTGGCGCCAGATCGACCACGTGCAGCAAGAGCCGCGTGCGCGCCAGGTGGCGCAGGAAGCGATGGCCGAGTCCGGCACCGTCCGCGGCGCCCTCGATCAGCCCCGGAATGTCGGCAACCACGAAGCTTCGTGCCTCGCCGGTGCGCACGACACCCAGGTTTGGCGCCAGCGTCGTGAATGGGTAGTCGGCGACTTTCGGCTTGGCCGCAGAGATCGCGCGGATCAGCGTCGACTTGCCCGCGTTGGGCAAGCCCAGGAGGCCCACGTCGGCCAGCAACTTGAGCTCGAGATTGAGCCGCCGCTGCTCGCCGGGATCGCCCTTGGTGAACTGCCGTGGCGCACGGTTGGTACTGGACTTGAAATGCAGGTTGCCGAGCCCGCCCTTGCCACCTTGCGCCAGCAGCACGCGGGCGCCGTCGGTGGCGAGATCGGCGATCCGCTCCCCGGTATCCGCGTCGGTGACCACCGTGCCGACCGGCATCCGCAGCACGATGTCGGGGCCGCCGCGGCCGTACCGGTCGGCGCCACGACCGTTCTCGCCGGACTTCGCGCGGTGGATGCGCGCGTAGCGGTAGTCGATCAGCGTATTGATGTTGCGGTCGGCCACGGCGACGATGCTGCCGCCGCGTCCGCCGTCGCCGCCATCGGGGCCGCCGCGCGGAATGTACTTCTCGCGGCGAAACGACGCCGCGCCGTTGCCGCCGTCGCCGGCGACGACTTCGATGGTCGCTTCGTCGAAAAACTTCATGGCGTCTTCAAGTAGAGCACGAAGCGCTCGGTGTCGTCACCCTTGCGGCCGCCGCTCCACGCGGGCGCCCAGCCCGGCAGCGGCTCGATATCGCCCACCTGCCGTCCGTACTGGACCAGCAGCGCTTCGCAGGCATGGTCGGGCTGCACCTCCTCGCGCACGGTACGGATCGCGGCGAAGTAGTCGAACAGCGCACGCTGCGGTTCGCCCAGGTTGCGGCTGGCAATGCAGCCTTCGGGCGGCAGCTGCTGCGCGACATTTTCGACGGTCCACCGGTAGCTGCGCCGCGAGTCGAGATAGGGCAGCCATATGGTCGTGACCAATCCCCAGATCAGCGTCACGCCGACGGCCCAGTTGAGCAGCGCACGGCGGTTCGACCGCCGCGCCGGCCGCACCAGCATGATCCACAGCACGGTGAGGCCGATCGCCGCCAGCATCGTGCCCAGGTGGAACGACGGACGATAGCCGGTTTCGGTGTCGCGGAACAGGCGCGCGACGTTGGCGGGCATGCCGTTGACGTAGGAGTCGATCCAGAGGAACCACATGACGACGGCGAGCAGGCCGAAGGTCAGGATCCCGAACCAGTCGAGTGCGCCGGAAAAGCCGCGCTTCAGCGAGTCGACCTCGAGTGCCGCGAGCAGCGCGAGCGGTACCAGCAGCGGCAACGCATTGGCCAGCCGCGCCTCGGGCATCGTCAACAGGCTGACGAGGATCACCAGCGCCAGCACGCCGGGAATCGCGATACCCGGCTGCGCCATGCCGCCGTTGAAGCCGCGTCCGCGCAGCCACAGCAGCCAGACGATCAGCGGCAGCGCCGGCCAGGCGAACCACAGCAGGTTGCGCAGGTAATACAACGGCTCGGCGCTGCCGCCGGCGAGGACCGCGACGTGCTGGGCCGGCGAATCGCTGGCCCACCAGTCGACGAACAGCGCCGGGTCGCGCGCGTGCAGCATGAGCGGCCACGGCAGCGACAGCGCGATGGCGACCAGGAGTGCGGTCGCCAGCGTTGCGGCGTAGGCGCGATTGCGCCACTCGGGACCACAGGCCGGCAAGACGAAGGCCGTCCCTATGATCCATAGCGGTCCCAGAGTTCCGCGACCGAGAAAGGCGACGGCGACGCCGACACCGAGCATTGCGCCGCCCGCCAGCGGGCGCCGCAGCGCACGCGCGAATCCGTAGAGCGCGACCGCGATGCCCAGCGTCATGAACAGCTCCGGCGACAGCACGTGCGCGCGATCCCAGAAGCCGACGCTGCCGACCAGGATCAGCACCGGCAGCCAGCGGAAAGCGCGGCCGTTGAGTTCGCGGCTGGCGCAGGCGGTCGCCAGCAGCACCAGCGCCAGTGCCAGCCCGACGACCAGCCGCGCGGCGTTGTGAACCTGCAGCGGCGGCGAGAATAGCTCGATCGACAGCATGCCGCTGATGTAGGCGAGCGGCGGATGCGGCACATAGGGCTCGCCGGCGAGCGTCGGAATCACGAAGTCGCCTGCCTTCGCCATCGATGCGGCGACGCCGATCGACGTCGCGTCCTCGGTCTTCCACGGGTCGTGGCCGGCGAGGCCGAGCGCGACCCAGGCCGCGCACAGCAGCACCAGCCCCAACTGTTTCAACGCGCGATAGGGACCGGCGGGACTGACGGCCTCCGGATCGACGGGCTCGGGAATGATGGGGCGTGGTGCGCGCATTCGAATTCGGCGATGGCTGCCCGGATGCTACACACCCGGAACAAAAAAGGCAGCCGAAGCTGCCTGTTTCACGTTTCGTGGCGGCAGTCCGGTCAAGCGGACTTCGGCGCCGTCGTTCCCTTGGCGCCGTAGCGCTGGCGGAACTTGTCGATGCGTCCGGCGGTGTCCATGACCTTCTGCTTGCCGGTATAGAACGGATGGCACTGCGCACAGACCTCGATGTGCATCGCCTTGTTGGCGGACGTCGAACGCGTCTCGAAAGTGTTGCCGCAGCTGCAGGTGACCTGCACTTCCGCGTACTTGGGATGGATGCCTTCTTTCATGATGTCCTCTGCGTGCGCCGGACCCGCTTGCCGGCGGTGATCTGGCTCGCCGGCGCGCCGTCCCGAATTAGGCCAGGCGGTCCCTGCAGCAGCCACTGCGGTGGATCGTCGGGCGCATAGCCTTTGATTGTCGCAGATCGGTGCTGAACTGGCAAGCTCAGTACCAAAAGGGTGCCGAGCCAATGCGTGGGATTCCGAGGGCACCGAACGTGAAGAAGACGAACAAGAAGAGGTAGGCCAGGGCATGTGGGCCCGTGTTCGGCGCGCGCGGGCGCTGTTCGGAGCTATTGCGGCCGTCTCCCGCGTGGCGTGACGATTACCCGCGCCGCATGCTGTCGAAGAACTCGGCGTTGCTCTTCGTCGCCTTGATCTTGTCGAGGAGAAACTCCATTGCCTCGAGCTCGTCCATCGGGTAGAGCAGCTTGCGCAGGATCCACACTTTTTGCAGGATGTCGGGCTTGAGCAGCAACTCTTCGCGGCGGGTCCCCGAGCGGTTGACGTTGATCGACGGGTAGATCCGCTTTTCGGCCATCCGGCGGTCGAGATGGATTTCCATGTTGCCGGTGCCCTTGAACTCTTCGTAGATCACGTCGTCCATCCGCGATCCCGTATCGATCAGCGCCGTGGCGATGATGGTCAGCGAGCCGCCTTCCTCGATGTTGCGGGCGGCGCCGAAGAAACGCTTGGGCCGCTGCAGCGCGTTGGCGTCCACGCCGCCGGTGAGCACCTTGCCGGAGGCCGGCACCACGGTGTTGTAGGCGCGGGCGAGGCGGGTGATCGAATC
>JADYZP010000030.1 GCA_020853025.1 Burkholderiales bacterium
CCGTACTTGTCGTCGAAGCGGACGATGTCGTCCTCCTCGAGATAGTCGCCGCACGCGATCTCGATGATGGCAAGGGAGGCGGTCCCGCGGTTCTCCAGCCGGTGCATCGTTTCCACGGGGATGAACGTCGACTCGCCCTGCGGCAGGTCGAAGACACTCTCGCCGCGGGTGACGCGGGCGGTGCCGCGCACCACCACCCAGTGTTCGCTGCGGCGGTGATGGAGCTGCAGTGACAGCGACGCGCCGGGCTTGACCTCGATGCGCTTGATCTTGAAGCCGGACCCTTCCTCGAGCACGGTGTACGTGCCCCAGGGCCGCGTCACCGTCTTGTGCAGCTTGTAGGCGTCGTGGCCGCGCGCCTTCAGCTCGCCGACGACGTCCTTCACGCGCTGCAGTTGATTGCGGTGGGCGACGAGCACCGCATCGGCGGTGTCGACGATCACGAGGTCCGCCACGCCGATCGTGGCCACCAGGCGGTTCTCGGAGTGGATGAAGGTGCCGCGGGTGTCGATCGCGACGCGCTCGCCGCTGCCGCGGTTGCCGTCGGCGTCGGCCTCCGACAGCTCCGACACCGCCTGCCACGAGCCGACATCGCTCCAGTCGAACTCGCCGCGCACGACGGCGACGCGCCCGTCGGCGGCGGCCTTCTCCATCACCGCGTAGTCGATGGAAATGTCGGGGGCGCTCGCGAAGGTCGCGCTGTCGATCTCGAGCATCGGGTCGGCCGCACGGCTTTGGAGCGGCTGCCATACGGTGCGCGCCGTGGCGGCTATCGCCGGTGCGTAGCGCTCGCACGCATCGAGGAACGCACGCGGAGTGAACGCGAACATACCGGAGTTCCAGACGTAGTTGCCGGCGGCGAGAAAGGCTTGCGCCTTTGCGAGAGGCGGCTTTTCGATGAAGGCGTCGGCGGTGAACGCACGCGCTCCGAGGGCGGTACCGCACGCGACGTAGCCGAACGCCGTTTCCGGCAGCGTCGGCGCGATGCCGAAAGTGACGAGCTTGCCTTCGAGCGCGAGCTCGCCGGCACGCGCGACCGCGGCGGCGAACGCCGTCTCGTCGCGGATGAGGTGGTCGGCCGCGAGCACCAGCATGACCGCTGCTTCGCCCCAGCGTGCGCGCACGGCGTGCGCGGCGACCGCGACCGCCGGGGCGGTGTTGCGGCCGAACGGTTCGAGCAGGTACACCGCGTCGCGTGACTCCGAATCGGCCAGCCCCGCGTACACGTCCTTGGTGTGGAAGTAGTAATCGCGGTTGGTCACCGTGACGAGTCCGCGCGAACCGGGCACGCGCGCGGCGCGGCGGACGGTCTTGCCGAGCAGCGTGTCGCCGTCGGGCAGCGGCATGAAAGGCTTCGGCGCGGCTTCGCGCGACAGCGGCCAGAGCCTGGTGCCGGCGCCGCCGGACAGGATGACGGGAACGATGGTGGTCATGACGGGCGTTGTGCTTGGCGTGCGGGAATTCTACCGCCGTGCTCCCGGTTCAAGACGACCTCGCGGCGGTCCGCCACGCGGTGCTGAGCGCGAGTCGCGAATGTGTGAGTCAGCGTGTAGGTAACATCGGAACGCCGCGCACTATCCCCTTGAAAGCGCAGCCCGCGGCCATACGTGGCGTTTGCTACACTACACGTCCCGGGGGTGAACTGGTCTCGACGGGGGCAGTGAAGCAGCTTGGGGCATGCCGAGGTGTTGGTCCTCGTAAATCCCTGACACTCGCAAATTTAACTGCGAACGACGAAAACTACGCTCTGGCGGCTTAATCCCGCCGGACCTTGCACCGGGCGGCGCTCAGCCCGGGTGACCAAGCCGGCAACGGCGTAATCACGGCAAGGACATTGCGAGCGATCGCGTCCGCCCGTGCCGCTTGGGCGAGGCGTTAAAGCAAGGCGGCTGGCCCGTTCGTTGTCTGTCCGTCAACGGCGCGCGGGCGAGAGCACAATGACGCGACTAAGCATGTAGTCCTGACTGTGGATCGTCTTCGGACGCGAGTTCGATTCTCGCCACCTCCACCATACACAAGGGCTCGGATAGTCTCCGGGCCCTTTTTCTTGGCCGAAATCTCCGCATGGCGCGTGGTTTTGGCGATCAACGCTGGCGGGTGTGCGACCTGCCGAAACGCTGGGCCACCCTTTCAGAATCCGGACTTGCCAACTGGTGTGGCAACTGTTGCGACAGAGATCATCACATGTGCGACAATGCTTCCATCAAGTCGATCCGGGAGATTCTCATGTCCGAACGCATCAACGCTCGCCTGTCCCGGCCCTTGGCCGAATTCGTGGATCGAATGGTTAGCGAGGCAGGTCTTTACGAAACACCCAGCGAGTACGTGCGCGACCTGATTCGCCGCGACATGGAGCGGCGCGATGGCCAGTTCGTGCAGGACGCCATCCTCGCCGGTTACCGCGACCTGGCTGCGGGTCGCGTCTTTGGGTCGAGCGGCAACTTCAAGGCCGACATGGCGGTCGTCGACCGCAAGGAAGCCGATGGCTGGTAATGACAGCCCATCGCCCGCGACGTTCGTCCTGACCCGGAATGCTGCGCTGGATTTGCGTCGCATCCACACGCGGTCACGCCGCGAATGGGGCGACGACGTTGCCGACCGCTACCTCGCCGACCTGTACGCGGCCATGTGCGACGCCGCAGCCAACCCGGAGAAGGGCCGCCTGCGGCAGCACCGCTCGGCTCCGTTTCTGATGGTTCCGGCGCGGCAGCACTTCGTGATCTACGACCTCGTGCCGCAAGGCATCGCGGTACTGACGATTCAACAATCAGGTGCGTGACATCGAAACCCTGATTAACGAACTGTCCCCGGCCTTCCACGCCGAGGTCGAACGGCTGAAGCGTAAAGCCTGATCGTGGCGCCGCGCATCCCCGCCGCATTACTATTCAATTGGGAGA
>JADYZP010000031.1 GCA_020853025.1 Burkholderiales bacterium
AGCGAAGCGGCGATCGCGGCGTCGCCGGTGCTCGCGTCGGTGGTCGACGCGCTCGCCAACGGGAGCTTCTCGCCCGACGATCCGACGCGCTTCGCGGCCACGGCGGATGCGCTGCGCCAACGCGACTACTTCATGGTCAACGCCGACTTCGACAGCTACGCGCAAGCGCAGCAGCGCGTGGACGCGCGCTGGCGCGACCCGGACGCCTGGTGGCGCTCGGCGATCGAGAACACCGCGAGCGTGGGCTACTTCTCCTCGGACCGCACCATCCGGGACTACGCGGGCGAGGTCTGGAAGCTCGCCCCCAACGGGAGGCGCTGATGCCGGTCGACCGCACTACCTACGCAGCACCCCTCGCACGCTCGGCAATGGCGTATGTCCTGGCCGGGGGGCGCGGCACCCGCCTCATGGAGCTCACCGAGAACCGCGCCAAGCCGGCGGTGTACTTCGGCGGCAAGACGCGCATCATCGATTTCGCGCTGTCCAATGCGCTCAACTCCGGCATCCGCCGCATCGCGGTCGCGACCCAGTACAAGGCGCACAGCCTGATCCGTCACCTGCAGCGCGGCTGGACTTTCCTGCAGCCGATGCGCAACGAGAGCTTCGACATCCTGCCCGCTTCGCAGCGGGTGCAGGAGAACCAGTGGTACATGGGCACCGCCGACGCCGTGTTCCAGAACATCGACATCGTCGATGCCTACGCACCCGAGTACGTCGTGGTGCTTGCCGGCGATCACGTCTACAAGATGGACTACGAGCTCATGCTCGTGCAGCACGCCAACGACAGCGCCGACGTGACCGTGGGCTGCATCGAGGTGGCCGCCGCGGACGCCACGAGTCTCGGCGTGATGCAGGTCGACGCCCAGGACCGGATCATGGCGTTCGTCGAGAAGCCCGCGCACCCGCCCGAGCTTCCCGACAAGCCGGGCCGGGTGCTGGCGAGCATGGGCATCTACGTGTTCCGGCGCGAATTCCTGCATGACCAACTCCGGCGCGATGCGCAGGACGCGGCGTCGTCGCACGACTTCGGCCGCGACATCATCCCGTGGATGGTGAAAAACGCGAAGGCGGTCGCCCACCGCTTCGACCGCTCGTGCGTACGCTCGCCGGATGAAACGGAGACGTACTGGCGCGACGTGGGAACGCTCGACGCCTACTTCGCGGCCAACATCGACCTCACCGACGTGGTGCCGGAGCTCGACCTGTACGACAGCGAGTGGCCGATCTGGACGTATTCCGGCATCACGCCCCCCGCCAAGTTCGTGCACGACGTCGACGGGCGCCGCGGCATGGGCGTGAGCTCGCTCGTTTCCGGCGGCTGCATCGTGTCCGGCGCCGTGCTGCACAACTCGCTTTTATGCGAGCACGTGCACGTTCATTCGTGGAGCAATGTCGACCACGGCGTGCTGCTGCCGTACGTCGACGTGGCCCGGCACGCGCGGTTGTCCAACGTCATCGTCGACGCCGGCGTGCGTATCCCGCCCGGCCTGGTGGTAGGCGAGGACCCTGCGCTCGACGCGGCTCGCTTCCGCCGCACCGAGCGCGGCATCTGCCTCGTCACCCAGTCGATGCTAGATCGACTCGGGTAGCAGCCGATGCAAAAGGCGTCCGCCGTGTCGCTGGCTGTCGACAAGACGGCGTCGCGCCTTTTGCATCGGGGAGGTGTCACGCGCGCGCCTAGGGGCGGCCCGTCGGCGCGCGCCGATAGAACGACGCAACGACGAGCGTCGTGCACGCTGGCGTGCCTTCGCCGGGATTCCGCGTCGGGCATGTAGTGGCCAAAACGCTGCGCGTTCTTTCGGTCGCCTCCGAGGCGTTTCCGCTGGCGAAAACGGGCGGACTGGGCGACGTGGTGGGCGCGCTGCCGGCCGCGCTGCTGCGCGAAGGCGTGGTCGTGCGCACGATGTTGCCGGGGTACCCCGCGGTGATGGCCGCGCTGGCGAGCGCATCGGCGGTCCACGTGTACGACTCGTTGTTCGGCGGGCCGGCGCGCCTGCTGGCCGGCCAGGCGGGCGGCCTCGACCTCTTCGCGCTCGACGCGCCACACCTTTTTGCGCGCACGGGCGGCCCCTACGATCACGCCGACAATGCGTTGCGCTTCGCCGCGTTCTCGCGCGCCGCGGCGGACGTGGGCAAGGGAATCGTCGCCGAGTTCGTTCCCGACGTCGTGCATGCGCACGACTGGCAGACGGGCCTGGTGCCGGCCTACCTGCACTACGACGGCGGTCCGCGCCCCGCGACGGTGATCACCGTGCACAACCTCGCGTTCCAGGGGCGCTTCGACGGCCTCACGCTCGACACGATCGGGTTGCCCTGGCACGCGTGGGGGATCGACGGCGTCGAGTACTACGGCGCGATCGGCTACCTGAAGGCGGGGCTTGCGCTTGCCGACCGCATCACCACCGTGTCGCCGACGTACGCGGCGGAGATCAGTACGCCGGAAGGCGGCATGGGACTGGACGGCCTCTTGCGCCATCGCGCGAGCGTTCTGTCCGGCATCCTGAACGGCATCGACGACGCGGTGTGGAACCCTGCCACCGACCGCCATCTCGCGGCGCGCTTCGAGGCCGGTCACCGTGCCGCGCGCGTCGCCAACCGGGTGGCGCTGCGTGCGCGCATGGGACTCGACGCGACACCGGAGGCGCCGCTGTTCGGCGTGGTGAGCCGGCTGACCTGGCAGAAGGGCATGGATCTCGTGCTGGCGGAGTTGGCGGAGCTGATGGACGGCGGCGCACAGCTCGCCGTGCTCGGCAGCGGCGACGCGGGGCTCGAGGCCGCGTTCGTGGACGCCGCACGCCGCCATCCCGGGCGCGTCGCGATGCACGTGGGCTACGACGAAGGGCTCGCGCATCTGATCCAAGGGGGCGCCGACGCGATCGTCGTGCCGTCGCGCTTCGAGCCCTGCGGGCTCACGCAGATGTGCGCGCTGCGCTACGGCGCGCTGCCGGTCGTCGCCCACGTGGGCGGCCTGGCGGACACGGTCGTCGACGCCAACGATGCGGCGGTTGCCTCGGGGGTTGCGACCGGCGTGCAGTTCTTCCCGGTCACCGGCGAGCAGTTCGCGTTCGCGATCCGCCGTACACTTTCCTTGTGGCAGGACCCGGCGCGTTGGCGGCGGCTGCAGGCGCGGGCGATGGCCACCGACGTGAGCTGGCAGCATTCGGCGCAGCAATATGCCAGGGTCTATCGTGAGTCGATGGCCAATCGCTAGCTTAGTAGCTAGCCCCGTGTCATCCCGAGCGAAGCGAGGGATCCGTAGTTCGTACAAGCAGATCCCTCGGCGCATGCGCCTCGGGATGACACAAGACGGCTAGGCCTGTCGCGGTTGTTACTGTCGTTTTCGAGGGGCGCTTGGTCGGATCGACATGGAACCGTTACCCGTTGCGCCCACGAAGGATTGCGCCGTGATCCATCGGCTTGCCGCAAACCTCGTCCTGCTAGTCCACCTCGCCGTGGTCCTGTTCGCCGTGTTCGGCGGCTTCGGGATCCTGGTCAGCTCACGCTGGCCCTGGTATCACCTGCCGGTCGTGATCTGGTCTTCGGCGGTCAACCTCGCCGGCTGGACATGTCCGCTCACCCCGCTGGAAAACCGCTTCCGAGCCGCGGCGACCGGCCAGGGATACGAAGGCGGATTTATCCAGCACTACATCGGTGCGGTCGTCTATCCGGGCGGCATGCCGCGGCGGCTGGAGCTGGTCGCGGGTATCGGCATATTGGTCTGGAACGCACTGGTCTACGGCTTTGCCTGCTGGTGGCTGTCGCGATAGCCCGCCCAGCACGCGGCTACAGGAGACCGCATGGACATCGCTGCCGCACCCGGCCGACCGACGTCAGCGGTCGCCGCGGGCTATGGCAAACTGCGTTGCCCGTGCACTGTCCGAAAGACTCTGGCGCAGCGGCACGACCATCGCGGCGATGAGCGGATCGGGTCCCGGGCTCGACGGTGCCAGTGGTGCAGCGGCGCTCGGAGCATGCGCGAGCATCCGCGCAAAGCTTTCCGCTACCGGGTCCGCCAGGGGTGGGCGCCGAACGCGGTCACGCTGCGCAAGCACCATGGCGTGGGTCAGCGGATCCGCGTCGCGGTCGGCGCCGGTAGCTTGCCCCACCGGTCCGGGTTGATGAGAAAGCATCCGATCGAAGCTCTCGCGCACGGGGTCGGCGGCGAGGCCGTTGACGCTGCCGAGCAACGCAGCGAGTGCAGCAACGGTCCGCAAGTGCTTCAGCGTGAGATTCGCTTTCATTTCGATCTCCTTGGTGACGTTCGGGCACAGTGTGGCCGCCGATGGCTGACCGATCGCTGACGGATCGACGAGCCCGAGGCGGCGGAATGCCTGAACGCCGCTCAAGGCAGATGCGCTAACACGCTGCCAATAAAGGAACTTTCCTTGTCCGCCGGCGAACTGCCGTATCCTTGCGAATGCGGCTGAGAAGGAAGGCGGATCATGAAACCGAGGATTGTCATCTCATCGCTCGACCTGGAACGGCTGGAGGCGCTCCTGCGGTCATTGCCGCACAACGCGTTCCCGGGCCGGGACGATCTGGAAGCGGAGCTTGCGCGCGCGGACATCGTGGACCCGGAGGACGTGCCGCCGACGGTCGTGACGATGAACTCGACCGTCCGCTTCAGGGTCGAGTCGACGTCGAAGGAGTTCCACCTGACGCTGGTCTATCCCAAGGACACCGATGCCGGTGGCGGGACCATTTCGATATTGGCACCGGTAGGCAGCGCGCTGCTCGGCTTGTCCATCGGCGACGAGATCGAGTGGCCCAAGCCGGGAGGCGGAGTGCAGCGGGTGCGCATCGAGGAAATCACCTATCAGCCCGAGCGATCGGGCGAGCT
>JADYZP010000032.1 GCA_020853025.1 Burkholderiales bacterium
ATAGGTGCCGACAGGTGCATGACGACGCAGTCATCACCACCGCTGCTGGCCAATGGACGCATGGCACGAGGTGGCAACGAAGCATGCAAGCAAGACATCGACGCGTACCGACCTGACGCCTAACGAAAAATTGAGAACCGAACACTGACGGAAAACATTCCGTAAATCATCCAAACAGCCAGTAGAAGTCTACGAAAACCGCCCTCAACATCAAACACCTCACCCGCCAATACAGCACCTAAACAGCCAACCTCATGTCCGATCCATCCGAGCCACCCCCCGTCCGGTTGCTCGAACAGGTCCGGCTCAAGATCCGTCTGAAGCACTACAGCCTGCGAACGGAGCAGGCGTATCTGGACTGGATTAAACGCTTCATCTACTTTCACGGCAAGCGGCATCCGGCGCAGATGGGTGCAGGGGAGATCGAGGCGTTCCTGACGCACCTGGCCGTAGTGCGCAACGTCGCGGCCAGCACACAGAACCAAGCCAAGAGCGCCCTGCTGTTCCTCTACCGTGAGGTGCTCGCAATCGAGCTGCCGTGGCTCGATCGAGTCGAGCAGGCCAGGGTGCCTGCGCGCCTGCCTGTCGTGCTCAGCCAGGACGAGGTGGCAAGGGTGCTGGCGAGGCTAGAGGGGACGCACGCATTGATCGGGCGCCTGCTGTACGGCACGGGTATGCGCATCATGGAAGGCCTGCGGCTGCGGGTGAAGGACGTCGAGTTCTCGCGGCGCGCGATCCTGATCCGCGACGGCAAGGGTCAGAAGGACCGCATTTCGATGCTTCCGGACGGAATCCGGCATCCGTTGCGGGCGCAGATCGACGCCGCGCTCACCACGCACGCGAGGGACGTCGCCGCGGGCCACGGCCACGTCTGGCTGCCGCACGCGCTCGTGCGCAAGTATCCGAACGCTGCGACGGACGAGGGGTGGCAGTACGTCTTTCCTGCGCCCTTCCGCTCGGTCGATCCGCGCAGCGGCACCGTCTGTCGTCACCATTTGGGCGACCAGGCGTTCCAGCGCGCGATGCGGCAGGCGGTGCGCGACGCGGGACTTCGCAAGCCGGCCACACCGCACACCTTGCGGCATTCGTTCGCCACCCACCTGCTCGAGTCGGGCTACGACATCCGCACGGTGCAGGAGCTGCTCGGGCACTCGAAGGTGAGCACGACGATGATCTACACGCACGTGCTCAACCGCGGCGGCCGCGGCGTGGTGAGTCCACTCGACCGTCTTTGACCGCAACCAGCCGCGCCTCCCACAGGTTCTCGAGTGCGTCGGCCAGCGCGGAGGGCACGTGCACGCCGGAGGCGCGCACGCCCCATCGGAAGCGCGCAAAAGGCGGCAGTGCCAGGTCGTCGTAGGTGACCGGCGGCAGCCGATGCAGCGACTCGATTCGCAAATTCACATACTGTGTGACCGCGCCTGCTGCGGCCTTTTCCGGCCGCCAATGTGGCGCGGGCCAGGGTTCGGTCAGCGAGTGACCAACTCCGAAGATGCCTTTGGGCGCGACGCCAACGCGCACGAGAAACGCCCGACTGCCGGGCTCGATCGCGCGCGTGCGACCGGCGCTCCATTCGATGTCGGCGTGGCCGCGGCGTGCGACGCGGCGGATGTCGGCGGGTAGCTCCGGCCACGCCCACAGTGCAGGATTCCACGCGAATAGATAGGTGGCCATGGTGTCGCGAATGCGACAGCGGTGATAGATTGTCGCTCCAGCATGCCCTGTCCCCGTCTCTATTGGCAACTCGCGGCCTTCGTGGCCTGCGCATGGCTCTTCACCGGTTGCGGCACGACGCCGCCAAAGCCCACGCAACCGCCGTCGACTTCGGCCAAGTACTACAAGGACGACGGCCCGGGCGAGTCGCCGCCGTCCAACCTCGACCAGATTCCGGATGCGATGCCGCGTCTCGAGCCGCTGAATCGCTTCGCGAACCGGCCGTACACGGTGATGGGGCAGGACTACGTACCGGCGACGTCGCTTCGCAACTATCGGGAAGCTGGAATCGCTTCGTGGTACGGGCGCAAGTTCCACGGCCAGAAGACGGCGATCGGCGAGATCTACGACATGTACGCGATGACGGCGGCACATCCGACGCTGCCCTTGCCGTCGTACGCGCGCGTGACCAACGTCGCCACCGGCAAGAGCGTTGTCGTGCGGGTCAACGACCGTGGCCCTTTCCTGCACGGGCGAGTCATCGACCTGTCGTACGCGGCGGCATACAAGGTGGGCATCGCCGGCAAGGGCAGCGGCGAGGTGATGGTGGAGTCGATCATCCCAGGGGAGAGTCCGGTCCTTGCCGCGGCGCCGTCGCTGCCCCCGGTAGCGACCGCGGCACCCGCGGTCGCCGAGGTCGTGCCGGCGGCGTCCTCGTCGCTGCGTCACGACAGTGCCGGTGGCTTCGCCGTGCAGCTGGGCGCCTTCCAGAACTACGTCAATGCGCAGACCTTCCTCGCGCGCGTGCAGGCGCAGCTCGCCGCCGCGCAGGTGGAGCCGAAGGTTCGCCAGGCCAACGGGCTCTACCGGGTCTATCTCGGCCCCTATGCGGACCGCGAGGAGGCGCGGCGAGTCGCGAACCGGATCACCGGCGCCTTCGGGGTCGAGACGTCCGTGGGAGCGCATTGAATGACCCCGTGGAACTCACGCGCCAGGGCGTGGTCAACCCGTTTGGCGCGAAGGCTTCGTTATAATCGGCGGGTCGCTGCGGTATGCGCGGAGTCTACCGACAACGCGTGAGCGCCCCGATTCGGCCACTCCAACAAAGTCAGGTATGCACCGTACGCTCCGCTTCGTCGCCGCCGTCCTCGCGCTTACCCTCCTACCCTTCGCCGCCGCGCGCGCGCAGTTGACCATCGAAATTGTCGGCGGCGCCGGTACGGCGATCCCGATTTCGATCGTTCCCTTCGGCGGCGAGTCGGTCTTCCCGCTCGGCATCTCGGGCATCGTCGCAGCGGATCTTGCGCGCTCGGGGATGTTTCGCCTGATCGGCTCCGACAACGTCAATCCGCGTCCGGTGCGCGCAGACGATGTCAAATCCGACGTCTGGCGTGCGCGCGGCGCCGACGCCGTGGTGGTCGGGTCGATGCAGCCGCTGCCGGATGGACGGGTGGACGTACGCGTCGCGCTGGTCGACGTCGTCAAGAGCAGCACGCTGACGACGATGAACTATACGGTGAAGCCGGCGCAGTTCCGAGCAACGGCGCACAAGATCGCCGACGTGATCTACGAGAAGCTGACCGGTGACCCAGGTGTGTTCTCCACGCGCATCGCGTACATCACCAAGTCGGGCCCGCGGTATCAATTGCTGGTCGCTGATGCCGACGGCAGCGATCCGCAGACCATCGTCACCTCCAACGAGCCGCTGCTATCGCCGCGCTGGTCGCCGGACGGCACCCGCATCGCCTACGTGTCGCTGGAGGCGAAGAAGCCGGTCGTCTACGTGCAGAACCTCGCGACCGGTTCGCGGCAGGCGGTGGCCAACTTTCGCGGCAGCAACAGTTCGCCGGCGTGGTCGCCGGATGGGCGCCGGCTCGCGGTCACGCTGACCAAGGATGGCGGCTCGCAGCTCTACGTGATGAACGCCGACGGTGGCAACGCGCAGCGGGTGATGAGTTCGAGCGCGATCGACACCGAAGCCTATTTCACACCCGACGGCCAGTCGATCCTGTTCACCTCCGATCGCGGCGGCAGTCCGCAAATCTACAGGCTGACGCTGGGCAGCGGCGCGGTCGAGCGGCTCACCTTCGACGGCAGCTACAACGTGTCGGCGCGGCCTTATCCGGACGGCAAGGGTTTCGTTTTCGTGCGTCGAGACGGTGGTCGTTTCCAGATCGCGACGCAGGATTTCGCAACGCGCCAGGTGCAGGTGCTGACCAGCGGTCCTGGCGACGAATCGCCCAGCCTCGCACCGAACGGCAAGCTGATTCTCTACGCAAACGAGGTCGGAGGGCGTGGTATATTGGCCGCGGTCTCGAGCGACGGCCGTGTCAAGCAACGTCTGATCGGGACCGGCTCCGATGTACGCGAACCGGCGTGGGGTCCGTATGCACGCTAGCGCGTTTGCCGCGCACGCATCACCGCCGCGCGGCTTGACCTCCGAAGTTGTTTCATCGCGCCCGATTAGCGTCGGCGTTCGCGCCATTTCCCCAACAGGAGGCTCCATGAAAAACATCCTATTCGCGGCCATGGCATTGATGGTCCTAGCCGGCTGCTCGACGACGCCGACCGAGGCGCCGGTCGAGGACAAGTCCGCGATGGCCACGCCGGCGACGACGCCGTCGACCGGCGCTTCGACCACGGGCACGAACACGGCGGGAGTCTCCGGTGCCACCGGGTCCGGCACCGATCCGCGCAAGGACCCGAGCAACATCCTGTACAAGCGCAGCGTCTACTTCGATTTCGACAGTTTCGTCGTTGACCCGCAATACAAGTCGATCATCGAGGCGCATGCGAAATACCTGGTCGCCAATCCGGCGGCCAAAGTCACGCTGCAAGGCCACGCCGACGAGCGCGGCTCGCGTGAATACAACATCGCACTCGGCCAGAAACGCGCCGATGCGGTGAAAAGAATGATGACGCTACTCGGCGTTCGGGAGACGATCGTCGAAACGGTGAGCTTCGGCGAGGAGAAGTCGAAGAACCCAGGCCACGACGAAGCGGCGTGGGCTGAGAACCGGCGCGTCGACATCGTCTACGTCGGCGAGTAATTCACCGTGTGGTCGGTCAAGCAGGCGCCGCGCACGGTGGTCGTCGCCGTGATGCTGGCCGCGTTTGCGCACGGCGCGCACGCGGCGCTGTTCGATGACGAGGAAGCGCGCAAGCGCATAGTGCAGACCAATACGCGGCTCGACGAACTGCAGCGCAGTCTCGATACGCGGCTCGCCGCACTCGAACAGCAAATGAAGAATCAGGGCCTCGACCTGTTCCGGGAAGTCGAGACCATCAAGGCCGAGGTTGCACGCATGCGTGGCCAGATCGAGGTGCTGAACTACGAATTATCAGAGGCGCAAAAGCGCCAGCGCGACCTCTACGTCGATCTCGATTCGCGGATTCGCAAGCTCGAAGCTTCGCCCGGAACCACCGCGTCGACCCCGCCCGACCCGGCCGTGGCGGGCGTGCCCAGTGTCGTCGCCAATGCCCCCGCCGACGGCGGCGCGGCGGCGACTCCGGCGGCGACCGAACAGCGCGCCTACGATGCGGCGCTCGATCAGTTCAAGCGCGGCGACTATGCGGCATCGATCACCGGCTTCCAGTCGTTCGTGAAGACCTATCCACGGAGCGTGCTCGCCTCGTCGGCGCAATACTGGGTGGGCAATGCGCAGTTCGCGCGCAAGGACTATCGCGGTGCGGTCGCCGCGCAGCGGCAGCTGATCCAACTCTGGCCGGAGAGCGTCAAAGTGCCGGACGCGCTGCTCAACATCGCGTCGGCGCAATCGGAACTCGGCGACAACGCCGCCTCCCGCCGCACGCTCGAGGAACTGATCGGCAAGTACCCGCACTCGGAGTCCGCGGCCAAGGCCAAGCAGCGGCTCGGAATACGCTGACGTCCGTCGAACGGCCGAAAGCGGCAAACGAAAAGGCCGTGGCGCGCGCGTTCGCGTCCCGCATCATCTCCTGGCAGCGGAGGCATGGCCGGCACGGCCTCCCCTGGCAGAGCACGCGCGACCCATACCGCGTGTGGCTGTCCGAGATCATGCTGCAGCAGACGCAGGTCGCGACGGTGCTTCCTTACTACCTGCGCTTCGTCACCTCGTTTCCCGACGTGCTGTCGCTCGCCCGGGCGCCGATCGATACCGTACTCGCGCACTGGAGCGGGCTGGGCTACTACCGGCGCGCGCACCACCTGCATCGCACCGCGCAGACGCTCGTCGCCAGGCACGGTGGACGCTTTCCGCACGACACGGCAACGCTTGCCACGCTGCCGGGTATCGGCCGCTCGACCGCCGCGGCAATCGCCGTCTTCGCCTTCGGCGCCCGCGAGGCGATCCTCGACGGCAACGTGAAGCGCGTGCTGGCGCGACATCGCGGCGTCGACGGCTGGCCGGGCGCGCCGAAGGTCGAGGCGAGGCTGTGGGACATCGCGTACAAACTGCGCCCGGCACGCGACATCGAGGCCTACACGCAGGGGCTGATGGATCTCGGGTCCATTGTCTGCACACGCGCACAGCCACGCTGCGACGCTTGTCCGGTGGCCGCCGACTGCATTGCACTGTCGACGTCGCGGGTGTCGTCGCTGCCGTCGCCGCGTCCGAAAAAAACGCTGCCGCAGCGCGCGTTGCGCGTGCTGCTGATCGAGCGTCGCGGTGAGTTCCTGGTCGAGAGGCGGCCGCTGCTGGGGGTATGGGGTGGATTGTGGAGCCTGCCCGAGTGCACGACCGGCGAGAACGCGGCGACCGCCGTGCGTGCGCGCTTCGGTGCGCAGATCGAATTGCGCGAGTCGCTGCTGCCGATCGTGCATCGCTTCACGCACTTCGCTTTGACGATACATCCGCAGCGGCTCGCCGTCCGGCGCTGGCCGCTGCGTGCCGAAACATCCGGCATCCGGTGGCTGGCGCCGTCCGACGTCGACGCCATCGCGCTGCCGGCGCCGATCGGCAAACTTCTGCGTTCGCTCGTCGCCTGAAACGAATACCGGAAAACTCCGTCGCTCCCGCCGGATGTGCGGATGTCATGCGCCGCACCCGGGGAATTCGTACAGGACCGCTACTGCTGGCGCGCGTCCGCCCATTCGCGCAGGTCGCCGGGCAGCCGGCGCTCGGCGTCCGGAACCACGCTGCGGAAGTCGCGCACTTCGCGCAGCGCCTGCGCCGTATCGCCTTCATCGCGCAGCTTGCGGATGCGGGCGATCCACGCGTCGGGATCGCGCGCCTTGGCGCGCAGTTCGTCGGCCAATGCGGATTTCTGGGTAAGCGACGTCACTGCGTCGCCGGCGCCTGCGCGGGAATCGTCGCGGCGTTCCCTGGATTCGAGTTTTGGCGCGGCAGCGTGCTGTTGCCGCTCGACGGATGCATCGTTGCGCGCGCTCATCCGTGCGTCGGATTCCTGGCTCGCGGAAGGCGCGCTGCGCGGCGCAGCGGCGGCCGGAAAAGGCACCGGCGCCTGCGTACGCGCGGCATCGAGCTTGCCGCTGCCGACCGCCGACTCCCGCTCCAGCGGCGGTGGCGGTGGCAGCGACGGGAGTTTCGGCACCGATGCCGGCTGGGGCGCTTGCGGCCTTCGCTGCTGCGCCACACCTTCAGCGCTGCGCTTCGACTCCTGCGCCATGGCAGTTTCGTTGCCGCTACCCGTCTTCTCCGCCGACTGGACCTCGGCACGTGGTTTCTTCATCGCGCTCGCGACTTCGGCCGCAGGTGCCGCGTCACGCCCCGACACTGCGCTCGCGGCATCCTTCTGGCCGGTCGGCGCGACCGCCTGCTCGCGTACGTCGGCGGACTCGGGTGCCGCCGGCTCGGTAACGCTCAACAGGTCATGGTCGTCCGGCAGCGACTGCAGCACGCCGACGGCGATCACGCCGATGGTCGCGGCGGCGGCGAGCGGCATCCACCAGCGCTGCGGGCGCGTCGCCGCAGTTGCCCCCGTCGCCTTCGCCGCCGACCGGGGACCGCTGCCGGCGGCGCGATGCGCGGCAGCCAGGATCCGCCGGTCGAGAGCCTCCGGCGGCGATTCGCGCGAATACGCGCGCCAGGCATCTGCGAGCATGGGGTCGCGGTCGGGCGGCTCAGGTGTGGGTGTCATGACCACTCCTCGCGCAGCGGGCGCAGCGCGTCGCGCAGCTTCGCATTCGCGTAACGCAGTCGGCTCTTGGCCGTTTCGACACCGACGCCGGTCAACTGCGCAATCTCGGCAAGCGAAAGACCGCCTTCGTATTGCAGCAGGAACGCATCACGCTGCTCACTCGGCAGCGCCTGCAGCGCCTGCTGCAACTGCGCGCCGAGTTCGCGCGTTTGCGCGCGCGCTTCTGGCTCGTCGGCGGCTTTGCCCGGCAGTGCGATGATGGCGTCGCACGCCTCTCGGTCGTTGTCGTCGTCGATCGAAACGAGCCTCGCTTGCCCACTCGCTCGCCAGTGGTCGACCAGGCGATTGTGCGCCAGCGTGTACAGCCAGGTCGTGAACCTGGCTGTCGGCACGTAGCTCGCACGGACGCGAATCGCATTCATCCACACATCCTGGAACAGTTCGTCGGCGATGCCGGCATTGCGACAATGCCGGAGCAGGTAGCGGTAGACGCCGCCCTTGTGCCGCGCGTAGAGGACGTCGAAAGCGGCGGCGCGGCCGGCGCCGTAGGCAAGCATCAGCGACTCGTCGGAGTCGGCCGGAGCGGGTGAGCCTTCCATGGCCCGCCAAGTATGCAAGCACGCCCGGCGCGTTACAACGCCGGGCGTGCATCGCGATGACGCCGGCGGGACCAGGTTCCCGCCGAGCGCTACGTCAGCGTCCGGGATCGGGCGCGAAGCGCAGCGTGCCGGGAAACGGATTCGGCTCGCGGCGTGCGTAGTACGGAGTCGGGTGCGGCAGCACGCCCATTGCAATCAGGTTCTCCCGGCGATCGTACTGGACCGCCAGAGACTCGGCCGGTTGGCTGGTCGCGCGTTCGAATTGCGTCACCGACACGCGCGAATCCTCGCTGCGACCGTGGCCGGTGCCGAGCTTGCCGAGGGTCTTTGCCTGGTCCTTGTTCTCTTTGCTTGCTGCTTCGTCGCGCGCAACCGATTCGCTGGGTGCCGCGGCAGCCGATGGCGCCGTCAACGGCATCGCCTGTGCGTTAGCGCGTGCCTGCTCGTTCTTGCGGGCAGGAACATCGGCACCCGATTCCGTCGCCCCCAGCCGGCCGCGCCAATCGCGCTCGCGGTACGACAGGCGCTTCTCCTTCTCCTGGAACACTGCGACGCCGATGACGCCGACGTTTTGCGGTCGACCGGTGCGCGCGGCGTAGGAGTCACCCAGGTCGGTGAAGTAGAACGCCGCGGTGCGCTCGAGGCTCTTGCGCCAGCCGGAGATCTCCACCGACCCCCAGGGCTCGAGCACGTAGCCCGACTGCGCTGGCGACGCGGTGTCGCCGGAGATCACGTTGACGCCGTCGACGCTGGTGACGACCAGGATGCGCGCGCCGGTGCAGTTGCGGATGCGCACCGCGTACTCATGGCCGGGAACGCCGACGATGTAGTGCCGGCCGTCCTTGGCGAAGACCGGCAGCGCCGTGCGGTCGACGCGATCGTAGACGTCGACCTGCACCAGGTTGCTCTTCACATACGCGGTCGGATAGGCCGAAGCCTGCGCGGGTGCCGCGCCGGCCAGCAGGCCCGCGCCGACGAGCGCTGCTGCCAGCGCGCGCCGAAACGTCGAAAACGCATTGTTCATGATCGTGTCCTCTTGTCGTGAAAGCGGCCCGCCCTCGGACCGTCTTGCCTTGATTCAACGCAGACGACTGGGCAAAGGGGTTGAAATCGCGGTAGAGGCGGCAGGAAGGGATGCCATAATCCCGGGCGATGGACGCTGCCCCTTCCGCCAATCTCCCGTTGCTGGTCGCCGGCGGCGCCTTCGCGCTTGCCTTCGTCTTCGGCGCGGTCGCCAATCGGGTCAACTTCTGCACCATGGGTGCGGTTGCCGACATCGTGAATTTCGGCGATTGGAAGCGGATGCGTATGTGGGTGCTCGCTATCGCTGTTGCCATTGCCGGTAGCGCGATCTTGTCGCTCACCGGCCTGGTCGACCTGTCGAAGTCGATCTACACCGGCGCCAGGGTCGCGTGGCTGTCCGCCATTGTCGGCGGTTTCCTCTTCGGCTTCGGCATGACGCTCGCCTCCGGCTGCGGCAGCAAGAGCCTGATCCGCGCCGGTGCCGGAAACCTGAAGTCGCTGATGGTGCTGGTGATGATGGGCATCGCCGCGTACATGACGCTGAAGGGCCTGTTCGCGGTGTGGCGCAACGCGGCGCTCGATCCGTGGCGTATCGATTTTGGCGCGATGGGGCTCACGACTTCCGACCTGCCGGCGATCGTCGGCGCCGCAGGATTGGGGGCCGCGGCCAGGATCTGGGTGCCCGTCGTGGCTGCGCTGGCGCTTGCAGTTTTCGTTTTCAAGGATCGCGACTTCCGCGCATCGCCGACCCTGATCGGCGGCGGCGTCGTCATCGGCCTGGTGGTCGTCGGCGGCTGGTACGTCACCGGCCATCTCGGCTACCTTGCGGAAGATCCGGCCACACTGGAAGAAAAATTCTTCGCGACCAATTCCAACCGCCTGGAATCCTTCAGTTTCGTCGCGCCTGTCGCCTACACGCTGGAACTGCTGATGTTCTGGAGCGATCAGTCGCGCATCGTGACTTTTGGAATTGCCGCCGTGCTCGGCATGCTGGCCGGTTCGGCGGCCTACGCGCTGGCGTCGCGCACGTTCCGCTGGGAAGGCTTCGGCTCCGTCGAGGACGTCGCCAACCACATGGTCGGCGGCATCCTGATGGGCGCCGGCGGCGTCACCGCGTTGGGCTGTACGATCGGCCAGGGGCTGACCGGCGTCTCGACGCTGGCGGTCGGCTCGTTCATCGCGCTCGCATCGATCATCGCCGGCAGCGTCGCCGCGCTGCGCTACCAGATGTGGCGCATGGAGCGGATCGCGTAGGCGATTCCCGCGGCCTCTGCGTTTAATCGTCATGATCGTTTTCGATCTCCGCTGCGCGCATGGCCATTCCTTCGAGGGCTGGTTTGCCTCAGGCGAAGAATTCGTGCGGCAGCACGACCTGCACCTGGTCCGCTGTCCGATCTGCGACGATGCCCGTGTCGAACGGCTGCCGTCGGCACGCGTCCACGTGCGAAAGGGCACCGCCACCACCGATCCGCCGCCTGCCGATGACACGCCACAGGAAACGATCGCCGGCTTTCCGGCCGATCTCGTGGCCAAGCTGCGCGAGATCGTGCGCAACACCGAGGACGTCGGCGAGCGCTTCCCGGAGGAGGCGCGCAGGATCCACTACGACGAAGCGCAGAAGCGCTCGATCCGCGGCCAGGCGTCGCGCGAGGAAGCCGCAGCGTTGACCGAAGAGGGCATCGAGTTCTCGCAGTTGCCGCCGTTCATCACCGGCAAGTCGCATTAGCTTGCCGCGCAGCACGCGATGACCACGCTATAATCGCGCCTCTTCCCGGCGGGCCGTTAGCTCAGTTGGTAGAGCAGCGGACTTTTAATCCGTTGGTCGGCGGTTCAAATCCGCCACGGCCTACCAAATCTGTGTAGTCCACGTCGGTCGCCGTCAGCCGGGTGAGTGCGACCGGGCAACGCATCGCCATGATACGCGTGCTGTCGTTCGACAGTCGCGGGCGGCGAGTCCGATGCCCAGGGAATCGACTGCGCAGGGAAGGAAGGCGGGTATGGTTCACGTGACGCTCCAATGCGGCGACCGGAACCGGCTCGCCGCGCCGCGACTACGCGTGCGCCGATGCCTTGTCCTGGAGCGACGCCCCTCGTGATCTGGCCCCTCGCCCTCTGGCTGACCATCACCACGGCCTGCCTCACTCTGGCGGTGGTGCACGCGCACGTCTGGTTCCGCAACCGGCGCGCCGTCGCCAACGCCGCCTTTGCGGTACTCGCGGTGAGCGTGGCGGCGTTGGGCTACACCGAACTGCGGATAGTTCGCGCCACGACCGTGGCGGAGTACGGCCGCTGGATTTGGCATCTTCAGCTTCCGGTCTGGTCGGCGCTGGTCGCGATCGTGTGGTTCGTTCGCCACTACCTGCATGCCGGCCGCCCGTGGCTCGGCTGGACCGCGATCGCGCTGCGCACCGTTGCCCTGGTGGTCAATGCCTTTTCTTCGTCGGGCATCATTTTTCTCGAGATCGTGTCGGTTGAGCCGGTCACGATTCTTGGCGAGCCCTTCGCGGTCGCGCAGGGGGTGCCCAATCCATGGATGGCACTCGCGCACCTTTCGCTGCTGTTTCTCATCCTGTTCGTCGCCGATGCCGTTCGCGATCTGTGGCGTCGGGGCGAACGGCGGCGTGCCATCACCATCGGTGGCAGCATCGTGGTGTTCATCACGGTGGGAACGATGACCGCGGCGTTGTCGTTCTGGGGGGTTGCCCGCATCCCGCTCGTCGTGATGCTGCTGTTCATCCCGATCGTGGTGGCGATGAGCTTCGAGCTGAGCCGAGACCTGATTCGCTCCGCCCGGCTCGCCGCGGATCTCGATGTGAAGACCGGCGAATTGCGCGAATCCGAGCAGAAACTGGCGCTGGCCGCCGATGCCGCGAACGCGGGCCTGTGGAGCATCGACAACACGACGGGTCGACTGTGGGCCACGCCGCGCGCGCTCGACATGTTCGCGCTGGCACACGATCGGGAGCATGGCCTGGATGACGTCCTGCGCTTGATCCATCCCGATGACCAGGACCGGGTGCGTGCGTTCGCCGAAGGCGCGCCGGGAAGGGGCGATACCCCGGCATCGATCGAGTATCGGGTGGTCGACGCCGGGGGCGCAGTCCGCTGGTACGCTTCGCATGGCCGCACGCAGGACAGCGGTGCGCCCGGGCGCATGGGTCTTATGGGCGTGACCATCGACATCACCGATCGCAAGCGTGCCGAGGATGAGACCGCCTCGCAGCGGGTGGAGCTCGAGCACCTGGCGCGCGTGGCGACGGTGACCGAGCTGTCGGGCGCGCTCGCGCACGAACTCAACCAGCCGCTGGCGATCATCATGAGCAACGCCGAAGCTGCGCAGCAGTTGCTGGAACGATCGCCACCGGACTTGTCCGAAATTCGCGCGATCCTGGGCGACATCGTCGCTGCCGACGAACGCGCCGGCGAGGTCATCCGTCGCCTGCGCAATCTCCTGAAGCGTGGCGAGCCGAACCGGCAGCCGCTGCTGCTGAACGAGGTGGTGCGCGACGTCGTTCAATTCATGCGCGCCGATCTGGTGCGCCGCGGCGTGGTGGTAAAGCTGGCGCTCGCGGCCGACTTGCCGCCGGTGCTGGCGGACCGCGTACCGCTCGAGCAGGTGCTGCTCAACATCGTGGGCAATGCCTGCGACGCGATGGCGGGGAACGCGTTTGGTGACCGCGTGATCGGCATCGCGACCGGCACGGCGGCGGGCATGGTCAGTCTGCGGATCCACGATGCAGGCTGTGGACTGCCGGCGGAACCCGAACGTGTCTTCGCCCCATTCTTTACCACCAAGGAACAGGGGCTCGGCCTGGGCCTGGCGATCTGCCGCTCGATCATTTCCATGCACGCTGGCAAACTCTGGGCCGAGCCGAATGCCGATCGCGGCGCCACGTTCCATCTCAGTCTGCCCATCGTGACGGGGGCACAATGAGTTCCTCGCGCAATGTCTACCTGGTCGACGACGAGCCCGAGCTCACGCGCGCGCTCACCCGCCTGCTGGAGGCGGAGGGCTTCGTCGTCCGCGCCTTCGATTCCGGTGATGACTTTCTTCGCCAGGTTTCGAACGGTGACGCCGCGTGCGTGGTGCTGGACGTCGCGATGCCGGGGCTCGATGGGTTGCGGCTGCAGCAGCATCTCGCCGCCATGCCCGGGCTCGCCATCGTCTTTCTTACCGGGCACGGCGATATTCCGATGAGCGTGCAAGCAATCAAGGCCGGTGCTGTCGACTTCCTGACCAAACCGGTCAAGCGCGCCGACCTGCTGCGCGCGGTGGGCTCGGGCCTCGAGCGCGCTCAGGCAATGCATTCGGCGATGAAAGCTCACGCCGATCTGCATGCGCGTCTGGCATTGCTCACACCGCGCGAGCGCGAGGTGCTCGGGCACGTGATCTCCGGACGGCTGAACAAGATCATTGCCGATCGCCTCGGCACGACCGAGCACACGATCAAGGTCCATCGCGGCCGGGTCATGGAGAAACTCGCGGTCGGTTCGGTCGCGGAACTCGTACGCTTCGCGCAGCAGGCAGGAATAGCTCCCGAGTCGTAGCGCGTCCGGGCCGGATGGCACCAAGGTTCAATTGCCGCCGACCGCGGCATGGGCAACGATGCGTCCGATGGACGAGCACGCCCGCCTGATCGCGATCCTCGACGACGAGGTGGAGTTTCGCCTGGCGCTGGCACGCGTGCTCGTCGCGCACCGCTTCGAGTGCGCGAGTTTCACCACGGGTGAAGAGCTGATCGCCGCGGTCGCGGCCCGTCACTTCGATTGCGTGCTGCTCGACCTCCACATGCCCGGGATGTCGGGCTTCGACGTACTCACCGCGCTGCAGCAGAGCCCGGCGGCACCGCCTGCCATCGTTATCACGGGACACGATGACCCGGCCTATCGCGACCGCGGACTTGCCCTGGGCGCCCTCGCTTGTCATCGCAAACCCATCCGGACCGCCGACCTGCTCACGGCCATCGCGCAGGCATGCGAGCCGCGCTCGGCGCCACCGTGACGTCGTTATTGCACCTTGGTGGAATAGGCACGCTGCCGGCACCCGACTAGGCTGCACGCAGCGAACTCGGAAGGGCCCCTTCGGGACCCGCATGCAACATCCAACACGCGCGAATCGCCCAGACAGGAGACGCCCATGAATCTCGCCGTCCGTTTGTTCGTTGCCTGCTTCATCGTGGCCGCGGCCCTTCCCGCCGCGGCGCAGATCGCCGCCGCACTCAGCGGCAAGCCCAACATCCTCGTCATTTGGGGTGACGACATTGGCCAGTTCAACATCAGCGCCTACAACATGGGCATGATGGGATATCGAACGCCGAACATCGACAGCATCGCCAGGGATGGCGCGCTGTTCACCGACTGGTATGGACAGCAAAGCTGCACCGCTGGCCGTGCCGCGTTCGTCACCGGGCAATCGCCGATCCGAACGGGCCTCACCAAGGTCGGCCTGCCGGGTGCGCCCGAGGGCATGAAGAAGGAAGACCCCACGATCGCCACGCTGCTCCGCGCGCAAGGCTACATGACGGGCCAGTTCGGCAAGAATCATCTGGGCGACCGTGACGACATGCTGCCCAGCGTCCACGGGTTCGACGAATTCTTCGGCAACCTCTACCACCTCAATGCCGAGGAAGAGCCCGAGAACGTGGACTACCCGAAGAACCCGGACTTCAAGAAGAAATTCGGTCCCCGCGGCGTCATCCACAGTTTCGCCGATGGCCGCATCACCGACACCGGTCCGCTGACACGCAAGCGCATGGAGACGATCGACGGTGAAGTCACCGAGAAGGCGCTCGATTTCATGACCCGGGCCAAGCAGGCGAACAAGCCGTTCTTTCTCTGGTGGAACTCGACGCGGATGCACATCTTCACGCACCTGAAGCCGGAGTCGAAGGGCAAGACGGGCCTGGGCGTCTACGCCGACGGCATGGTCGAGCACGACGGCCACGTCGGACAGGTGCTCGCCAAGCTGAAGGAATTGGGCCTCGACCAGAACACCATCGTCATGTACTCGACCGATAACGGTGCCGAGACGTTCACCTGGCCCGACGGCGGCACGACGATGTTCCGTGGCGAGAAAAACACGAACTGGGAAGGCGGCTATCGCGTGCCGACGATGGTTCGCTGGCCCGGTGTGATCAAGCCCGGCACGGTCGTCAACGACATCGGAGCGCACGAGGACATGCTGCCGACGCTCGTGGCAGCGGCCGGCGACAAGACCGCGAAGGAGGACCTGCTGCAGGGCCGCACGATCGGCAACATGACGTACAAGGTTCACCTCGACGGGTATGACCTGGGTCCCGCGTTGCGCGGCGAAGCGCCCTGGCCGCGTCGCGAGTTCATCTACTGGACCGACGACGGCAGCGTCGCCGCTCTGCGCTACGACAACTGGAAGGTCACCTTTTTGAAGCAGGACGCGCACGGGCTCAACGTGTGGCTGAACCCGTTCGTGGCGCTGCGCGCGCCGCTGATCGGCAATTTGCGCATGGACCCGTTCGAGCGCGCCGAGGAAGAAAACGCGATGGGTTATCAGCAGTGGTTCATGGATCACATGTTCGCGATCGCACCGGCGGGTGCCTACGTCGGCCAGTGGCTGCAAAGCTTTCGCGATTTCCCGCCGCGGCAGAAGCCGGGCAGCTTCAACCTCGATCGCGTGATGGAAGCGGTGACCCGGGGCGCGGGAGACAAGTAGCCAGGTGACGGTGGACGCATTCGGCTGTCTCGCGTACCAATGATGATCAACCCCTGGAGCTCGACCATGACCCTCTCTCGCCTGTTGCCAACGATCGGCTTCGCCATGCTCGTGATGCTCGCCGGCTGCGCGACTCGACCCGTCAATCCCCCGATCGCCAAGGTCGACCCGGCGACCGGCTATCGCTTCGAGGCGCGCCAGGCCAACGCCAAGGACAAGACCAACATGGTCATCCTCGCGTTCTCCGGAGGCGGGACGCGCGCCGCGGCCTTTTCCTATGGCGTGCTCGAATTGCTGAAGAAGGTCGAAGTCGTCGGGCCGAAGGGCAACAAGGTCCGACTGCTCGACGAGGTCGACATCATCACCGGGGTGTCCGGCGGCAGTTTCACCGCGCTCGCCTACGGACTCTACGGCGACAAGCTCTTTGCCGATTACGAGCAGAGTTTCCTCAAGCGCGACGTGCAGGGCGAGATCATCTCGCGAACCTTCAGCCCGTCGAATTGGGGAAACCTGTCGTCGACCGGATGGGGTCGATCCGAGTTGGCGGCCCAGTTGTACGACGAGATTCTGTTCCACAATGCCACCTTCGGTGATCTCGAGCGTGGGAATGGTCCGCTGATCCTTGCGTCGGCCACCGATATTTCCACCGGATCGCGGTTCGTCTTCACGCAGCGCGTCTTCGACGTCATTTGCTCGGATCTCGACGCGGTACCCCTGTCGCGCGCTGCGGCGGCATCGTCGGCGGTACCGGTCGTGCTCTCGCCAGTCACCATCAACAACTACGGGGGCACCTGCAACAGGACTCTGCCCGGCTGGGTCAAGATGTTCGTCGACACCGACAATCCGCCGCGGCCCGCCGCGCGCGCGATACGATCGCTGAAAGCCGAGGAAGCCTTCGGTGACAGCGTTCATCGGCCCTACCTGCACCTGGTCGATGGCGGCGTATCGGACAACGTGGGCATGCGCAGCGTGCTCGACGCTCTGGAGGTCCTCGAGGCGCTGCACGAAGCGGGACGTCCCACCAAGCTCGATTCCGTGCAGCGGATCGTCGTGTTCGTCGTCAATTCGCTGTCGTCGCCGCCAACCTATTGGGACGAGTCGGAAAGCCCGCCCGGCACCGTGGACATCCTGCTCAAGTCGGCAGGCACGCCCATCGACGCTTTTTCCTTCGAGGCAGTCGAATTATTGAGAGATCGGGCAGCGCAATGGCAGACCGCGCGCCTCATCCGCAATTCGGCAGCGATGGCGACGAACAAGGATCCGGCGGTCACCGCAGCGCTGCGCGCTCCAAACGCCGAAATCTACGCCATCGACGTTTCGTTCGCCGCGCTCAAGAACCAAGCGGAGCTCGACTACCTGAACGCACAACCCACGTCGTTCGTATTGCCGCCGGAGGCGGTCGATCGTCTGCGCGCGGCGGCAGCAACGATTATCATCGACTCGCCGGAATTCAAGCGGTTGCTGAAGGACGTGGGCGCGACGATCGTCCCCGGGGTGCCGCCGACATCGATGCAGTCCGCGGCGAAGCAATAGCATGCTGCCCGGAGGCTTCGTCAGTCGGAATGGCGTAAGGATCCACGCCTGATCAATCCGCTGCTCGCGTCGCGCAATCGGGGTGCGGCTGCCAGTTCATGGTCAAGCCGCGCGCCCGTAGCGCCTGCTTCGCGACACCCGTCAGCCGATCGCCGCCGTCGGGAAATGCGACTTCGCGCGGCAATCCGCGGTTGTCCCAGCCACTCCGCGCATGATAATATTCATGCCCTCTCGAAGGGCATTCGGGTGCCGTTTCCGGCGGCGCAACGCCCAGTTGCCGGCATCCGAATTCGCAGCGTCATGGGCGTGGGCCGTTAGCTCAGCTGGTAGAGCAGCGGACTCTTAATCCGTTGGTCGTAGGTTCGATCCCTACACGGCCTACCACTCCCATCAAGGGCTCGGTGCGTCTGCGCTGGGCCGCTTGTCTTTGCAGTGGCAGAATTGGCGAGCGCCCAATCAGACGCGCTGCACGATAACCGACTGCCGACCAAAACGTTCGAAGCGCCTATGGCGAAATTGAAGCCAAATCAACCGCGGCATCCGCGCAACCCGATCGCTCGCCCGAAGCTGCCGGTGACACCACCGCGCCAGCTACTACGGCTGCCCACGTCGAACAAACGCCGCGGAGGGACCTGACTCATCCGATAGATTGCACCGACACGCCGATGAGCGAATCCATAGTACTCGCCGCCACCCGATGCGCGCACGAGGAACGCAGCTGCGACCAGCGCCGGGCGGGGCAGCCGAAGGTGCATGCGGCCTAAGCGGACAACGACGCAGGCGCCGCCCGGTCGCGCGCCCAGTTGCGGATATGGTCGACCTGTTCCTTCATCGTTTTCGACAGCGGGACAATGCGCGCAGCGGTGCGCATCAGGTCGTCGAACTTGAGCTCGCGGTCTTCGATGCGAGCGCGCGTGATCGCCGACACTACGCATTGCTCGACCTCGGCGCCGGTCCAGCCGCGGGTCAGTGCGACGAGCCGGTTGAGATCGAACTTCGCCGGGTCCGCGCCGCGCCGCTCGAGGTGGATCTGGAAAATTTCGATGCGCTCCGCATCATGCGGCAGGTCGACGAAGAATACCTCGTCGAAGCGTCCCTTGCGGATCATCTCGGCAGGCAGCAGATCGATGCGATTCGCCGTCGCCGCGACGAAGACCCCACGCGGCTTCTCCTGCATCCAGGTCAGGAAATGCGCGAAGATGCGTCCCTGTTCGCCCGACGACTCGATCGACGCGATGCTCATTTCGATTTCGTCGAACCAGACGACGGCTGGTGCGATCTCCTCCATGGTGCGACAGGCGCGCGCGAACGCCCATTCCGGCGTGCCGTGTCGCCCTGAAAAGATCTCGGCCATGTTGATGCGGTACAGCGGCAGCTCGAAGCTCGACGCGATGGCCTTGATCGACAGGCTCTTGCCGCAGCCGGACACGCCCATCACCAGCACCCCCTTCGGCACCAGTTCGGCGCCGACGTCGTCGCGCGGATGGAATAACGCGCGACGTTCGAGGAGCCACTTTTTCATCACCTCGAGGCCACCGATGCGCTCGATCTCCTGGCCGTCGCCGATGAACTCGATCGTCCCTGAGCGGTTGACACGCAGTCGTTTTTCCTCGAGCAGCGCGGGCAGGCACTCGCGTGCGAGCCGACCGTGCGTGGCCACCGCGCGGCGCAGCGCGAAGGAAGCCTCATCGAGCGTCAGCCCCAGCATCGCGCGGATGATCAGGTCGAGCGACGTGTCGCGGTTGTCGACCCAGGCGCCGGCGGCGGTGATCGCGGCGGCGCGTTCGAGCAGGAACGCCTTCATCTCGACAAAATCCGGCACCGTGAGTTCGGTATACAGCAGGTTGCTTTCGAGTTCCTCGGGAATCTGCCGAACCGGCGCGGTGACGACGATGACCTGGCCACGTTCGGCGCACAGCACAAAAAGATCGCGCAAGCGCCGGCGCACGTCGGCGGCATCGCGCAGCGGCTCGTGGAAATCCTTGAGCTGAAAGAGTGCCGGACTTGGCTGTTCGGCGATGAAGTCGAGTGCTGCGCGCGGATCGGTGCTCGGCGTGTCCGTGCGCGTACCGTCCTCGGTACGCAGGCCTTCGGTCAGGCTCCACGACCAGAACGGTACCGGCTTGCCGAGAAAGTTCGCCGCCGCGTGCCGCAACAGCCTGCCCGCCCGCAATTCGTCGGCCGACATCACGTACAGCAGCGGATGGCCGGAGGCGAGGAGCTGGCGCAGCGCCTTGTCCGACTTGCCCTCCGGCGGAGGTGGCGATGGTGGATTCGTTGGCGGTGGATTCGTTTCCATCGGCGAGGCCTGTCGAGTATCGGGTTGGTCGCGCAAGCGCCTCGCCCTGCCTCTCCCCGGACGCGAGAAGACGGGAGTGCCACGAAGGGCCAGCGCTAAGAGAGGAAAGTAACAGTAAGATGGAAGAATCGCCACACGACGCCAGGGCGCGATCTCGAAGCCGCGCGACATCGGGTACCGGGAACATGCCCACGACAATCGCCGTCTCAGGCGGATTCGCCGCAGAACTGCGCGGAGGCGTATCGGGCGCCATCGTCGCGCTCGGCATCCTGCTGCCGCTCGGACTCCTGTCGTTCGCAGCGCTCGGTGCGGAGGCCGGTGCGGTCGGCATCCGGGCGGCATTCGCGACGGCGATCATCGGCGGTATCGTGACGACGATGATAGGCGGCGTCGCTGTTCCTGGCAGCGGCCCGAAGACCGCCACCACGCTCATATTCGCAAGCTTCGTCGCCACGCTCGCTGCCGATTCGCGCCTGCACAATGCGCAGGGCTACGACATCGAGACCATGCTGGTGTTGACATCGCTGTGCGTCTGCATCGCCGGAGTGCTGCAGGTGGCGTTTGCGATGCTGCGCCTCGGTTCGATCGCGGCGTTTGTTCCCGTTCCCGTGGTGGCGGGATTCATGAACGGGATCGCGCTCTACACTGCCGCGCGCGCCGTGTTCCCTGACGCGTCCTTCGGTCCGCTGGTCGGTGCGCCCTCGGTCACGGCAATCGTGGCCAACGTGCCGAATCTGCCAATCGCGCCCGGTATCATCTCCATCCTGCGCTCGCATCTGCCGCAACTCCTGACGACGTCCATGGTTATCGCACTCGTCGGATCGGTGGACGCGCTCGTGTCCGCGATCGCGGTGGATCTGCGGTTGCACACCCGCCACGACTCGAACCAAATGCTTCTCGGCCAGGGTCTGGGCAGCATCGCCTGCGGCATCGTCGGCGGGCTGCCCGTCGTCTGCTCGTCGGCGATCCAGTTTGCTTCGCATCGGGCTGGAGGTCGCGGTCGCACGAGCGGATGGGTGGCCGCGGTCGTGCTGCTGCTGGTCCTCTTGCTCGGCCGTCCGGCGCTCGGACTGGTTCCGGTGGCGGTTGCCGCCGGCGTGATGCTGGTCGTCGCGCTGGGCCTTTTCGACCAGTGGAGCCACGCGCTGTGGCGGCAGCTGCGCTCGGGCAGCCGCGACCGCGACACGCTGTGGACTTTGAGCATCGTCGTCATCGTCTGCATCATCACCATCGCATTCGGCTTCGTCGCGGCGATTGCGATCGGTGTTGTGCTTTCGATGGTTATGTTCATCAGTGCGCTCAATCGCTCGTTGCTGCGCAGCGTCATCACCGGGAAAAATCGCGGCTCACGCCGCTTCTACCCGCCGGACCAGGAGCGCGCGCTGCGCGAATTCGGCGCGCGAATCCGGGTGATCGAGCTGGAGGGAGCACTTTTCTTCGGCACCGCGCACAGGCTCCGCAGGGAAATTGACACACCTGCCTCCGGTGCGCGGCAGGTCATCGTCGATCTGCGACGGGTGACGACGATCGACGCCTCGGGGGCGCTGGCGCTCGAGCATGTCGCTTCGCGCATTCGCGCGCAGGGTGGGGAACTCCTGCTCGCGGGCCTGACAGCCGGCGATCACCGCGCACGAGCTCTACGCGCCTTGGGTTATTTCCCCAACCTCGCTGAAGCGACATGGTTTGCGGATGCGGATCGCGCGCTCGAATACGCGGAACAGAAGCTGCTCGATGACGCAGGAGCGCGTTTGTCGCACGACGAAGTGCCGCTGTCCCGGTCGTCGCTCTGCGATGGCATGGAGGCGGCACAGCAGGCGTTGCTCGAGCCTCGTCTGTCGCGCGTCGAACTCGACGCCGGAGACGTCCTTTTTCGCCGAGGCGAGCCGGGAGACCGGCTCTACGTGCTGGCGAAAGGGTCGGTTAGCCTGCTTGCCGGGGAAGGTTCAGAAGCTGCGGCGGCACCGCGAATCGCGAGCTTCGCGCCTGGCGTCGTTTTCGGCGAAGCGGCGATGCTTTGCGGTGGTTCGCGGTCCACAACCTGCATCACCGACCTGCCGACGGTCGTGTACTCGCTGACGCGCGCCGACCTCGACGTGATGCGCGAGCGTGAGCCCGTGCTCGCCGGCGTGCTGCTCATGAATCTCGCGCGCGGGTTGTCGGCGCGACTGCGCTTTGCGGCGGCGGCCTTCGACGCCGGCGACCGTTAGTCTATCCGGGCGTCGGCGGCAAACTCTCGCCGGTGCGCAACGCAAGCAGCCGGCGCAGGTTGTCCTGCGCGTTGGCCTCGTAGCGTGCGCGGAATGCATCGGTGGCGAAGAACGTCGGCCGCCGTCGGAGGCGTTCCAGAAACGCGACTTGTCCCGCGCTATACCCGGCGTCGAACTGGCCTGCGAACTCGATGCGCAACAGGTCGCCGTTATGCATGAATTCTTCCCATGACGCGCCGAATCCGGCCAGGTCGATGTCCTCGATATAACGTCGGTCATGCCCGCGCGCAACGACCCCATGCCGCGTCGCCAGGATCAGCCCGCAGACGCGGCGGCGCAGCAGCGGCTGCGCGCCTTGCGAACAGCGGATGAACAGCTCCGCGCTGCGGCGCTCGTTGGCCGGGTTCCCCGGCTCGTACACGGCGTCGTGAAACCACAGTGCGAGCTCGACGGCATCGGGTTCGTCGAGCCACGTCGCCACCTCGTCGAAATGGCGCAGACATTCGCTGACGTGACCGAGATTGTGGAAGTATCGACTCTGCGCGCCAAGCAAGCCGCACAGTTCGGCGTAGACGGCATTCGCATCCGGCGACGGCGGACTTCGGACGCAGCGCCGCCAGAGCGCGTGAAAGCGATTGGCTGCGGCGTGGGGGTCCGTCGTCATCCTGGTTGTTCACCGCACCGGGCGCGACCGGCGACCCATGAAAAAACCTTGCGGGTACGACTCAAGCGCTGCGCAACGCGCGTCCGACTGAAGCCGAACGCACCTGCTGCGGAAGGATCGGTGCCGATTCGTTTCATCCTGGACGCAGGATACGACATCGCTACTACCTCGAAAAGCCGGCGCCGACGAATAGCAGTACCGAAGCGGCGCCGGCCCGTGCGGGATCCTTCAATCCAGCGAACGCGCGAGCCAGCTGCGCGCCTGCGCGCCAAACACGTTGTAGACGAGTCCCGCCAACACCAGCGCAACGCCGCCGAACTGGACCGGTGCCAGGCCTTCACCGAGGAAAATCGCGCCGCTGCCGAGGCCCGCGACCGGAATCAGCAGCGCGAAGGGTGCGATCACCGCAGTCGGGTAACGGTGCAGCTGCGCGTTCCACGTGACCAGCCCGAAGAGCGTCCCGAAGTAGCTCATGAACAGCACGCAGGCCCACGGCTGCCAGGTCATGCCGACAACCGCATCCCACGCGCGCCCTCCACCTTCGAACACGGACGACGCCAGCGCCAGCGGCACGGGTGCGGCAAGGCTCGACCAGACGACGAGACCCAGCATGTCGACGTCGCCATCGTTGGTGTTCGCCGCCGCGCGCTTGGCGATCACGTTGCCGACCGCCCACGCGAGCGCTGCACCGATCACCAGCACGAATCCGACGAAGGTCGCCGCCGCGCCGAGTGCCAACTTGTGCCAGGCGAGGACGACGATGCCGACCGCCGCGACCGCCGCACCGATCAGGCTGTGACGGTCCAGCCGATCGTGCAGCCACCACGCGGCAAGGCCAATGGTGAAGAACACCTGCGTCTGGATGACCAGCGACGACAAGCCTGCCGGCATCCCGAGACGAATGCCGAGGAACAGCATGCCGAACTGAAAGACGCCAATCGCCATGCCGTAGGCGACCAGCGTCCGCCAGCGCACGTTCGGCCGGCGGATGAAGAACACCGCCGGCAACGCGGCAAACAGGAAGCGCAGCGCCGCCAGCGCAAACGGAGGCACGCTGTCGAGCGCCCAGCGCATCGGCACGAAGGTAAAGCCCCAGATCGTGACGACCAGCAGGATCAGGAGCAGATCGCGAAGCGAGAGCCGGACGGGCACGATGGCGGTGGCGGTAACGACGCCAGCCCGAGGCGGTGCCGGGGCGAAAGGCGGCGGGAAGGTCGATTCTACCGGGGAGCGGCAAGGCGACGCCTGGCCCGGGCTACGACTTGCGACGACTCCGATCGCCGTCGCGCAAAACGGAATGAATATTCCATAGCGATGGTGTTTCGAAATTTGCGTTTCGAAGTTGCCTGCGCGAAAATTGCGTGCTCCGCGCCGCGCCCGCCGACCGTCCCCTCCCGCCGAACCAGCAGCAGTGCACAACGCCACGTCCTTCGCCGTCGGCCGCCGGCTCGACGTCATCTGCCTCGGCCGTTTCGCCGTGGATTTCTATGCGCAGCAGATCGGTGCGCGGCTGGAGGATGTCACCAGTTTCGCCAAGTACCTGGGCGGCTCGTCGGCGAACACGGCGTTCGGCTGCGCGCGGCTCGGACTCCGCGCCGCGCTGATCTCGCGCATCGGCGACGATGCGAACGGCCGCTTCCTGGTCGAGACCATCGCGCGCGAAGGCTGCGACACCAGCCACGTCAGCGTCGACCCGACGCGGCTGACCGGCGCCGTCGTGCTCGGCATCAAGGACCAGGACACGTTTCCGCTGATCTTCATGCGCGAGAACTGCGCCGACATGGCGATCACCGACAACGACGTCGAAGAATCGTTCATCGCGCAGTCGCGCGCGCTGCTGATCACCGGAACGCATTTTTCGACCGACGCCATCAACCGGATCAGCAATCTGGCGCTCGACCGCGCGCGCGCCAACGACGTGCGCACGGTGCTCGACATCGACTATCGGCCGGTGCTGTGGGGGCTCACCAGGCGTGGCGACGGCGAGACCCGCTTCATCGCCTCCGACGGCGTCACCGCGCACCTGCAGCGGATCCTGCCGAAGCTCGACCTCGTCATCGGCACTATCGAGGAGTTCAACATCGCGGGCGGCGCCACCGACATCATGACGTCGCTGTGCGCGGTGCGCGCGGTGACCGGCGCGACGCTCGTCGTCAAGCGCGGCGCCATGGGCTGCGCGGTGATCGACGGGCCGATCCCCGAGTTGCTCGACGCCGCGTTCAACGGCGAAGGCGTGGAGGTCGAAGTACTCAACGTGCTGGGCGCCGGCGACGCATTCGCCGCCGGCTTTCTGTCCGGCTGGGTGCGTGGCGAGGATTACGGCCGCTGCGCACGCTACGCGAACGCCTGCGGCGCGCTGGTCGTGTCGCGACACGGCTGCGCGCCAGCGATGCCGACGCGCGCCGAGCTCGACTATTTCCTCGCCAATGCCGCATCGATTCCGCGGCCCGACCAGGATGCCACGCTGACGCGGCTGCACCGGGTAACCGCGCCGCGCACACCGCGCGACGAGGTGTTCGCCTTCGCCTTCGACCACCGCCCGCAGTTCTTCGACCTGGCACAGCGCGCGGGTGCCGGCGAGGCGAGGTTGCCGGCGCTGAAGCGCCTGCTGGTCGCCGCCGTCGCGGAAACGGAAGCAGCGCTCGGTCTTTCCGACTGCATCGGCATCCTCTGCGACGACCGCTACGGCCAGCGCGCGCTCGACGCGGCGACCGGTCGCGGCTGGTGGATCGGCCGGCCGGTCGAACTGCCGGGCTCGAATCCGGTCGAGTTCGATCGTGGCCGATCCGTCGGCACCGCGCTGATCGGCTGGCCGGCCGAGCACATCGTCAAGTGCCTCGTCCACTATCATCCCGACGATCCGGTCTTGCATCGGCTGGAGCAGGAGGCGCAGATCCGGACGCTCTACGACGCCGTGCAGGCAAGCGGGCACGAACTGCTGCTGGAAATCATCCCAGGCAAGGGGCAGCCACGCACCGACGACACCGTGCTGCGGTCGTTGAAGCGCCTCTATAACCTCGGCATTTATCCCGAATGGTGGAAGCTGGAGCCGATGTCGCCGGCGCAATGGGAGGCGATAGACGCTCTGATCGACGACCGTGATCCCTACTGCCGCGGCGTCGTGCTGCTGGGACAGAATGCCAGCATCGAGTCGCTCGCCGCCGGCTTTCGCGACGCCAAGGACTCGCGCACCTGCCGCGGCTTTGCCGTCGGCCGCACGATATTCCAGGAACCGTCCGCCGCGTGGCTCGCCGGCACCATCGACGACGCCGAGCTCACGCGCCGCGTGCGCGCAAGTTTCCAGGCGCTGATCGACGTCTGGTGCAGCGCGCGCAGCGGACACGGCATGGGACGCCAGCCGTGAACACGATTCGCCTCACCACCGCGCAGGCGCTCGTCCGCTACGTCGCCGCGCTGCGTGCGCGCACACTGCAAGGCGAGTTGCCGCTCTTCGGCGGGGTGTTCGCGATTTTCGGCCACGGCAACGTCGCGGGCATCGGCGAAGCGCTCTACGCCTGTCGCGACGCGCTGCCCACGTATCGCGCGCACAATGAGCAGGCGATGGCGCATTCGGCGATCGCTTATGCGAAAGCGCATTTCCGCCGGCGGATGATGGTGTGCACGACCTCGATCGGTCCGGGTGCGACGAACCTGGTGACGGCAGCGGCGGTCGCGCACGTCAACCGGCTGCCGGTGTTGCTGCTGCCCGGCGACGTCTTCGTCTCGCGCGCACCCGATCCGGTGCTGCAGCAGGTCGAGGACTTCGCCGACGCCACGATCACCGCCAACGACTGCTTGCGGCCGGTGTCGCGCTACTTCGACCGCATCGTGCATCCGGCGCAGCTCCTCACTGCACTGCCGCAGGCGGTGCGGGTGCTGACCGATCCCTCGCTGTGCGGGCCGGTGACGCTCGCGCTGCCGCAGGACGTGCAGACGATGGCGCACGATTATCCCGAAGCTTTTTTCGCACCCGCGGTCATCGATTTCGCGGCACCCGAGCCTTCCGCTGCCGCGCTCGCCGAAGCGCTCGCCGTGCTGCGCGATGCGCGACGGCCGCTGCTGATCGCCGGGGGTGGCGTGCTCTACGCGCTCGCCACCGATGCTCTGCGCGCGTTCGCCGAAGCGCATGGCGTGCCGGTGGCCGAGACGCATGCCGGCAAGGGTGCGCTGCCGTGGGACCACCCGCTGCAGATGGGCGCCATCGGCGTCACCGGCTCGCCCGCGGCCAATGCGCTGGCCGCGGAAGCCGATGTCGTGCTGGCGGTCGGCACGCGCCTTACCGACTTCACCACCGGGTCGCATTCGCTGTTCGGGCAGGCGCGCCTCGTCAACCTCAACGTCAACGCCTTCGACGCGCGCAAGTGGCGCGGCGTCGAGCTGAATGCCGACGCGGGTCGCGGGCTCGCCGCGCTGTCGGCGGCGTTGCCCATGTGGCGCGCGGATCCCGGCTGGCAGGACCGCGCGCGGTGCGGCGCCGACGATTGGCGCACCGACATCGCGCGCCTGACCGGCGTCCGCGACGTGGCATTGCCCTACGACGGCGACGTCATCGGCGCAGTGCAGCGCTCGGCGCCGGATTCCACGACGCGCGACATCGTCGTCTGCGCGGCGGGCACGCTGCCCGCCGAGTTGCACAAGCTGTGGCGCACCGCGACCGCCGGCGGTTATCACATGGAGTACGGTTACTCGTGCATGGGCTACGAAATCGCCGGCGGCCTCGGCGTCAAGATGGCGAGGCCGGAACGCGAAGTGATCGTCATGGTCGGCGACGGCAGCTACCTGATGCTCAATTCCGAGATCGCGACCTCGGTGCTGCTCGACCGCAAACTCATCGTCGTCGTTCTCGACAATCGCGGCTACGGCTGCATCAATCGCCTGCAGCAGGCGGTCGGCGGCGTGCCCTTCAACAACCTCTTCGAAGATTGTTTGCAAGGGTCGCAGGGTGCGCCGCGCATCGACTTCGCCGCGCACGCGGCTTCGCTCGGCGCGCTGGCCGAGAACGTGGCGTCGATCGCCGAGCTGGAAGCAGCGCTCGTTCGCGCACGCGCGGCGCGGCGCAGCTACGTGATCACCATCGCGACCGATCCGGCGCGCACCACCGACGAAGGCGGCTGCTGGTGGGAAGTGGCGGTGCCCGAGGTGTCCGAGCGCGCAGAAGTGCGGGCCGCGCGCCAGCGTTACGAAGCAGACAAGCGCAGGCAGACGCCATGAGCACACGTTTCGACGTCCAGATCGGCATCAACCCGATCTCGTGGAGCAACGACGACCTGCCTTCGCTCGGTGGCGAGACGCCGCTCGAAGTCGCCTTGAACGAAGGCAGGCAAATCGGCTACCAGGGCTTCGAACTCGGCAACAAGTTTCCGCGCGAAGCGAAGGCGCTGCGCGACGTGCTGTCGGCGCACGGCCTGGAGCTGGTGTCGGGCTGGTACTCCGGACGACTTGCGCGGCGTTCGGTCGCGGAGGAAATCGAAGCGGTGGCGCCGCATCTCGAACTGCTCGCCGCCAACCGCGCGCGGGTCATGGTCTACGGCGAGGTGGCCGACAGCATCCAGGGCATCGACGCGCCGCTGTACAAGCGCCCGCGCTTTTTCGCTCCGGCGCAATGGGACGCCTACGCGGAGCGATTGACCGCTCTTGCGCGCCACACGCTCGCGCACGGCGTGCGCCTCGCGTATCACCACCATATGGGCGCCTACGTCGAGACCGTCGCCGACGTCGATGCGCTGATGGCGCGGGTCGGCGACGAAGTCGGGCTGCTGTTCGACAGCGGCCACATGACCTTCGCCGGCGGCAATGCGGTCGAAGTATTGCGCAGCCACGTCGGCCGCGTCTGCCATGTCCACTGCAAGGACGTGCGGCCGGAAGTGATCCGGCTCGCGCGCAACCGCGGCTGGAGCTTTCTGGAATCCGTGATCAACGGTGCCTTCACCGTCCCCGGTGACGGCAGCATCGACTTCGCGACGATCGTCGAGATACTCGGCGAGGCGGATTATGCGGGCTGGCTGGTGGTCGAGGCCGAGCAGGATCCGGCCGTGGCGCCGAGCTTCGAATACGCCGACAAGGGCTTCCGCCACCTTCGCGGCCTGGTCGACAGCGCGGCGAGCGCCGCGAAGGAGGCAAGATGACGCTGCTGGTCAAAGGACAGCGCAGCGGCCGCGACATCGTCGCCGTGACGCCGCGCTCGGCCGGCTGGAACTACGTCGGTTTCGCCGCGCATCGGCTCGCACCCGGCGAGGACTTCGAGTTCGACACCGCGGGCAACGAGATCTGCGTCGTCGTGCTGCGCGGCATCGTGTCGATCGTCGCCCAGGGGAAAACGTGGCGCGAAATCGGCCGCCGCAACAGCGTGTTCGACGACGAGGCACCCTACGCCGTCTACGTGCCTGCAGGCGAGCGCGTGCGCATCGTCGCCGGCACGCAGGCCGAGATCGGCATCGCCAGCGCGCCGGGCAGCACACGCCACCCGGCGCGGCTCATTGAACCGTCGACGATGACGAGGACGACGCGCGGCGCCGGCTCGAACACGCGCTACGTCTGCGACATCCTGCCGCAAACGGAGCCCGCGGATCGCCTGCTGGTGGTCGAGGTGCGCACCCCCTCCGGCCATTCGTCGAGCTATCCGCCGCACAAGCACGACACCGACAACCTGCCGTCGGAAAGCTCGCTGGAGGAAACCTACTACCACCGGCTCGATCCCGCGCAGGGCTTCGCGTTCCAGCGCGTCTATACCGACGACCGGTCGCTCGACGAGTCGCTGGCGGTCGAGGATCACGACGTCGTGATGGTGCCGCGCGGTTACCATCCGGTGGTCGTGCCGCACGGCTACCAATCGTACTACCTGAACGTAATGGCGGGCCCGGTGCGCGAGTGGCACTTCCGCAACGATCCTGCGCACGAATGGATACTGAAACCCGTGGCCTGATCCTCGAGCGCCGATGTCCTGAATCGGAAGGAGTGGTGATGCTGGAAGTCGCATTGTTCGGTGCCGGCCGGATCGGCAGGATCCACGCCGGCAATGTCGCCCGGCAGCCGGGAGTCGCGCTGCGTTACGTCGTCGACGTCGACGCGGCGGCCGCGCAGGTGCTCGCCGCGAAGCACGGCGCGCAGGTCGCCAGCGCCGAGACGGCACTCGCCGACCCGGCCGTCGGCGCCGTGGTGATCGGGTCGTCCACCGACACCCACGCCGACCTGATCACGCGCTCCGCGGCTGCGGGCAAGGCGATCTTTTGCGAAAAACCGGTCGACCTCGCGGTCGAACGCGCCCGCGACTGCGCGGCTGCCGTGCAGCGCGCCGGCGTCGTCTGCATGATCGGCTTCCAGCGCCGCTTCGATCCGACCTTCTCGGCGCTCAAGGCGCGCCTCGACACCGGCGAGATCGGCGACCCCGAGATGCTGGTGGTGACCAGCCGTGATCCGGGTGCGCCGCCGGTCGACTACCTGAAGCGCTCGGGCGGGATCTTCCGCGACATGCTGATCCACGACTTCGACATCTTTCGCTGGATCCTCGACGACGATGCCGCCTCCGTCTACGCGACCGGTAGCGTGCTCACCGATCCGGCCGTCGGCAGCGTCGGCGACGTCGACTCGACAGTCGTGACGCTGCGCACGCGCCGCGGGCGCCTGGCACAGATCAATACCAGCCGCCGCGCCGCCTACGGCTACGATCAGCGCTTCGAGGTGCTGGGCAGCCGCGGCATGCTGCAGGCGGGCAATCACCGCCCGACCGAAGTGACCGTATCGACCGCCGACAGCGTCAGTCGTGACCTGCCGGAGCACTTCTTCCTCGAGCGCTATCGCGCTGCGTATGCGCTCGAAATGGCGCATTTCTTCGACGCTTTGGCTTCCGGTACCCCGGTGCGCACGTCGATTGCGGATGGCGTGCGTGCCCTGGAACTGGCCGACGCCGCGACGACGTCGTGGCGGGAAAAGCGCATCGTCGAGCTCTAAGACGGGGACCCTCATGGCCGCAAGCGAACGTGTCCGCATCGGCATCGTCGGCGTCGGCCGCATGGGCCGCCGGCATGCCGAGAACCTGGCGCTGCGGGTGCCCGGTGCGCAGCTGGTCGCGGCATGCAGCCCGCTGACCGAGGAACTCGACTGGGCGCGCGACACCCTCGGGGTGCGTGGCCTGTACAAGGATTACCACGAGCTTTTGGCGGATGTCGACGTCGACGCCGTGTTCCTGGTCACGCCGAATGCGCTGCATCCGGCGCAGATCATCGCGGCGCTCAAGGCCGGCAGGCACGTGTTCTGCGAAAAGCCGCTGTCGCTGGTCACCGACGAGTGCCTCGCAGTCGAGGCCGAGGCCGCGCGGCATCCGCAGTTGAAGGTGATGATCGGTTTCGTGCGCCGCTTCGACGCCAGCTACCAGGACGCGCAGAAGAGCATTGCGGCCGGAGCGATCGGGCGCCCGTTCATGGTTCGTTCGGAGACTTGCGATCAGAACGATCCATCGGGATTCTTCGTTCGCTTCGCGCCCTCTTCGGGTGGCATTTTCGTCGACATGAGCGTGCACGACATCGACCTCGCACGCTGGCTGCTGGGCTCGCCCAGGGCGTTGCGGGTGTTCTCGGCCGGCACGGTGGCCGTGCACGAAGGCCTGCGCGCCTGCGGTGACGTCGACAACGGTATCGCGATCTGCGAGTTCGCCGACGGCCGCATGGCGTGCTTCTACGCGTCACGGACGATGGCGCACGGCCACGAGACCGCCACCGAGATCGTCGGCACCGACGGTCGGCTCACCGTCGGACGCGACGGCCGCTTGAACCAGGTCGAGATCGCCGATGTGCACGGCATCCGCACGCTGACCACGCCGACCTTCTACGAGCGCTTCGCCGACGCGTTCCTGCGCGAGGAGATGCATTTCGTCGACTGCGTGCGCCACGACCGGACTCCGGCGCTGTCGCTGCACGACGCCACCGAGGCGACCCGCATCGGCATTGCGCTGCGCACGTCGCTTGCCGAACGGCGCGTGGTTGAACTGGCTTGACCATGGACCGCTACGACTTCTGCCGCGCGCTCGCGCGTGACGCCGGCAAACTCGCGCACCGCGGCTTCGGCGCGTCGGCGACCACGTTGAAGGGCCGCCACGACGAGGTCACCGAGATGGACCGCGAGGTCGAGCGCTACATCCGGGCAGCGATCGCCTCCCGCTATCCGCGCGACGCCGTCATCGGCGAGGAAGAAGGCGGCGGCGGCGGCGAGCGCCTGTGGCTGATCGACCCGATCGACGGCACCGCCAACTATGCGCGCGGGCAGCCGCGCTATTGCGTGTCGATCGGCTACCTGGAAGGCGACGTGCCGACCATCGGCGCCATCTACGACCCCAGCCACGACTGGCTCTATGCCGGCGCGCGCGGCGAGGGCGCGTACCTGGACGGGCGGCGGCTGGCGGTCAGCCCCTGTGTGGAGCTGACCGCGGCCACCGTCGAATGCGGCTGGTCGACGCGGCGCCCGGCCGCCGACTACGTCGCGCTGCTTTCCCGGGTGCTGGATGCGGGCGCCGCGATCCGCCGCGCGGGATCAGGGGCGCTGGGGCTGGCCGACGTCGCGGCCGGCCGGGCGGAGGCCTACGCCGAGCTGCACATCAATGCCTGGGATTGTGCCGCCGGCATCGTGCTGGTCCGCGAGGCCGGCGGCTTCATCAACGATTTTTTCGCCGGCGATGGGCTCACCGCCGGCAATCCGCTGATCGCGACCAACGCAGCACTTTGCGCTAAGCTATCCGGGGCGGTCGGCATTTCCATAACAGGTTGAGAATTCTAGGAGAAATCATGCGCAAGTTTTCGTGGTTGCACGGCGTACTGGCGGCGCTCGCGCTGGCGGCACCGCTGTCGGCGGCGGCACAGGGCGAGCTCGTCGTCTATTGCACGGTGCAGGAAGAATGGTGCCGGCCGATGGTCGCCGCTTTCGAGAAGACAACCGGCATCAAGGTGCTGATGACGCGCAAGAGCGCCGGCGAGTTCTACGCTCAGATCAAGGCGGAGGCTGCCAATCCCAAGGGCGACATCTGGTGGGGCGGCACCGGCGACCCGCACCTGCAGGCCGCAGAGGAAGGCCTGACCGAGCCCTACAAGTCGCCGAAGCTGGCTGAACTCCAACCCTGGGCGGTCCGGCAGGCTGAAGCGTCGCACTTCAAGACCGTCGGCATCTACGCGGGTGCTTTGGGCTACAGCTACAACACCGATCTGCTCAAGAAGAAGAACATCGCGCCGCCGAAATGCTGGTCCGACCTGATCAAGCCCGAATTCAAGGACGAGATCCAGGTTGCCAATCCCAATTCGTCGGGAACGTCGTACACGATGCTCGCCACGCTCGTCCAGTTGATGGGCGAGGACAAGGCCTTCGAGTACCTGAAGGCGCTGCACAAGAACGTCAACCAGTACACGAAGTCGGGCGGGGCGCCTGCGCGCGCGGCGGCGACCGGCGAGAGCCTGATCGGCATCACCTTCCAGCACGATGCGGTCGTGCAAAAGGTCAAGGGTGCACCGGTGACGATCGTCTCGCCGTGTGAAGGCACCGGCTACGAGATCGGCAGCATGAGCATCATCAAGGGCGCCAAGAACATGGACAACGCCAAGAAGTGGTACGACTGGGCGCTGACACCGGAAGCGCAATCGATCGCCGGCAAGCTGCAGGTGGCCTACCAGGTGCCGTCGAACAAGAGCTCCTACATCCCGCCGCAGGCACCGGATCTCAAGGAAGTGAAGTTGATCGACTACGACTTCGTCAAGTACGGCTCGTCGGCGGAAAGAAAGCGCCTGCTGTCGAAGTGGGACAAGGACGTCTCCACGCTGCCCAAGTAGCGTAGCGGCGCGTGGAGCAAGCGGCGCTCGCGCCGGCCGTCTTCGTGCCGTCGTCGCGCGATCGCGCGACGATGGTCGTGACGGCCATCGCGGTCGCCGCGCTGGCGATGGTGCCCTGGGCCGCCGACGGCGGCCCTTCGGCATTGTTGCGGGCCGTCAACGGCAGTACGGCGCTATGGCCGACACTGGCCGCTGCGCTGGTGGCGCTTATCTGCTCGCTGCGCGAGTTCGACCGCGGCACCGCGACGGCTGCCGGCTTTGCCGTCGTCTGGACCTTCGGCGCCGCGCTGGCCGAGGGTGCCGCCGGGCCGTCGTTCGGTGCGGGCGCGGGAATTGCGCTGACGGCGCTCACCGTCGCGCTATCGCGCGCGATCGCCCGCCGCGGTGTGTTCAACGGCGACGCGACGATAGCGACGATCGTCGTCGTCATCGCCACGCTGCTGGTGATTTTCATCTTCTTCCCTGTCGCCAAGGCGCTGCTGGCGGCGGGTTTTGACGCCCAGGGCCGCTTCGCGCCGCAACTCGCGCTGCAGCGTCTGCTGACTGAGGACATCTGGGGTTTGGGCTGTTTCGGTGGCGGCACGAACTGCGGCGTGGCCATCAACTCGGCGATGCTGGCGACGATCGTCGGCGTGACCTCGACGCTGCTCGGCCTCGTCTTCGCGCTGGTCGTCCAGCGCGGCGGCCAACGCTATGCCGGCGTGCTGAAGTTGATGTCGATCCTGCCGATCGTCACGCCGCCGTTCGTGATCGCGCTGGCGCTGGTCGTGCTTTTCGGCCGCACCGGCATCGTCACCGGCTGGCTCGACGCGTGGTTCGGGATTCCTCGCTCGCGCTGGATCTACGGACTGCCGGGCGTGACGCTCGCGCAACTGCTGACCTTCTCGCCGATCGCGTTCATGATCCTCTACGGCGCGCTCGCAGCGATCAGTCCGGCGATGGAGGAAGCTGCGCAGACGTTGCGCGCCTCGCGTGCCCGAGTGTTCCGCACGGTGACCTGGCCGCTGTTGCGCCCGGCGCTCGCCAATGCCTTTCTGCTGAGCTTCGTCGAAAGCCTGGCCGACTTCGGCAACCCGATCGTGCTCGCCGGCAATTTCGAAGTGCTGTCGACCAAGATATTTTTCGCGGTCGCCGGTGCCCAGAACGATCCGGGGCGGGCGGCGGCGCTGGCGATGGTGCTGCTCGGACTGACGCTGCTCGCCTTCTGGCTGCAACAGCGCTGGATGGGTCGGCTGTCGTACGTGACGGTGACCGGCAAGGGTGATGGCGGGACTCCCGGTAAATTGCCGCGGCCGCTGTGGTATGGGTGTTTCGGCATCGCCGGCACGTGGATGTTCTTCATGCTGGTGTGCTACGCGATCATCCTCGTTGGCGGCTTCGTCAAGGACATCGGTCGCGGCGACATGGCGCTGACGCTGCATCACTTCGCGCAGGGATTCGGCATGGACTTCGGCTCCAGGGGCACGCTGTTCGTCGGCTCGGCATGGGACAGCCTGTTCACGACTATCGAGGTGGCAACGGTGTCCGCACCGCTGACTGCGCTGGTCGGACTGCTTGCCGCCTACGTCATCACCCGACACCGCTTCGTCGGTCGCCGCGCCTTCGAGTTCCTGACCATGGTCAGCTTCGCGATTCCGGGCACGGTGATCGGGGTTTCCTACATCGTCGCCTTCAACGTGGCGCCGCTTGAGCTGACCGGAGGCATGGCGATCCTCGTCCTGTGTTTCGTGTTCCGCAACATGCCGGTCGGCGTGCGTGCCGGCGTCGCGGCGCTGGCGCAGATCGACAAGTCGCTGGACGAGGCGTCGTCGACGCTGCGGGCGTCGACGCTACGCACGCTGCGCGAGATCGTGCTGCCGCTGCTGCGTCCGGCGATCTTCACCACGCTCATCTTCAGCTTCACGCATGCGATGACCGCGGTCAGCGCGGTGATTTTTCTGGCGTCGGCAAAGTACAATCTGGCGACCGTGTACGTGATCAACCGCGTCGAGGCGGGCGAGTACCCGCTCGCCATCGCCTATTCCACTGTGCTGATCTTCGTGATGCTCGGCGTGCTGTTCGGGATGCAGCGGCTGGTTGGCGATGCGCGCCTCGGGCGGCGTGCGGCGCAACCGATGCTGGTGACCGGGCATTGACGCGTGTACAGCTACCAGGCCATTCGGGGAACCCTCGATCAATGAACAGCACCACCGGCGGCGTCGTGTTCGAACGGGTGACCAAGAAGTACGGCGACGTCACCGCCGTCGATGACGTGTCCTTCCATGTCGCGCAGGGCGAACTGGTGACGCTGCTCGGTCCTTCGGGCTGCGGCAAGACGACGACGCTGCGGATGGTCGCGGGCCTGGAGGCCGTGTCGGGCGGCCGCGTGCTGATCGGCGGCACCGACGTCACATTGCGCGCGGCCAACGAGCGCGACGTCAGCATGGTGTTCCAGTCCTACGCGCTGTTCCCGCACATGAGCGTGCTGGAAAACACCTGCTACGGACCGCTGTCGATGCGCACCGACCGTGCCAAGGCGCGCGCGATGGCGCGCGCGAAACTGGCGATGCTCGGGCTGTCCGAATACGAGGCACGACTGCCGTCGGAACTTTCCGGCGGCCAACAGCAGCGCGTGGCCGTCGCTCGCTCGCTGGTGCTCGAGCCCGCGGTGCTGCTCTTCGACGAGCCGTTGTCCAACCTCGACGCCAAGCTGCGCCGGCGCGTGCGCGAGGAGATCCGTGATCTGCAGCAGTCGCTGTCGCTGACGGTGCTCTACGTGACGCACGACCAGGAGGAGGCACTGGCCGTTTCCGATCACATCATCGTCATGGACCAGGGGCGCATCGCGCAGCAGGGTACCCCGGACGATCTCTACGAAAAACCCCAGTCGCGGTTTCTCGCCGATTTCATCGGCGACGCCAACCTGGTCGACGGCGAGCTTCGCGTCGACACGAACGGCGCGTCGTTTGTCGCGGGTGGTGTCGCGGTGCCGGTGCGTGCCGGCGCAATGGCGTCCGGTCCAGCGACGCTGGCGATCCGTCCGCAGCGCCTGCGCGTGGTCGACGCGGCGCAGGGACTGCTGCCGGGCGCTTGCCGGCGTGCCTCGTATCTGGGCAGCCGCATCGAGTACATCGTCGCCACCGCGTGGGGCGAACTACTGGTCTTCGATCCCGACGCGCGCCACACGCGCCGCCGCGACGACGCAGTGGGCATCGCCTTCGATCCGGATGCCGTGATCGTCCTGCCGCGTTGAGCCGATACCTCCCGCCTACGCAGGAGGCGCCATGTCCGCCTAGCGCTTTTTGTCGAAATCGCCGGCAAAGGCGTAGGCCATCTCGCCGGGTTTCACGTATTTGCGCAATGCCGCGTTGACTTCCTGCGGCGTCAGCTTCTCGATCGCGGCGTCGACCGCACCAGAAGTCGCAAACGTGCGGCCATAGTATTCCTGCGTGGACAGCGCGCCGGCGATGCGGCCGTCCTCGGTGCGACCGAGCCGGCGCTCCTGCATGACGCCGTCCTTGGCGGCGGCCACCTCGGCGTCGGTGAAGCCGTCCTTGAGCGCGCGGTCGAATTCCTCGGCCAGTCCGGCGCGCACCCGCGCCAGGTTCTCGGGTGCGAAGATCGCGTAGGCGCCGAGCGCACTGTTGGCGTCGAGCGCGCTGGGCCGGAAAAACGACCCGGCCGCGTAGGATAAGCCATCCTTCTGCCGCAGGCGCTCCGGAATGCGCGCCGCCGACGAGTCGCCGAGGATGAAGCTCGCCACCAGCAGCGCCGGGTAATCCGGACTCATGTCGTTGACCGGCAGTTTCTCGATGCCGATGAGGAAAGCATTGGCCTTGTCGGGAACGACCAGCCGCATCGCGGCCGCCTTGTTGGGCACGAAGGGATCCGGCACGCGCACATACGCCGACGGGCTCTTCCAGCTGCCGAAGAGCTCGGCGACCAGCGCACGTGTCGCATCGGCATCGAAGTCGCCGACGATCGCGAGCTCCGCGTTCGAGGCACCGTAGAACTGCGCGTGGAAGCGCCGGACGTCGTCGACGGTGACGGCGGCGTTGGCGGCGATGCTCTCGTCGACGGTCGGCGCGTACCGCGGATCGCCGACCGGGTACGGATTGTTGTGCCGCGCCAGCGCGCGCTGCGCGATGTTCTGCGGATCGGTTTTCGCCGCCTCGTACGCGGTGGCGCGCTGCCGCTTCAGCGTTTCGAGTTCGGAGGCGGGGAACGAGGGCTCGCGCAGGACCTCGGCGGTCAGGCGCAGCACGTCGGCCAGTTGCGCGCGATACGTCTGCCCCGACGCGGAAGCGCCGGTCTGCGAGCCGCTGATTCCGACCTTGGCGCGCAAGGCGTCGAACGCGTCCTCGATCTGCTGGCGCGATTTCCCGGTCGTGCCGCGCATCAGCATGCTGGCGGCGAGCGTCCCCTGCGCCGCCTTGCCGAAAACCGACCTCTCATCGCCGAAATGCAGCGCCAGGTTGAAGCTGACCGTCTCGCCGCGCGTCTTCTTCGCCAGCAGCGCCACCTTCATGCCGTTGGGCAGCACGAAGCGCTGCGTGCGCGCGTCGAGATTCAAAGGCGTGGGATCGAAGACCTCTCCGGTCGCCGTCGCCGCGTCACCCTTGTAGTCGTTGACCAGCGCCATCACGTCGACGGTCGCCGGCACCGGCGCCCGATCGGGCTTCGGATCGGGCAGGAACTCGCCGACGGTCACGTTCGAGCGCTTCAGCCAGGCGAGCGCCACGCGCTGCACGTCGGCAGGCGTCACCGCGCGATAGCGATCGCGCTCGACGAAGAACAGCCGCCAGTCACCAAGCGCGATCGATTCCGAAATGCCGACACCGAAAGCCTGCGGGTTGGCCATCGTCTCGTCGAAGTGCTTGGCGGCCTTCTGCCGGACGCGGGCGACCTCGGCCTCGGTGATCGGCTCGTGGGCGATGTTGGCGATGGTCGCGAACATCGCATCGCGCGCCGGCTCGATCGGCTCGCTGTCGGGAATCTGTGCGAACAGCGTCAGCGTGCCGGGGTCGACTCCTGCGATATTCCACGCCTGCACCGCGGTCGCCTTCTTCGATTCGACCAGCGCCTTGTACAGCCGGCCCGAAGGCGCGAGCGTCAGCACGTCGCCCAGCACGTCGACGGCGACGGCATCCGGGTCGGCGCCGCGCACCGTGTGGAACATCATGCCCAGGAGCTTCGAGTTGCCGACGCGGCGCAGCGTCGTCGCCCGCTCGCCGTCCTGCACCGGCTCCTCGGTATAGAAGACCGGAAGCTTGCGTGTGGGTTTCGGGATCGGCCCGAAGTATTTCGCGACCAGCGCCAGCGTGGCGTCCGGATCGAACTTGCCGGCGATGGTCAGCACGGCGTTGTCTGGCTGATAGTAGAGCTTGTAGAACGCCTGCAGGCGGCCGATGTCGACGTTCTCGATATCGGAGCGCGCGCCGATCTGCATCTTGCCGTAGTTGTGCCACATGTAGGCGGTGGACAGCATCTTGCCGAACAGCGTGCGCTGCGGGTTGTTCTCGCCGCTTTCGAATTCGTTGCGCACGACCGTCATTTCGGTGTCGAGGTCGCTCTTGCGGATGAACGAATTCACCATCCGGTCGGCTTCCATCTCCAGCGCCCAGGCGAGGTTCTCGTCGGATGCCGTGAAGGATTCGAAGTAGTTCGTGCGGTCCCAGCTGGTGGTGCCGTTGAAGCTCATGCCGCGACGCCCCAGCTCGACCATGATGCTGCCGCGGCTGGGCGTGCCCTTGAACACCAGGTGCTCGAGCAGGTGCGCCATCCCCGTTTCACCGTAGTTCTCGTGCGCGGAGCCCACGCGGTAGGTGACGTTGACCGTCGTCTTCGGCTTCCCGGCGTCGGGGAAGAGCAGGACCTTGAGGCCGTTGGCCAGCCGGTATTCGGTGACGCCTTCGACCGTCGGTCCCTGCGTGATGCCCGCTGGCAGCGCGGCGTGGACGCCGAGCGCCACGAACAAAGGGATGCAAAATGCCGTGAAGGCGCGAGCGATACGAGAGGCGCTGGTCATGTCGGAAACCCTGAAAAAGGTGCGCGCGGAGTATAGCCCCGGCCCGCTTAAGGTTGCCTTAGCCGCTACAAATGGAAGATTTGCGAAACCCGTAGCCGCAATTGCCTGAATCGCGCAGCCCCTTTCCCGCTTTCGCGGGAGCGACGACCGGATGGCCCGGTCTCGCTGCCATCGGCTGGTATAATTTCGCCCCCGGTTACGACGAGGAGCGCCCCCACCGGATGACCACCGGCACCGGGGCGAAACGCGTTGACGCGCAAGCTCTATATCCGCACCTTCGGCTGCCAGATGAACGAGTACGACTCGGACAAGATGGCCGACGTGCTGCATGCAGCCGAAGGCATGACGCTCACGGAGCGTCCCGAAGACGCCGACGTGATCCTGTTCAACACCTGCTCGGTGCGCGAGAAGGCGGCCGAGCGCGTCTTCCACGACTTGGGCCGCGTGCGTGCGCTGAAAGCCGTCAGACCGGAGCTCCTGATCGGGGTCGGCGGCTGCGTCGCGTCGCAGGAAGGCGCGGCGATCGTCGCCCGCGCACCCTACGTCGACGTCGTCTTCGGACCGCAGACACTGCACCGCCTGCCGCAGCTCATCGAGCGGCGCCGTGCGACCGGTCGTGCGCAGGTCGACGTGAGTTTTCCCGAAATCGAGAAGTTCGACCGCCTGCCGCCTCCGCGCGTCGAGCGCGCGTCGGCCTATATTTCGATCATGGAAGGCTGCAGCAAGTATTGCTCGTTCTGCGTGGTGCCGTACACGCGCGGCGAGGAGGTGTCGCGTCCGTTCGACGACGTGCTGACCGAGGTCGCCGACTTAGCCGACCAGGGCGTGATGGAATTGACGCTGCTCGGCCAGAACGTCAACGCCTATCGCGGCGCGCAGGGCAACGCCGGCGGCGTCGCCGACCTTGCGACGCTGCTCGAATACATCGCCGAGATTCCGGGCGTCGAGCGCATCCGCTACACGACGTCGCACCCGAAGGAGATGTCGGCACGGCTCATCGCCGCACACGGCACCATCGACAAGCTCGTCGCGCAGCTGCACCTGCCGGTGCAGTCCGGCTCCGACCGCATCCTCGCCGCGATGAAGCGCGGCTACACGGCGCTCGAGTACAAGTCGATCATCCGCCGGCTGCGCGCCGCACGCCCCGACATCTCGCTATCGACGGACTTCATCGTCGGCTTTCCCGGCGAGACCGAAACGGATTTCGCGCAAACGATGAATCTCGTCGAGACGGTGGGCTTCGACGGCGCCTTCAGTTTCCTGTACAGCGCACGGCCCGGGACACCGGCGGCGGAGCTGCGCGACGAGATTCCGCCGGCCGAGAAGCAGGCGCGCCTCATGCGCCTGCAGGCGCTGGTCGACACGCAGCATGGCGCGAACAGCGCCGCGATGGTCGGCACATTGCAGCGCGTGCTGGTGACCGGACACGCGGCGCGCGATACGCGCGAGCTCTGTGCACGCGCCGCCAACAACCGCGTCGTCAACCTGGCGGGTGCGGCGCAACTGATCGGCAGCTACGTCGACGTGCGCATCACCGCCGCGTTACCGCATTCGCTGCGCGGCGAGCTCGCGGTGCTATGACGCCGCGGCGCCGAGCGCAACTCACCGTCTCGCTGACGCCGCTGGACAATCGCGCGCTCGCCAACTTGTGCGGGCCGCTCGACGCCAACCTGCGGCAGATCGAGTCGGCGCTCGACGTGGCGATCGCCCGTCACGGCAGCGCCTTCTCGATCACCGGCGCCCCCGCGCAAAGCGCCCGTGCTGCCGAGGCGCTGCAGCGCTTCTACACCGCCGCGGACAAGCCGCTTTCGGTCGACGACATCCAGCTGGGACTGGTGGAGATAGCGACGCAACCCACGCGCGCGCCTGCCGACGACGACGCGTCGCCGCACCTGCGCACGCGTCGCGCGGACCTGCATGGGCGCACGCCCAACCAGGTCGCGTACCTGAAAGACATCACCGCACACGACATCACCTTCGGCATCGGCCCCGCCGGCACCGGCAAGACGTACCTGGCGGTCGCCTGCGCCGTCGACGCGATCGAGCGCGACGCAGTGAAACGCCTGGTGCTGGTGCGGCCCGCGGTGGAAGCCGGAGAACGGCTGGGGTTTCTCCCCGGGGACCTGGCGCAGAAGGTCGACCCCTATCTGCGCCCGCTCTACGATGCGCTCTACGATCTCATGGGCTTCGACAAGGTTGCGAAACTCTTCGAGCGCACAACCATCGAGGTGGCGCCGCTCGCCTACATGCGCGGCCGCACGCTCAACCATTCGTTCATCATCCTCGACGAAGCGCAGAACACGACGCCCGAGCAGATGAAGATGTTCCTGACGCGCATCGGCTTCGGCACCAAGGCGGTGATCACCGGCGACGTCACGCAGATCGACCTGGCGCGCGGGCAGAAGAGCGGGCTGATCGAATCGGCGCGCATCCTCGAAGGCGTTCGCGGCATCGCGTTCCGGCATTTCAACAGCGCCGACGTCGTCCGTCATCCGCTGGTGCAGAAGATCATCGACGCCTATGACCGCGAGACAGCCAAGCGGGCGGTTGGCGGCAAGCCGCCACGCCCTTGAGCGGCCGCAGCGCCACCGACACGGCCGCGACGTGAAGCTGGCGGCGACCCCGGTGCTCAGGCTGTCGGTTCAATACGCGAGCAATGCGCGAGACCTGCCGACACGCGCGCAGCTGCGCCGCTGGGTCCGCGCCGCACTGCTGGCCGACGCCACGGTCGTCGTGCGCTTCGTTGGTGCGGTAGAGGGCCGTGCGCTCAACGCGCTGTACCGCGGGCAGGACCATGCGACCAACGTGCTGACCTTCGTGTACGATGACGAGCAACCGCGCGCCGGCGACATCGTGCTCTGCGCGCCGGTCGTCCACAGGGAAGCCGAAGCACAGGGGAAATCGTTGGCCGCGCACTACGCTCATCTGGTGGTCCACGGCATGCTGCACCTGCACGGCTTCGATCATGAACTCGCGGCCGATGCCGCGATCATGGAGGCGCGCGAAACCGCAATCCTCGCGCGGCTTCGCCTGCCCGATCCCTACGCCGATGGTTAGCGACGACGAGAAGACCGGCAACCGGCCGTCGCTGATGGAGCGCCTGACGGCAATGCTGCTGCGCGAGCCCGAGGATCGCGAAGAGCTGCAGGACGTGCTGCGCGGCGCCTTCGAACGCCACCTGCTCGACGCCGACGCGCTGTCGATGATCGAAGGCGTGCTGTCGGTGTCCGAAACCACGGTCCGCGACATCATGATTCCGCGCGCGCAAATGGACTGCGTGTCGATCGACGACGAGGTTCCGGAGTTCATTTCCCTGGTCGTCGAGACGCGCCACTCGCGCTTTCCCGTCATCGGCGAGAGCAAGGACGACGTCATCGGCATCCTGCTCGCCAAGGAGCTGCTCAACTACTACGCGACGCCGGAGGCCTTCACTCTGCGTGAAACCTTGCGCCCCGCGGTCTTCATACCCGAGAGCAAGCGCCTGAACGTTCTGCTGCGCGAGTTCCGCGCCAAGCGCAATCACATCGCGATCGTCGTCGACGAGTATGGCGGCGTGTCCGGGCTCGTCACCATCGAGGACGTCCTCGAGCAAATTGTCGGCGACATCGAGGACGAGTACGACTTCGACGAGAGCCACGACAACATCATCGCCGAGGCAAACGGCAGGTTCCGGGTGAAAGCGCAAACCGAGATCGCCGATTTCAACGAGCAGTTCGGCACCACGCTCCCCGATGACGAGTTCGACACCGTGGGCGGACTCGTGCTGCGCGCGTTCGGGCGCCTGCCCAAGCGCGGCGAGACGACGACGATGGAGGGCTTGCGCTTTCGCGTGTTGCGCGCCGACAGCCGGCGGCTGCACACGGTGCAGGTCGAGCGCATCGTCCTGGCGCCGCCGGCCGATGCCGGCGCTTGACGCTTCGCACGCAGCGCCTCGGATGTTGACGCGTCTGCTGGCGGCGACGGCCGGCGCGGTTGCGGTATTCGCCTTCGCACCCTTTTCTCTGGCGCCGGTGTCGCTCGCCGCACTCGCGCTCTTGTTCTGGCTCTGGCAGTCGGCATCGACCCCGCGCGACGCAGCGTGGCTGGGCTTCGCCTTCGGCTGCGGCCTCTTCGGCGTCGGCGTGTCGTGGGTCTACATCGCACTGGCGACCTTTGGCGGCATGCCGATGCCGGTCGCCACCGTTGCGACCGCCGGATTCGTCGCCTATCTCGCGCTATGGCCGGCGCTGGCCGGATGGGTGGTCGCGCGCGTCACGCGCGCGCGGACGCCCGTGCGGCTGCTCGCCGCCGCCGCCGCCTGGACGCTCGCTGAGTTCTTTCGGGGCAGCGTCTTCAGCGGCTTCCCGTGGCTTGCCTTCGGCTACGCCGAGCTTCGCTCCGACGGCATGCTGCCGCTCGCCGGTTATGCACCTGTCGGCGGCGTATTCCTGGTCTCGCTTGCCGTCGCGCTGTGCGCGGCCGCCATCGCCGGGATCATCGGCGCGCTCGTCGCGGACCGACCCCGGGTCGTCACCGCCTGCCTCGCCGGAATCGCGATCGTGGTCGGCATCGGTGCCACACTATCGCGCATCGAGTGGACGACCTCACTGGGAGATCCTGTGGCCGTTTCGCTGGTGCAGGGCAACGTGTCGCAGGCGGAGAAGTTCGATCCGGCGAATCGTCCCCGCAACTACGAGCACTACGAGAAATTGATGCGCGTCAGCCACGGTCGCCTCGTCGTACTGCCCGAGAGCGCGTTTCCCGAGTTCGCCGACGAAATCCCGGGTGCGGTCTTCACGCGCCTGGCCGACGCGGCGCGCGCGCGCGACGGCAACGTGCTCGTCGGCCTGTTCACCACCGAACCTCCGCTGCCGGGTGACGACGGCGAGCGCATCTACAACAGCGTGCTGAGCCTGGGCGCGTCACCGCCGCAGTTCTATCGCAAGCATCACCTGGTGCCCTTCGGCGAGCGAATTCCGCTGAAGCCCATTGCCGGCTGGTTCATCAATCGCGTGCTGGCGATTCCGCTCGCCGACCAGGCCGCCGGGCCCGCGGTGCAGGTGCCGTTCGATGTGGCCGGCCAGAAGGTGGCCGTCAACATCTGCTACGAGGATGTGTTCGGCGCCGAGCTGATCGATGCCGCCCGCGCGTCGACGCTGCTGGTCAACGTCACCAACGACGCGTGGTACGGCCGCTCGATCGCCGCACGGCAACACAACCAGATCTCGGCGATGCGCGCGCTGGAATCGCAACGCCCGATGCTGCGCGCGACCAACACCGGCATCACGTCGGCGATCGCGCACGACGGACACACGATCGCCGAGCTGCCATGGTTCACCGTCGGCATCCTCGAAGTCGATATCGTAGGGCGCACCGGCGACACGCCGTATCTGCATGGGGGCGACATCCCGATGCTCGTGTTCGCCAGCGTCCTCTTGCTCGCGGCGGCGGCGCTGTCGCGATGGCGCGCCGGCTAATCGAATACGGAAAACGGTAAAATCCGGCCTTGCCATCGGTTGGCACGCTACAGCGCGAACACCTACGATGCTCAGTTTTCAACAAGTCGTGCTCACCTTGCAGCGATACTGGGGCGACCGCGGCTGCGCGCTGCTGCAGCCCTACGACATGGAAGTCGGCGCCGGCACCTCGCATACGGCGACGTTTCTGCGCGCGCTCGGCCCCGAACCCTGGCGCGCCGCCTACGTGCAGCCTTCGCGCCGGCCGAAGGACGGCCGCTATGGCGAGAATCCGAATCGCCTGCACCAGCACCATCAGTTCCAGGTCGTGCTGAAACCATCGCCGCCGGACATTCTCGACCTCTACCTGGGATCGCTGAAGGCGCTGGGTTTCGATCTCGCGAAGAACGACGTGCGCTTCGTCGAGGACGACTGGGAGAACCCGACGCTCGGCGCCTGGGGGCTGGGCTGGGAAGTGTGGCTGAACGGCATGGAGATCACGCAGTTCACGTACTTTCAGCAGGTGGGAGGGCTGGACTGCAATCCGGTCACCGGCGAGATCACCTACGGCCTGGAACGGATGTCGATGTATCTGCAGAACGTCGAGTCGGTCTTCGACCTGGTCTACGCCGACGGCATCAGCTACGGCGACGTGTTCTTGCAAAACGAAGTCGAGCAGTCGAGATATGCGTTCGACGAATCCAACGCGCCGAAACTTTTCGACCAGTTCGCGTTCTTCGAAAGCGAGGCGAAACGGCTGCTGGAGGCGAAGCTGCCGCTGCCCGGCTACGAGATGATCCTCAAGGCAGCGCACACCTTCAATCTGCTCGACGCGCGCGGCGCCATCTCGGTGACCGAACGCGCCGCGTACATCGGCCGCATCCGCAACCTGGCGCGCGCCGTCGCGAGTGCTTACGTCGAAGCTCGCGAAGCGCTGGGCTTTCCGATGCTGCCGACCACGCAGCGCCGGGCGGCGGCATGAATGCGGCGACACTGCTCGTCGAACTCCTCACAGAGGAGCTGCCGCCGAAGGCGCTGAAGCGACTGGGCGAGACCTTCGCCGAGTTGCTGGCGGCCGGGTTGCGCGATCGCGACTTCCTCGAAGGCGACTCGACCGTCACCTCGTTTGCGACGCCACGCCGCCTTGCCGTCTCGATCACGCGCGTTCGCGCGATCGCGCCCGACCGACCGTTCAAGGAAAAGCTGCTGCCGGTGAGTGTCGCCTTCGACGCCGACGGCAAGCCGACGCCGGCGCTGCTGGGCAAGCTCCGCGCCCGTGGAATAATGCATGTCGATCCCTACCAGCTCCCGCGCGAACACGACGGCAAGGCCGAGGCGCTGTTCTACGCGGATATTGCCACCGGCGGTCCGCTGGCCGGCGCGCTGCAGGCAGCGCTCGGCGAAGCGATCGGGGGCTTGCCGATCCCGAAAGTGATGAGCTACGCCAGCGCCGGCCATTATTTCAGCAACCAGAAATTCGTGCGGCCCGCGCACCGCCTGCTGGCGCTGCACGGCGCCGAAATCGTTCCCGTGGCGGTACTCGGACTCGATGCCGGAAGAAGCACCGATGGCCACCGCTTCCTGTCGCGCAGCGATATCGACATCGCCGCTGCCAACGCCTACGCTCCCACGCTGGAAGCCGAAGGCAAGGTGATCGCTTCGTTTGCCGCGCGGCGAGCGAACATCGTCATCGCACTCGAGGGCGTAGCGGAAAATGCAAAGCCGATCATGCCCGACGCGCTGCTCGACGAAGTGACGGCGCTGGTCGAATGGCCGGTGGTCTACGCCGGGAGCTTCGATCCCGCCTTTCTCGCGGTGCCGCAGGAGTGCCTGATCCTGACCATGCAGCAGAACCAGCGCTATTTCGCGCTGGCCGACGACGACGGCCGGCTGCTGAACCGATTTCTGTTGGTCAGCAACGTGGAAACGCGCGATCCCGCCGCGATCATCGGCGGCAACGAGCGCGTGCTGCGCGCCCGCCTGGCCGACGCCAGGTTCTTTTTCGACCATGACCGCAAGCAACGGCTGGACGCGCGTATCGAGAAACTCGAAAGCGTGGTCCACCACAACAAGCTTGGTACGCAGGCGCAGCGTGTCGCGCGGCTTCGTTTTCTCGCGTCGCGGATCGCGCCGCAGGTCGGCGCCGACGCCGCGCTGGCCGACCGTGCCGCGCTGCTCGCAAAGGCCGATCTGGTCACCGACATGGTCGGCGAGTTCCCCGAACTGCAGGGCTTGATGGGCCGCTACTACGCGCAGCATGACGGCGAAGCCCCTTCGGTGGCGGAGGCCATCGAGCAGCACTACCTGCCGCGGATGGCGGGTGATCGCCTGCCCGAGGAGCCGGTCGCAGTGGCGGTCGCGCTGGCCGACAAGCTGGAGGCGATCGCCGGAATGTTCGGTATCGCGCAGGTGCCCACCGGCGACAAGGACCCGTTCGGACTGCGGCGTGCGGCGCTCGGCGTCATCCGCATCCTGGTCGAGCGCGGCTTGCAGCTCTCGCTGGCCGAACTCGTCGACCTCGCGTTCGCGTCCTTCGCCGAGGTGCCCGCGGTGACGACGCAATCCGCGGCAACGCTGGACTTCGTCTACGACAGGCTGCGCGGGTATCTGCGCGACCAGGGATACACGGCGAACCAGGTCGCGGCGGTGCTCGACGCGCGACCCGACGTCATCGTCGACCTGCCCGCGCGCCTTGCCGCCGTAGCCGGCTTCGCCGCGCTGCCGGAAGCCGCAGCACTCGCCGCCGCCAACAAGCGCATCGTCAATATTCTGAAAAAAAGTGGCGACGAAGCGGCGCCCGCCGTCGATCGCGCGCAGCTGGCCGAGGGTGCCGAGCATGACCTTTACATGGCATTCCAGAAGCTGGCGCCGCAGGTCGAAGCTGACTACGGCAAGCGCGATTTCCCGGCCGCATTACGCGCGCTCGCCGCCGCCAAGCCGGTCGTCGACCGCTATTTCGACGACGTCATGGTGATGACAGATGAGCCGGCAATCCGTGCCAATCGTCTGGCGCTGCTGCGTGCAGTCGCGTTGACGATGAATCGCGTCGCCGACATCTCCAAGCTCGCAGGATGAGCCGGCTGCGCTTGTGGCTTCCCCTCACCCGATGAGCCACTGACATGGTCCAGTTCACCTCCGAAGCCAGGGCGCCGACGCGTGCGGTCAAGCTGATCATCCTCGACCGCGACGGCGTCATCAACCACGACAGCGATCTGTTCATCAAGACGCCGGACGAATGGCGCGCAGTGCCGGGCAGCCTCGAGGCGATCGCGCGTTTGAGTCATGCCGGCTACCGCGTCGTCGTCGCCACCAACCAATCGGGGATCGGCCGCGGCCTCTTCGACATGGGGATGCTCAACTCCATACACGAGAAGATGCACCGGGCACTGGCGCACGCTGGCGGCAGGATCGACGCGGTCTTCTACTGTCCGCATACCGCCGAGGCGAAATGCGACTGCCGCAAGCCCAAGCCGGGGATGCTGGTCGAGATCGGCCGGCGCTTCAACACGGAGTTGACGGGAGTGCCCTGCATCGGCGACTCTTTGCGCGACCTGCAGGCAGCCGATGCGATCGGCGCCCAGCCGATGCTGGTGCTGACGGGAAAGGGCGAGAAAACCTTGCGCGACGGCAACTTTCCGAAAAACACCGTGATTTTCCCCGACCTCGCCTTCGCCGTCTCCGCGCTGCTTGTCGGCGAATGAAGTCGCAATTGCGTACCGGACGGCGCTGTCAAAGAGGCCGCCTCGGGGGAAGGCGGCGCAAAGTTTTGCGTCGCGGACACAGTCCCACCGACGAGGTCCGCTGATGTCGTCGGCCCTCCGCTCGCTGGCCTTTCTGCTCTTCCAGCTCATCGTCACGCCGCTATACGCGGTCGCGATGGTGCTCATGTTCTGGTCACCGCGACTCCTGACCTATCGGATGGCGGCCAACTGGTGCGCAGTCAACCTGTGGGGTGCCCGCTGGATCTGCGGCATTCGCTGGCGTGTCGACGGTCTCATGCACATCCCGGCCGACACCCGTGCCGCGCCGCATATCGTCATCTCCAAACACAGCTCGACCTGGGAGACCTTGGCGCTGACGCAGTACTTTCCGCCACTCGCCTACGTCGCGAAAAAAGAGCTGCTGTCGATTCCGTTCTTCGGCTGGGGATTCGCCCTGGCCTCGCCGATCACCATCGACCGCAGGGCAGGAACCGATGCGATGCAGCAGATGGTCGCGCAGGGACGCGCGCGCTTCGGACAGGGATTCTGGATCGTCGTCTACCCGGAAGGCACCCGCACACGCGCCGGTACGCGCGCCAAGTACAAGACCGGCGGCGCGCGGCTCGCAATCGCGATGGACGTGCCGATCATTCCAGTCGCCCACAACGCGGGCCACCTGTGGCCCAAGGGATTGTTCGGCAAGCGGCCAGGCGCGATCACGATGACCATCGGTCGCCCGATCGTGCCGACAGGCCGCGATCCGGCGTCGCTGATGCAGGAAATCGAAGCCTGGATCGAAGGCGAAGTCGCACGCCTCGGCGAGCCGGCATGACAGCGCCGCCAACCGCCAGCGATACCGCGCATCTGCGCCTCGACGAGGTGCCCGGTGGCTCTGTGCGGCGTGCGCGCGACGGCCAACTGCGTCGCATCGTCCTCGCCGGCGAGACGATCGACTACCACCTGGTGCGTGCGCGGCGGCGAAGTATCGGCATGGAGGTGAACCTGGACGGGCTTTCGGTGCGCGCACCCCGCTGGGTGACGTTGACCGAAATCGAAGCCGCGCTGAGTGAGCGTGCGACCTGGATCGTCAAGGCGCTCGCCGAATGGCAGGGGCGGCGGCGCGACGTCATGCCCCGTGAATGGAAGTCCGGTGCGCCAATCCTCTATCGCGGGCGCGAATTGGCGCTGGAGGTGTTTCCGGCGCGGTGCATACGCATCGCACCCGACCTTTTCAACCTGACCGTATTGCATCCGCATGCACAGGACGAGGCGGAGGTCGCGCTGCTGGTCGGACGGTGGCTGCGCGACGAAGCATGGATGCTGGTTGCGCCTCGCGTGCAGGACTTTGCCGGTCGGATCACGACGACTGCACCATCGCTGCGCCTGTCCAACGCGCGCAGCGAATGGGGAAGCTGCAATGCACGCGGCGAGATTCGCCTCAACTGGCGGCTGGTCCAGTTGCCGCCGGCACTGGCCGAGTACGTCGTCGCGCACGAGGTCGCCCACCTGATCGAACTCAACCACTCGCCGCGATTCTGGGCGCTGGTCGAGTCGCTGCTACCGGGGCACGCCGCACTGCGACACGAACTCGAAGACTGGACTGCGTTGCTCGCGGCCTGACCCAAAGACCCGGGACCACGCATCCTGGTGCCGGCGGCTACGGATTCGGCGCGGGCGATGAAGGCAGTGTCGGAGCCCATGATCACGCGCGATAGGTGATAGGATGCACGCCGATGTTACGTCGATTCTGCCTCGCCGCCGTGCTCGCCGCCGCGCTTGCGTGCACCGGCTGCGGCATCAAGGGTCCGCTGGTGCGACCGCCTGCGGTGGCAGCGACACCCGCGGATGGCTCGGCGGACCCGTCGACGCCGCCGGCGAATCCGCCGCAGACCGAACGCAAGCCGTGAGTCGTTTCGCGTACCGCGACGGCGAACTGCATGCCGAAGGTGTTGCGCTGTCCGCGATCGCGCAGCGCTTCGGCACGCCGTGCTACGTTTATTCGCGGGCGGCACTCGAATCCTCGTATCGCGAGTTCGACGCCGCCTTCGCCGGGATTCCGCACCTCGTCTGCTACGCGATGAAGGCTAACGCCAACCTCGCGGTGCTGAATCTGTTTGCGCGCCTGGGCAGCGGCTTCGACATCGTCTCGGGAGGTGAGCTTGCCCGCGTGCTCGCCGCCGGAGGCGATCCAGCCAAGATCGTGTTTTCGGGCGTCGGCAAGACGGAAGTCGAGATGGAGCGGGCGCTCGCCGCCGGCATCCTCTGCTTCAATGTCGAGTCCGCCGCCGAGCTCGCGCGACTCGACGCGGTCGCCGGTCGCCTGCGTCATCGGGCGCCGGTCAGCTTTCGCGTCAATCCCGACGTCGATCCGAAGACGCATCCCTACATCGCCACGGGTTTGAAGGAGAGCAAGTTCGGAGTCGACTTCGACGAGGCGCCGCAACTCTACCGACAGGCGGCGCGGCTCCCCAATGTTGCGGTCCGCGGCATCGACATTCACATCGGCTCGCAGATCACCGAGATCGAACCGTATCGCGAGGCGGCGATCAAGCTGCTGGGCCTCGTCGACCGCCTTCGTGCCGACGGCATCGCACTCGCGCACGTCGACCTGGGCGGAGGCCTGGGCATCCGCTACCGCGACGAGGAACCGGTGTCGCTGTCCGACTACGCGCGGATGATTCGAGCGCTGTTTGCCGGTCGCCCGGAACGCCTGCTGTTCGAGCCGGGCCGTCGGCTGGTCGGTGACGCCGGCGTGTTGCTGACGCGGGTCGAATTCCTGAAGCCCGGAACGGCAAGGGACTTCGCGATTGTCGATGCGGCGATGAACGACCTCTTGCGCCCTTCGCTCTACGACGCCTGGCACGCGGTCGATCCGGTGCGGCCGCGACGCGGCGACGAGCGAGCCTGGGAGATCGTCGGCCCGGTCTGCGAGAGCGGCGATTTTCTCGCGCGCGATCGGTGGCTGGCACTCGCCGCCGGCGACCTGCTCGCGATCCGCGCGGCCGGCGCCTACGGCATGTCGATGAGTTCGAACTACAACTCGCGGCCGCGTGCCTGCGAGGTCATCGTCGACGACACGCAGGTGCATCTCGTGCGCCGCCGCGAAGAGATCGGCGAGCTTTTCGCGCTCGAGAATCTTCTGCCCTGAAGTGCTACGAAGTCGTGCGCGAAGTGCGCCATCGAGTCGCGAAAACGTGCATCGAAATCCCGGATATCGTGTGTGCGTAATGCGCAACACTCGCTTTCGCGCGCGCAGGAATCGATGACGAAATCTTGCAAAACCGGCAAACGTGGCTACAATGCAGGCAGCAGGAGGAACGGGTTTGTCAATAGCTTGCACAAAAAATTTGACAATCCGACACCCCCTGCGACAACGAGAAGCAACATAACAGCTACGGTAACTCAGACAGGAGAAACCAAGATGATGGCAGACATGATGTCCATGATGACGCCTGCGGCTCCGGCCCCGGCGCCGAAGAAGAAGGCGGCCAAACGCAAGCCCGCCAAGAAGACGACCAAGAAGAAGGCAGCCCCGAAGAAGAAGGCCGCCAAGAAGACGACCAAGAAGAAGGCAGCCCCGAAGAAGAAGGCCGCCAAGAAGACGACCAAGAAGAAGGCAGCCAAGAAGACGACGAAGAAGAAGGCCGCCCCGAAGAAGAAGGCCGCCAAGAAGGCGACCAAGAAGAAGGCAG
>JADYZP010000033.1 GCA_020853025.1 Burkholderiales bacterium
AGCAATGCTTGCGACTTCGCCAGCTTCAACTTCGACTCACCCATCAGGTGACCCCCATTAATGCTTCGAAAGCCGCAGCCTGCCTCATCCGCAACAAAATTGCACTCCGTTAAATGAGGTTTTTAGGTTTATCGGAGAACTGGCGCAGGAAGACCTGCGCTATGCCGACACGCCGCTGCCACCGGAGGAATTGGCGAAGGAGAAGGTCGAAGGATCGGCAAGGCTCAAGTCGCTGAAGTCGATGCTCGCACGCTAGGCCGCCGCGGCCGGGGAATGGTGGCTGACGACGGACAAAGGCAGCGGCGACGCTACTTCGATGCCGCCACCATGTAGTCGACGGCAGCCTTAACGTCGGCGTCCGACAGCGACGGATTGCCGCCTTTGGGCGGCATCGCACCCTTGCCGTGCAGCGCGATTCCATAAACCGCGTCCATGCCGGCAGCCAGGCGCGGCGTCCAGGCGGCCTTGTCGCCGAACTTGGGCGCGCCGGCAACCCCGGAGCCGTGGCAGGCGAAACAGACGCTGCCATAGACTTTCTTGCCGTCGGCAGCAACGGCTGTCGGTGCCGATGCGGCAGGCGCGGGCGATGCGGCAGGCGCGGGCGATGCGGCAGGCGCGGGCGATGCGGCTGCAACAGCGGGTGCGGGGCCTGCCCCGGAGTTCAGCATGAACTCGACGGCACGCTTCACTTCGGCATCGGAGAGGTCCGCCATGCCTCCGCGTGCGGGCATTCCCGCGTGGCCCTTGAGCGCCGACTGGTACACCGGATTGAGACCGCGCTTTACGCGTTCGATCCATGCGGCGCGGTCTCCGATCTTCGGAGCGCCATCGACTCCGGTTGCATGACATTGGCTGCAAACGGTCTCGACGACCTGCTGGCCGGTACGCTCGGCGGGAGCGGCTGCGGCCGGTGTCGCCGCGGCGCTTGCCGCCACCGCCGGCGCCGTCCAGTTCGCCCCAGCCTTGTTGGCCATGAACGCCACGGCACGCTTGACCTCGTCGTCGGTCAGCTCGCTGTTGCCGCCGCGGGGAGGCATCGCGCGGATGCCGCCGATCGCGTGCTCGAAGGAGAGTTTTTCGCCTTGCGTGACGATCTTCGCCCACGCTGCCTTGTCACCGAGCTTCGGCGAACCCGCGAGTCCCGTCTCGTGGCAGGTCTTGCAGACCTGGTTGTAGACCGTCTCGCCTGTCAGCATGCCCTTCGGGCCGGTGGCCTCCGCCAACGTGACGTTGCCGAAGGGCTGGATGCGCGCGATGACCTGATTGTCGTTTTCGTGGCGACCCGTTTCCCCGCTGGTGACGAGCTGTGACACCATGACCGCGAGGGTGACCGGCACGGCAAATGCAAGCAGCACGACGATGATGAGCTGCTTCGGAGTCTTGATCGGGGACGAATGCTCTTCGGTCATGGTCGCGGGCGTTCGGCGTGGCGTGCGTCAGGCGTGGAAACGCATCCGCGCGGAGCGGACGGTCGGGTCAACGTTCGATTATACCGTTGCGACCTCCTGCGCGATAACCGCATGGACGGCCGGGCTCGGCGAACGCTACAATCCAAGGCTGCGCGCCCGTAGCTCAGTTGGATAGAGTATTGGTTTCCGAAGCCAAGGGTCACAGGTTCGAATCCTGTCGGGCGCGCCAGTCTTTCGGTTGTACGAGCCTGAGACACGGCGTCCATACCGGCGACGCTGACCCACTCTGGAACGTCAGCGCCAGCCTGCGCGGCACGCCGGCGTGCGGCGGATTGGGCGCTGCGCGAAGGCAGTCACGTCACCGGCGCTGTTGTGCGCGAGCGATCCTTCGCTGCGTGTTCACGCGACATGGAACAGAATTGCCGCGTAGTGCGCCGCGCTGCCGGCGATCACGAACAGGTGCCAGATGCCGTGCGCGGCGGGCCAGCGCTCGTCGCAGGCATAGAAGACGATGCCGCCGGTGTAGAGCGCACCGCCGGCGACCAGCCACAGGAAGCCGGGCCAGCCCAGCGCGGCGAGCAGCGGCTGCACTGCGGCGATGGCCATCCAGCCCATCGTTAGGTAGAGGAAGAGCGACAGCAGCCTGCGCTTGCTGTTGCGGACGAGTTCCTGCGTGATTCCTACCACCGCGAGCAGCCACGCGACGCCGAACAGCGAATAACCCCATCCGTCGCGCAGCGTGACCAGCGCGAAGGGCGTGTAGGTGCCGGCGATCAGGCAATAGATGGCCCCGTGGTCGAGCTTGCGGAAGACGTCCTTGGCGCGGCCGCGCAGGCTGTGGTAGAGCGTCGAGAACACGTAGAGCAGCACCAGCGTCGCACCATAGACGCTGAAGCTGACGATCTTCCACGGGTCGCCGACGATGCTCGCGAGCACGATCAGCGCAACGGCGCCTGCCAGGGCCAGCACGGCCCCGGCAAGGTGCGTCGTCGCGTTGAAGCGTTCGCCGCGATACATCGTCGGTCTCCATGCTGCGTGCGTGCCGCGGCCTTCGCCGACGGCAGGGCAACAGTGCGCCGCGGCGCTTTCCGCAGCCTTAATCTCCATCAAGGAAGTGGGGTCGCCGTCGACGCAATCTTCGTAGCGAACATGGGATGACATCAGCTCATCACGCCCACCGGAAGGTTCAACGTTCGCAACATGCAATAGGACGTCTATTGATCGGGGACCGGCACGAATGAACGGCGCGATGCGCGTGCGCGCGGCGATACGCGGGGTCGCGAGGGCGTTGCCCACGAGGACGCTTCCTATGCGGGTGCCGCGCAGCTGGATGAGGAACTGACATGGACCGCCCTCCGCTCGACGCCTGCGAGATGCGGCTGCTGAACGACTACCAGCATGCGTTTCCGCTCGCGCAGACGCCCTACGCGGCGATCGCGAGCCACCTCGCCGTTGACGAGGGCTGGGTACGCTCGCGGCTCGCGCGCTGGCAGGACGACGGCAGCGTAAGCAGGGTGGGCGCCGTATTCCGGCCGAACGCGATCGGCGTGTCGACACTGGCGGCGATCGCGGTGCCCGCCGCGGAACTCGCGAGCGTCGCGGCGCGGGTATCGGCGCGGTCCGATGTCAATCACAACTACGAGCGCGAGCATCGCTTCAACCTGTGGTTCGTCGCGACGGCAGCCGACGCGTCCGCCCTGGCCGCAGCACTCGCGGCGATTCGCGCCGACACCGGATACGCGCCGATCTGCCTGCCGCTGATCACCGACTACTGGATCGATCTCGGTTTCGACCTCGCACCACCGGCACAAGACGAGCCGGGGTCGGCGTTGCGTCGCCTGGACCTTGCCAGCGGAGAGCCAACTTCACCTTTGTCGGATGTGGACCGGCGGGTGATCGCGGCACTGGAAAGGGGGTTGCCGCTGGTGTCGCGTCCCTATGCGGCGCTCGCTGCGGCAGCAGACGTCAGCGAGGATTACGTGCTTGCGCGCCTCGCGCTGTGGCTGAGGCTCGGCGTCATCAAGCGACTGGGCGTGGTCGTCCGTCATCGCGAGCTTGGCTATACGGCCAATGCGATGTGCGTCTGGGACGTGCCCGATACCGACGTCGACGCGATGGGCGGCATGCTGGCCCGTGAGACCGGAGTGACGCTGTGCTATCGGCGCATGCGTGCGCGGCCCGATTGGCCGTACAACCTGTACTGCATGCTGCATGGACGCGACCGCGCGACCGTCGAGCACGCGCTCGCCGAACTGTCGGCATGGCACGGTCTCGACCGCTTCCCGTCGGCGGTGCTGTTTTCGCGGCAGCGCTTCAAGCAGCGCTCGCGAAGTCGTTGGGCTTCTACGTCGGCCTGTCCGCCAACGGCACGTTGATCGACCGCGACAACATCGCGCGGCTCGTGGTCAGCTGCGGTAGGCGCGCAGCCTTTCATCGTCGACGATGTGCACGTCGCGGCCGTCGACGGCAATGAGTCCGGCCTCGACCAGGTCGTGCAGGATCCTGGAAAAATGCTCGGGCGTGACGTTGAGCCTGGAGGCGACGATCGCCTTCGACGTCGGCAAGGTGACGACGTAGGACAGGGGCGCCGCGCCCGCCTGCCCGTCCTGGCGCAACAGATAGCCGATGACGCGCTGCGTCCCCGACTGCAGCGAGTAGGATTCGACGTCGCTGATCAGCGAGTGCAGGCGCCGGGAGAGCCCGGCGAGCATCTTGCGCGCGAACGCCGGCTCGCGCTCGATTTGCGTGAACACGACGTTTTTCGAAACGTGCAGGAGCAGCGAGTCGGCCAGCGCCTGCGCCATCAGGATGTAGGGCTTGTCCATGAACATCAGCGCTTCGCCGAAAGAGCCGCCGGGGCCGATCAGCTCGACGACCTTCTCGCTGCCCTGCGTGGACAGGAACGCGAGTTTGATCTGGCCGTAGACGACCAGATGGAAGCCGACACAGGGGTCGCCACGATTGAAGATGATTTCGCCGCGCGGGACGTGAAGCTCGGTGGTGCCGGCGGCGATCGGGTCGAGTTCCTCCGGCGCCAGTTCCTTGAACAACGGCAGGCTGGCGAGAAACGCCTGGGTTTTGATGGGCGATCGGGTCAAGGCTTCAATTGCAGCGGTGGGAGACCGCGGCAAGCGTAGCACGGAAGCTAAAGTCCCGTCGGCCGGCAGGGACTTTGCCGACGACGCCGGTAGCCGTTTCCGGCAGCCCGTACCCTCAGGCGGCTGCGGGCCGCACAGCGGCCCGGACGAGCAGCGCGAGCAACAGCGCTGCGCAGGCGTTGTGCGCCACGACGGTCGCCAGCGCCGGGTAGCCGACCGCGGTGACGATGCCCAAACCCGCGCCCACCGCCGATACCGCGACCAGCGCGCGCGCGAGTCCGGGACGCGCGCGGCGCACCCACGCGGCGGTCACCAGCGCCAGCACGACGACAACGAGTCCGCAGACGCGATGTACGAGGTGCAGCCCGGCGGCACCCTCGGGTGCGGCGATGCGCGCGTCGACCACCACCGGCACGCGCAGCGGGTTCCAGGCATCACCGGAGGCGAATGCCGAGACCGCGTCGCCGCACCCGGGAAAGCCGGGGCAGGCCAGGCCCGCGAACTGCGCCGAAATGAGCCCGCCCACCGCCGTCTGCACGAGGACCAGCGCGACCGCGGCGCCCGCCAGCCATCGGGCGCCGCGTGGGACCGTGGGGGCCGGCAGCGACGCGGCGTGTACCGCGACCAGTGCGGCGAGCAGCGTGTAGCCGCCGAGCAGATTGGAAAGTGCCACCGCGGGCAGCCTGGCGCCGGCGGTGCGTGTACCGAGCACCGCCAACGCGACGACGACGACGAGTGCCGCTGCCGCCCAGTAGCCTACCCGCCGTTGCGGCGAGCGTCCTGTCCACGCGACGACGAGCAGTCCGAGGATCGCGACCGAAACCCCGGCCGCGGCGATGCGATGCGCCAGACGCGCGACGCGTACGGCCAAGCTCGGCTCCGGCGCGCCGACGCCTGCCGCTTCCGCAGCGCGTGCATAGCAGTCCGGCCAATCGGTGCACGAGAGCCCTGCTTGCGCATGGCGCATCGTCGCGCTGGCGACGATGATGATCAGCGTGAGCGCCGCGGCGGCGAGCGACAGCCACGCCAGCAGTTGCCGGACGCGCGCTGCGTCGGTCGCGGTGATCGCGCCCTGCTGCGTGTCAGGCACGAAGTCCCGCCGGCGGACCTGGCCGGCGTGCGAACGCGATCAGCATCACCGCCACGAAGAGCATGCCGCCGACAATGGCGACGAGTCCGCCGATGCCCATCAGTCCCATGCCCAGGGTTTGCTCGATCGAGCGTGCCGCGAGTGCGCCGTCGGCGACTTTGCGCTGCACTCCGTAACCGCCGGACCAGACGAGGCCGACGATGTGCAGCAGCTGTCCGCCGCCGTACAGATAGCATTGCCATGCGGCGAGCCGCGGCGGAGGCGCGCCGAGCCCGACGTGCGGCAGCAGCCAATAGGCCACGCCCATCAGCGCGATGGTGACGCCGACGATCGCACCGTGGTAGTGCGCCGGAATTTTCACGTTGCTGCCGTGGATCAGGTAGCCGATCACGCCTCCGACGCCGAAGAGCAGGATCGACATGACCAGTGCGGCGCGCAGCGGACGCGATGCGGGATCGCCGAGTGCGGCGGGCGCGCGCGCGGCGCGCAGAAAGCTCCAGAGTACTGCCGCCGCAACCGGTGCGATGGCGAGGCCGCCGCCGAAGCGCATCAGCCAGGTCTGCAGCCGGTGATGCTCGACGGAAGCGACGTCGTAGGCAAGGTAGATCAGCGTGGTTGCGAAGACCGCGGCGAGGCCGATGCCGAAGAGCAGTGCGACCACGCGTGGAGACAGCGGCACGGCGAGGCCGATCGCGTCGGCGAGCAGTAGCCACGCGACCAGCAGCAGCAGCGTCCACGCGAACTGCAGCACGTGCCCGCTGCCCCAGAACAGAAGTTCGTAGTAGGTCTTCGGTTCGAGCGCCGTTGGCACCGCTGCATACGACCACGCGAATGCGAGCAGCGCGACGGCGGCGGCCACGACGGCGCCGTTCAATCCGAAGCGCAGCGCGCCGGCGCCGTCGAGCCTGACGCCGACTCGCGGCGACGCGATGAGGCCGCGCGCTACCAGCAGTGCGAAACCGGCGCCGAAGACGGCGAGCCCCGTGAGGAATGCAGGCGATTCGATCACCGGCACGTAGTTGGACATGATTGGCGTGCCGCCGGCGAACGGTGAGACGGCGATCAGCACGGCGCCGGCGCCGGCGAGTACCAGCGCGATCCAGCCGGCAGCAAGCGCGCGCCGCGTGCTGTTCAGGCTCCACAGCGCGCCGGCGAACGACACGAACCAGACGAGGACCGACAGATCGACGTGCGCGACCAACGCGACGCGGAAGAAATCGGCGACCGGAAACAGCCGCGCGAGGCCCGGTGTGCGCGACAGCACGAGGAGCAGCGCGAGCACACCTGACGCGGCCAGCGCGAGTGTTGCCAGCGTCAGGAACGCGCAGGCAAGCCGCAAACGGCCGTCGTTGGGTAGCGCGAAGGTGAAGCGGCCGTACGCGGTGTCGCCGCTTGTGCGCATCTGCGCGACAGGCGCCGCGGCAACCGGAAGTTTGGGCAGTGCGAACGCTTTCATCGGGTTTCGGAGAGTCGTTTCGGACGCTGCGCGTGAAGAGGCGTGTTCGCCAGCGCCATGAGTTCGGCACGAAACGCGGCAAGTGCCGTGCGGATGCGCGCCGTCTCGCCGCGGCCGGCCCATTGCACGCGCACCCGTTTCGATGGGACCGCCGCACGCAGGTGCGGCTCTCGGCGCCCAGCCATGCGCTCGCTGGTCAGGCGATTGCCGAGGCGAAAGCTGCAGTCGCCGTCGCGGCAGCCGGTGATCAGCACACCGTCGACGCCGGAACGCAGTGCGTATTCGACGAACGACGGCGGCAGTTGCGCCGTGCACAGCAGCGGAACCACCGCCGTAGTCTCATCGCTAAGCGGCGCGAGTGGGACGCCGCCATGTTCCGTACGGCAGCCGAAGATCAGCATCGTGGGCCCGCCTGCCGCATACCGCAGTCGCGTGAGTTCGTGATCGAGCATCGCGCGCGCCGTAGTGATAGGCAGTTGCGGCAGGTCGATGCCGGTGACCAGTTCGGCCACCGAACGAAACGGCGTCGACGACGGACAGGCGCCGGCGCAGATGCCGCAGCCGGCGCAGAGGTCGCTAGCGACGACCGCCTGTCGCGGCAACGGCCGGCCGTCGCTGCGCGGCTGCATCGTCACCGCGGCGTAGGGACAATCGGCGAAACAGCGTCCGCAGCCGTTGCAGTTGGCGAGGTCGACGACCGCCGGCCGCGGCCGCGCCGAGCGCGCCGCGGTTCCGAACCAAGGCAGCAAGGCCAGCAGCAGCGTGCCGCCGCCGATCGCCAGCCAGAGCGCGGCCGGCGACGTGGCGTCGGCGAAGGCATGGATGCCCAGGTAGTACCAGTCGAATTCCAGCAACGGCGGCACGATTCCCGCTGCAGCGGGCGCCGCGCTGACGATCGGGCGGGCGAACGACAGCGAGGTGAGCACCATCAGCGTTACCCAGTACAGCGCGCGCGGCGGCGAGGTCTCGGGTACCGACAGCCGCTGCACGTGTACCCACATCACTGCCAGCAGCGCGAGCGGCAGCCCGATGTGCAGGAAGATCAGCAGTGAGAACAGCCGATCGCTGACGTTGTCGGTGACGATGAAGTTGCGCGACAGCGCGCCGCCGAAGACCGGCAGCGCGTCCAGCCATTCGGTCGTCGCGACCAGGCTGTATTGCGCGAGCTGATCCCAGACCAGCCAGAAGCCGCCGATGCCCGACGCGAACAGCAACCACAGCGCGGCGACGCCGGTCAGCCAGGAAAAGCGCCGGAAGTGCGCGTAACGGCCGCGCAGCCATTCGCGCAACAGATGCAATAGCGTGACCAGCAGCATCGCGTCGGACGCGTAGCGGTGCAGGCTGCGCATCAACGAGCCCAGCGGAAAGGCGTTCGACGACATTCGCTCGACCGACGCGTAGGCGCCGTCGGAGCGGGTGTCGAAGCCGATGTAGACGTAGATGCCGGTGGCGGCGACGACGAAAAACAGCGCGTAGGCGAGCGCGCCCAGGTGGCGCCACGGATTGGCCGCCTGGCCGAAGGCACGGTCGAAGGCGATTTCGACCGCATCCAGTCCCGCAGCGAGCCGCGCGCGGCGCGGCGACGTCGGCACCCGCGTATCGGAGCGGCTTGGCGTGGATGCAACGGACGCGTTCACGGGCATCCGCGACATGCTAGCAGGCACGGACCGGGTCGCGCTGCTGTGGGTTAACGGCAACAGCGGCTTCAACCGCGGCCATTGGCCGAAGCGACGCCAGGTCGCGGCTAAGTCCGGAACACCCAACCGCCGGCCTTGGATTCGAAATCGATTACCAGCACGCGGCCGGGTGCCAGGTCGATGTCGCGCTCGACGACGTGATCGAAGGCACCGTCGGCACGGTCGGCCATCCTCGCGCTAAAACGGTGCTTGCCCGCAGGTACCGCGGCGCGCCGGTAGACGGTCGATGCGCCATCGCTCGCCCATCCGGTGGGCGGCGCCAGCACGTCGAACAACGCAACGCCGTCCATCTCGACGACGATCGCCACCGGCGCCCGCTCGCGCGGGCAGACGGTAGCCGAGCGCATATTCGGCGCGAGCTTGGCGAGTTCTTCGGGGGTGCGTTCGTGGCATTCCTCGCGGCGCTGGCCTGCGTGAATGACCGACAGCTTGACCAGCGCCTTGTCGGGCGCCAGATGCGTATAGGGCGGCGACGTCGAGAAATAACCGACGACGGCGATGAACGCCGCATAGCAGAGCGCTTGCAGCACGTACTTCAAGCTAGCCACCTCCCAGCTTGACGACGTCGGCTTCCGGCGCGCGGTGCGCGAGGTGCGGCGACAGCCGGAAGGCGTCGGAGAAGCAGTCGTCCTGCTTCAAGCCGTGAGCGCTGAATGCCGGATGCGCGGCCTCGATCATCTTCACCGAGCCGCAGGCGTAGATCTGGTGGCCTCGCAGGTCCGGGAAATCCTCGAGTATCGCCTCGTGGACGAGACCGGTGCGGCCGGTCCAGTGGTCCTCCGGGGCGGGCGCGGACAGCACCGGGACGAAACTGAAGCTAGGATGCTCGGCCGCCCATTGCCGCGGCAGCTCCGGCAGGTAGAGGTCGGACAACGAGCGCACGCCCCAGTACAGGATCATCTTCCGCTTCATCCCGATGTGGAACGCGTGTTCGACCATGCTCTTCACCGGCGCGAAGCCCGTCGCACCGGCGACGAAAATGATCGGCTTTGTCGAATCCTCGCGCAGGAAGAACGATCCCAGCGGACCCTCGAATTCGACGCTGTCGCCGACCTTCATCTGCGTGAATACGTGCGCCGTGTAGACGCCTCCGGCAATGAGCCGGATCTGCAGCTCGATTTCGTCGTTCACATGCGGCGCGGTCGCGAAGGAGAAGCTGCGGTGCTGCCCGTCGGGCAGGCGGATGTTGAGGTACTGGCCGGCGTAGAAGCGGATCGGCTCGCCTTCGACCGCCAGCTTGACGATCATCACGTCGGCGGTGGCCTTGTGCATTGCGGCGACCCGCGCGCGATGGACGCGCGGAGCGATCCCCCCCGGCGTGGAACGCGGCAGGTACTCGATCTCGACGTCACCGGTCGCAATCGCGCTGCACGCCAGCACCATGCCGCGCTTGCGCTCGTCTTCGGACAGCGCGGTCAGCTGATGCGGGCCCTGGTCGACCGGGCCGTAGAGCACCGTGCACTTGCATTCGCCGCAGCCGCCGTTGCGGCATTCGTAGGGAAAGGCGATGCCGTCGCGCAACACGGCCTCGAGGATGGTCTCGCCCGGGCGTGCCGGAACGATGCGGTTGTCGGGCCGTACCAGCAGGTACCGGTCGTCCTTGGCCGCCTTCTTCGGCGGCAGCCACGGCAGCACGAAGAGCAGCAGCGTACCTGCCCCCACGAGCAGCCACAGGCTGCCCGGCGACCACGCGTAGATCAACGGATACACGGTCAGGTAGAACCAGTCGAAAGGCATCGTCGTCGGCGCCGCGGCCAGGTCCGCCGGTGCACCGGACACCGCCGGCTTGACCAACGAAAGTGCGAGCAGCGCCAGCGCGACGCCGATGCGGATCGATCGCGGCGGCGTCGTCTTCGCACCCGGCACGCGCTGCGTGTGCACCCACAGCAGCGCCAGCAGGCCCAGCGGCAGCCCGATGTGCAGGAACGACAACAGCGAGAACAGCCGATCGTTGATGGCGTCGGGCGTGATGAAGTTGCGGATCAGCGCCCCCCTGAACATCGGCAGCCAGTCGAGCCATTCAGCGGTCGCCACGGTGACGAACTGCGCGGTGACGTCCCACGGCAGCATGTAGCCGTTGATGCCGGCGATGTACGTCAGCCAGAGCAGGATCACGCCCGAAACCCACGAGAACCAGCGGAAGCTGCGGTAATGGTCGAACACATAGTGCCGAACCAGGTGCAGGATCATCGCCAGCACCATCGCGTCCGATGCGTAGCGATGGAAGCTGCGCATGATCCCGCCCAGCCACCACTGGTTGTGCGTCAGGTACTCGACCGACGCGTAGGCCTCGCGCACGCCGGTGCCGAAAAAGATGTACAGGTAGAGCCCGCTGCCGACGACGATCCAGAGCAGGAAGTACGCGATCGCGCCCAGATAATAGAAGGGATTGAGCGCATCGCCGAAGACCTTGTTGAAGAGTCCCTCGACGGCGAGGAACGCCGCCTGGCCCGTGCGCTGAATGAGTCTCAGCATCTGGCAACGTTAAGGTCGCGCCGGTCGCGCGGCCATGATGCGCATCAAGTGGCGCCGTGGTCAGCCGCGATGGGAAGCGAAAGCGCGAAAGTCGACGGCGTCGAGCAGGTTCTTGAGCAGGAGTCCCGCCTCGGTGTCGCCTTCGATGGCCAGTCGGCGCGCGAAGAACAGCGTATCCGGATCGATGCGCCGAAGCGCCAGCAGTACGAAATCGGCGACGTGCGCGCGCAACGTCGTGTCGACGGGGTCGCCGCCGTGCAGCGCGGTGAAGCGGCTGCCGTCGATGCGGAATGCGATCCCGATTCCCGCGTCGTTGGCATGGATACGAAAGGATTTCCCCGAAAGCGCCGCCAGGCCTTCGCGGTCGAGCAGGCGCGGCGCGAGCACGCGCATCGCCGCGGCGAACGCGATCGCCGGCGGCTGTGGCGGCAGGCGTGCCAGCAGCGCCTGCAGGAATGGCGGCACGACGAATGGTGGACGATTCACGATTGTCGACGACATCAGCGCGTCATGGCGTCGACCAACGCCATGCCGGGACGATCGTGGAAATAGCCGTTGCACGGTGCTGCCAGCCGGTGCGGCGCCAGCGCGTCCGCCGCGTCCCGCGGCGAGCACCGCCCATCGATCGCGGCGCGAATGGTCGCAAGGATTTCGCAGGTTCCCGACGATTGCGGACTGACGCGCAGCGCGTCGACGGCCAACTCGAAGAGCTGCGGCAGCGACTCGACCAGGCTGTGCACCCGGTACGACTGCGTCTGGATGCCGTTGAGCACGAGAAAGGGCAGCGCTTCGCGGGTCGCGACCGGCAGGCCGTCCGGATGATCGATGCAGCGCCAGCCACAGTCGTCCTTCTGCAAATTGTAGTGACGCGCGGTGAAACAGCGTGCGGAGAAGGCGAGCGGCAGCCGACCCCAGGCGAAGACTTCCGTCGCCACTCCCGCCGGAATGTCGGCAAGGATCGCCGCCAGGCTGTCGCGGGACAATTCTACCGGAGGCACCCAGCGACATGCACCGAGCGAAGCGATCAGAGCCAGCGTCGGCGCGTTGTAGATGTTGAGATGCGGGCCGGCGACGAAAGGCGCGTGGCCGGCGAGTACGTGTACGGCGCCCATGTCGTTCGCCTCGACCATGAAGCGGCCGTCGCCGGCGATCCGCCGCAGCGTGCGCAGGTCCGCCTCGGACTCCATCAGCGCCTGCGCGCAGACAACGACCTCCTTGCCGGCGTCGGTGAGGCGCTGCGCGGTGTCGAGCCAGTCGGCCAGCCGGTATTCGCTGCGGCGCGCGCAGACGACCTCGCCGACGTAGACGATATCCACCGCAGCCGAGGCGATCGCCGCGTAGAAAGCGTCGAGCTGCGCGCGCGGCCAGTGATAGAGCAGGGGTCCGAGCGTCAGCCGCATCGCGACATCCTCATTGCCACGGGCGGTGGTACGCGCCGAGCGTTGTCTGACGTCCTTCGGCGACTGCGGCCAGTTCGCGCTGCCACGCGGCGGTGGCGACAAATTCGTCGGGCGCCGCAACGCAGGCATCGAGCGCGGCGCGCCAGACGCGCGTCACCTGCGCGACGTAGGCGGGACTGCGCTGGCGCCCTTCGATCTTGATCGCGGCGACACCGATGCGCAGCAGTTCCGGCAGGATGTCGAGCGTGTTCAGCGACGTCGGCTCCTCGATCGCGTAGTACGTCGAATCGCCCACGACGTAGCGCCCCTTGCACAGCGTGGGGTAGCCGGCGTTCTCGCCGGCGCCGAAACGATCGATCAACACGCCGTTCAGGCGTACGTCGCGTCCCGCGGGCGTCTCTTCCCACCGCACGTGCTTCGCCGGCGAACACACGCCGACGGTGTTGGGTCCTTCTCCGGTCGCGTACGACGACAGCGCGCACCGGCCTTCGACCATCACGCACAGGCTGCCGAAGCCGAACACCTCGATCTCGCACTGTGCGTGCGCGATCACCGACTCGACCTGCGCCAGCGAGAGCACGCGCGGGAGCACGGCGCGCCTGACGTTGAAGCGTTGCACGTAGAAGTTGATCGCCTCGTAGGTCGTCGCCGAGCCCTGCACCGACAGATGCAGGCGCAACGACGGATGCCGCTGCGCCGCGTAGCGCATCAGTCCGGGATCCGCCAGTATCACGGCGTCGAAGCGCAGGCGCGCGGCCAGGTCGAGCGCGTCGGTCCAGCGCGTGAACGCCGCCGGCTGCGCGTAGGTGTTGAGCGCGAGGAACACCTGCGCGCCGCGGCTGTGCGCATAGCGCAGTCCCTCGGCGGCGGCGCGTTCGTCGAAGTTGAGGCCGGCGAAATTCCGCGCATTGGTTTCGTTGCGCAGCCCCATGTAGACGCAGTCGGCACCCGCGTCGACCGCAGCCTTGAGCGCGGCGAGCGTTCCGGCCGGGCACACCAGTTCGACGCGGCGCGCGTTGCGGTCGCCGCTGTGCGCGATGCCGGTCACCGCGGACTCGCGCCGCAAGAGCACAGCACCCCAGCGCCCTCCGGTGATCGACCGCGGTGGCGCCGCGGGTTCATGACACGCGCGGCGTGCGCTGGCGCCGCCACTCGGCGGTCAGGTACCACGCCGTCGCGCCGAGGATGCTAAGGCCCGCGAAGATCTCGATAAACAGCCGATAGTCGAGTCCGTAGCTGCCGGTGCGCGGATCGTAGACGGTGCACAGGATGCGCACGCGCTCGAGCAGTCCGGCCAAGTCCTGTATCGGCGCCGGCGCCCCGGTGACGAGTTCGCGCAGCGGCGCCACCAGCATCGGCAGCTCGAAGGACTCGCCATAGATCTGCCGGTACACGCGGCCTCGACCGTCGATGATCGTCGCCTGCGTCAGGTGATCGAAGCCGCCTGCGGAGGGGGCCCAGACGAAGCCCAGGTCGCGTGTGAGTCCGTCGCGTGTGGCGACGTCGGCCGCGAGAAAGCTCCAATTCGGCAGCGCGATGCCCTGGCGCTTGCGGAAGTCGCGCATCGCCTCCGGCGTGTCGAACGGAAGGTTGAAGCCGACGGTAACGACGTGAAACGTGCCTTCGCCCAGCGCGCGCTGCGCCTGCTTGACCGCGGCTTCGAGAAACTTCGTCGTTGCCGGACACACCTGGAAGCAGCCGGTGTAGATGAAGCTGACGACGATGGGCTTGCCGCGTAGCGCCGCCAAGCGAAACGGCACGCCGTCGCCGTCGCGCAGCGTGTAGTCGCCGACGGCCCGCCCGACCGCGGTCTGCGATGTGGCAAGCGCTGCGCGTGGCTCAAGCCTGGTTCCGGCGGGCAGTTCCTGCCCGAACAGCAGTCCCGCGACCAGGAACAGCACGAGGCCGATGGCGGCGGCGAGGAGCAGCCGGTTGGTGTTGTCGGGGCGGCGCGGGTCAGGCATTGAGCGCGCTGTCGGCGATCGCCGCGACCAGCAGCAGCGTCAACTGGATGAGTGACGCGTGGAAGTTGACCATCGCGTGGCGGCGCGTCGGCAACAGCGCGAGGCGGGCGCTGGTCCACAACAGGTAGCCGCCGCCACCGACGGCCGCCGCCAGATAGACGGCGCCCATGCCGAAGAGCAGCGGCACCAGCGACGAGGCGACGAGCATGATCGCCGAGACGAACACCGCATACGCGGCACGCTCGTCGCCGACGACGACCGGCAGCATCGGCACGCGCGCCGCCTCGTAGTCGGCATGACAGGCGATGGCGAGGCTCCAGAAGTGCGGCGGCGTCCACAGGAACAGGATGATGGCGAAGGCAAGCGGCAGCGGACCCAGCGTGTCGGGCGTCACCGCCGCCGCGCCGGCGAGCACGGCAAAGCTTCCGGCGAGGCCGCCGATCACGATGTTCCACCGCGTCCGGCGCTTCAGCCATACCGTGTACACGACGCCGTAGGTGAAGGCGCCGGCGAAGGTGTACAGCGCCGCGGTCGCGTTGAACCTCCAGGCAGCGAGTGCGACGCCGGCAGCGCCCACGGCAGCAATGACGATGAGCCATGCCGGTCCCGCGTGCAGGCGGCCGGTGACGAAGGCGCGGCGGCGCGTGCGCTGCATGTGCGCGTCGAGGTCGCGTTCGACGTATTGGTTGAAGGCGCCGGCCGCCGCCGACGCCATAGTCACCGCGACGGCGAGCAGCAGGATGTCCCAGCCCGACTGCGCGGGACCGGAAGTCACGGCGGCGCCCGCCACCGCGGTGAAGCCGATGACCAGGCCGATCCGCAGCTTGAACAGGTCGAAGAAGAGCCGCACCCGGTCGCGGGCACGGCTTCCCGCAACGCAGCTCGGCATGGTGTCTTGGCGGATGTTCATGGCGGCCTCGCTTCCGGTGGTGCTGCAGATCGTGCGCGGAGGGCGGCGGCGCACCGCCGCCCTCGCCGGATGCCGGTTCGTCAGGACAGCGGCCACACGGTCGACAGATACTTCCAGTTGACGAAGTAGTAGAGGATGAAGGCGATGAGGAATACGATCGCCAGAATGAACGTACCCGGCGCGGCGAAGCCGGCGATACCGATGTTGGTGCCGTGCGACTCGAAGGCGACTTCCACCGGCCGCATCGTCGGCGCGACGCCGTCCTTGGCCCGCACGTACGCGAAGCCCGGGGTGACGATCCGCTTGCCAAGGAAAACGCTGCCGACGGTGATCAGCAGGTACATGATGCCGCCGACGATCGCCGCGAGGCCGAAGATCGCCATCAGGCTCATCATCAGCCAGGCGGTGCCGGGGAACTCGTAGGGCAGCGCATTGCCGGCGAAGGACATGTCCCAGTGCCGTCGCGGGACCCCCAAGGTGCCGGCGCCCATCATGAACAGCGAGAAGCCGCACATGCCGAGCCCGAAGATGTACGGCTGCCATTTCGCCATCCCCGGGAACATGAGCTCGCGGCGGAACAGCGTCGGGATCAGGAAATAGGTGAGGCCCATGAACGCGAGCGTCGTGCCGATCACCACCGTCGCGTGGAAGTGGCCCGGCACGTAGATCGTGTTGTGGATGATGAGGTTCAACTGCTCGGTGCCCATCATGACGCCCGAGATACCGCCGAGGAAGCCAAAGCCGACCAGCGAGATGAACATCGCGGAAAAGCTGGGATTGCTCCATGGCGCCTTGCGCAGCCATTCGAAGAGGCCGTTGTTGAAGCCCTTATTGCGCTGTGCAACCTCGATCGCGCCCGGAACCGTCAGGCCGTGCACCATCGACGCCAGCACCGCGAGGTACATCGCGTAGCTGGTGTTGAAGATCTTCCAGTGCGATGTGAGCCCAGGGTCGGCCAGCAGGTGGTGCGCGGAAGCGAGCTGCAGGAAGAAGATGTACAGCAGAAACGCCGCGCGCGACACCTTCTCCGACATCGGTTTCGCGTTGAAAACGATGGCCGCGATCGCGTACCAGACCGAGACGTGGGCGGCGACGTTGATCTGCTGCGCGCTGTGTCCGAAGGCCCACCAGACGGTGCGGTACATCAGCGAATCGATGTGGCTGACGTATCCCAGCGACCAGAGGAAGGTCGGAATCAGGATGATGGCACCCGACGCGATCGTGAACACGGCGATGATCGCGGCGGTGACGGCGCCGAAGGTGACCAGCGGCACCGACCCATTGTAGGTCTTCTCGCTCTTGGCGACGACCAGCGTGCCGAAGAACACGAAGCAGGCAACCAGCGCGCCGACCGCGAACAGGATGAGACCGAGATAGAAGGCCGGATGCGCACCCATCGGCGCGTAGGACGTGAACATCACCGACGAGTCGCCGCGGAACACGGCGACGTTGTTGACCAGCGCACCGATGATCATCAGCCAGAAGCCGGCCCAGGCCCAGCGCGGCGCCGCGATCCGGCAGCGCAGCAGCGTCGACGCGCAGAAATACAGCACCGCGATCTCGAAGAAGATGATCCAGAATATGAGCATGTCGAGCCCGTGCGCGGTGAGCGCCAGGTAGAACCAGTCGGGCGGCAACAGGTGCACGACCTGCCAGCGCGTCAGTATGACCAGCAGCGAGAGGATGCCGCCGACCAGCAGCGAAACGACCGCGGCGACGGCATTCCAGCGGATCAGCTTCTCCGCCGGCTCGTGAAACGACAACCCCGAGGTGGGGCAAACGCGGAACATCCGATTGACGGCCATCATTGCCCCCTGGTTATTTCGGCTTGACGACGTACAGCCGGCTCACCATCGTCGCGTGGTTGATGCCGCAGTACTCGTTGCAGATGATCCCGAACGTGCCCGACGAGGTCGGCGTCAGCGTCACGATGTGTTCGTAGTTCGGGTGCACCTGGATATTGATGTTCTCCGGCTGCAGCGAGAAGCCGTGCAGCCAGTCCATCGACGCCAGGTGCAGGCGATAGGTCTTGCCCTCCTCCAGCTCGATCATCGGCCACCACTGCCAAAGCCGCGCGATCAGGTAGACGTCGCTGCCCGCGGGCGGATGGACCACCGGAATCTTCTGGTCGGTCTCGACGCGGACCGTGTACTTGTCCACCATCGCCTGCGTCTTGGCCATGTAGGCCTCGGGCGTGGTCCGGTACGCCTCGTTGGACAGGTTCTGCTTACCGAAGATGTGCCAGTACGGCATCATGAAGAACATCACCAGACACCAGACGAAGGCGATGGCTATCCACATTCCTTCGACGCGGTCCAGCGGTTGTTTCCACCACAGCCGGTTTGCCGGTGATTCAATGGCGCTCATGGGGTCTTCTGCCTATTCGTGTTGTGAAGGGACCGGCGGTTACTTGGCGATCGGGATGCTGACGATTTCCATTACGCCCCAGACGATGTAGAGCACCGTCGGCATGGAGATGCCGATGAACAGCAGCAGGAATGGGTTGTCCAGCAATTGCTGCATTGCAGGAATCGGTTCGTCGGGAACCTCGTCATCGACGACCGGATTCGTGGTGTTCGCTGTGGCCATGGCCTTGCCTCCCTCGTGGTTGTTCGTTGCCGCACGTTTCGCCACGGCTTCGGCGGCCCGCGGCGACGATCCGTTGGACTCTACGGTGCACGGGTATCGATGCAACTTGATGCGCATCAAGCAATTCCGGGCTCTGGCCGCGGCGGCGTGCATCGCGCAGTCGCGGCATGCTTGCCGATACGCATCGACGTGGCACAATTGCCCGCATCGTGCCTTCGTCCTCCGCCCTTTCCGGACTGCCCCGCCGCGACGCTATCGCGCGGCCGAGGGTCGACCATGGAGTCGCGATCTGGCTGCTCGCATGCTGTGCGCTGGTGTTCGCGATGGTCGTCGTCGGCGGGGTGACGCGCCTCACGCATTCCGGACTGTCGATCACCGAGTGGCAGCCGATCGTCGGCACGCTGCCGCCTTTGTCGGCAGCGGACTGGGAGGCCGCGTTCGCCAAGTACCAGGCGACGCCGGAATACCAGCAGGTGAACAAGGGCATGGCGCTGTCCGAGTTTCGTGGCATCTTCTGGTGGGAGTATTTCCACCGCCTGCTCGGCCGGCTGATCGGTGCGGCGTTCCTGCTGCCTTTCCTCTGGTTCGCCGTGCGGCGGCGGATTCCACGGGGCTATGGCTGGAAGCTCGCCGGCATCTTCGTGCTCGGCGGAGCGCAGGGTGCGATGGGCTGGTACATGGTGAAAAGCGGGCTGGTCGACGATCCGCGCGTGTCGCAGTTCCGCCTCACCGCGCACCTGGGACTCGCCTTTGTCATCTTCGGCGCGATGTTCTGGGTGGCGTTGTCGCTGCTGCGTCCGCAGCGCGTGAAGGTGGCAACGGAGGCGCTGCGCCCGGTGCGACGCTTTGCGAATGCGGTGGTTGCGCTGGTATTTCTGATGGTGCTCAGCGGCGGCTTCGTGGCGGGCATCCGCGCGGGGTTCGCGTACAACACCTTTCCGTTGATGAACGGCGACGTGGTGCCGCCCGAGATTCTGATGCTCGAGCCATGGTGGAGGAATTTCTTCTACAACATGGCGACCGTGCAGTTCGATCACCGGCTGCTGGCGTGGGTATTGGCATTCGCGGTTCCGGCGCTGTGGTGGCGGGTGCGCCGCACGTCCGGCATGCCGGCGCGCGCGCGTACCGGCGCGCACTGGCTGCTGGCACTGCTCGCAATGCAGGTCGCGCTCGGCATCCTCACCTTGCTGCATGTCGTGCCGCTGCCGCTGGCCGCGGCGCACCAGGCGGGCGCCGTGCTGGTGTTCGCCGGAGCCCTGAATCTGGCGCACGCGATGCGCTGAGCGCGCTACTTGATGCGCATCAAGGTGCGGCGTGGCGGCGGTTCCAACAATGCTGGGATGAAAGTATCAACTCTCTTACGCCAACCGCGAGGGTTTCTGCAATGACGCGGGAGCTGGTCCTCGACGTCCGCGGCATGGAGCCGCCGCAGCCGCTCGAACTCGTGCTGGAGACCATCGACGATTTTGCCGTCGGTGACCGCCTCCGGGTGATCATCGACTGCCACCCGCTGCCGCTGTTTCGCATTCTCGGCGAGAACGGCTACGCGTACAGCGAGGCGCCGGGCACCGAAGCGAACTACGAGATCACGATCTGGCGCAAGGGTTGACCGGCGGCGCCGTCGCGGGAGGAAGTGATGGAGCAATCGTTCGCGCGCGAAGTCGAGATGCTCGCAGCCGGCGATGGCTGCGTCTTTCACGGCGAAGGCATCCTCGCGGTCACCAAGGCGCTTCTGCAGTCCGGCGTCTCCTACGTCGGCGGCTACCAGGGTTCGCCGGTGTCGCAGTTGCTCGACGTGATGGTGCAGGCGCGCGACTATCTGGACACGCTGGGTGTGCACGTGGAGGCGTGCACGAGCGAGGCCGCAGCCTGCGCAATGCTCGCGGCGTCGGTCAACTACCCGGTGCGCGGCGCCGTCACCTGGAAGTCGATCGTCGGCACCAACGTGGCGTCCGACGCGCTGTCGAACCTGGCGTCTCCGGGCGTGCGCGGCGGTGCGCTGATCATCGTCGGCGAGGACTACGGCGAGGGTTCCAGCGTCGTGCAGGAGCGCACGCACGCCTTTGCGATGAAATCATCGCTGTGCCTGCTCGATCCGCGGCCGGAACTCGCGCACATCGTGCGCCTGGTCGAGCACGCGTTCGCGCTGTCGGAAGCGGCGTCGACGCCGGTGCTGCTCGAACTGCGCATACGCGCCTGCCATATGCAGGGCAGCTTCGTCTGCCGCGACAACGTGGCGCCCGCGCTGTCGATGCGCCGGTTGCTCGCCGAGCCTGCGGCGCCCGATCCGCGGCGACTGCCGCATCCGCCGTTCACCTTCGCGCATGAGCAGCGCAAGGTCGACGAGCGGCTCCCGGCCGCTCGGCGCTACCTGGTCGAGCACGGCATCAACGAGGTGTTCACGGCGGAGCTCGACGACGCGGGAATCATCGTCCAGGGGGGCTTGTTCAACACGCTGCTGGCGGCACTCGCGGCGGCGGCGTTGGTCGACGATACCGGCCGCAGCCGGCTGCCGATCCTGGTACTCAATGCGACTTATCCGCTGGTGCCGGAACAGCTCGTCGCTTTCTGCATGAACAAGCGCGCGGTGCTGGTGCTTGAAGAAGGGCATCCGGAGTTCATCGAGTTCGAACTCTCGGCCATCGTCCGCCGTGCGCAGGTCGACTGTCGCATCGAGGGCAAGGAGGTGATGGGCCGTGCCGGCGAGTACACCGCCGAGGCGCTCGTGCGCGGGCTCGAGCGTTTCGTCGCGTGTTGCGTTCCCGCGCTGTCGACGGCGGCGGCGGCCGCCTGGCGCGGCGAGGTGGACGCCGTACGCGCCCGCGCGCAGGAGCTGCTGGCGACGCCAGTCCCCGTGCGACCACCGGGTTTTTGCACCGGCTGCCCGGAGCGGCCGGTGTTTGCGGCACTGAAGCTGGTCGAGCGTGAACTGGGTCCGCGGCACATCGCCGCCGACATCGGTTGTCATTCATTCGCGATGTTCGAGCCTTTCTTCACGGGCAACTCGATCGCCGGCTACGGCATGGGGCTGGCGAGCGCGGCCGGGGTGGCGCCGATCAGCGCGCAGCGCACGCTGGCGATCGTCGGCGACGGCGGTTTCTGGCACAACGGGTTCCTGTCCGGCGTGGCCTCCGCGCTCAAGAACGGCTCGGACTCGGTGCTGCTCATCTTTCAGAACGGCTACACGTCGGCAACCGGCACGCAGGAGCTCCTGTCCACGCCGCGCGCCGCGTCGCGCGACGACGCGGGCGGCGACAGCACGACCGCCAGCGACACGACCATCGAACGGCTGCTGGCAAGCACCGGCGTGCGCTGGTTGCGGACGGCGCACACCTACGATGTGGCGACGATGAAAGCCACACTCGCCGAAGCCTTCACCACCCAGGAACGCGGGTTGAAGGTCGTCATCGCGGAAGGCGAATGCCAGCTCGAGCGGCAGCGGCGGCTGCGTCCCTACGTCGCCGGCCGGCTCGCCGCAGGCGCACGCGTGCAGCGCGTGCGCTACGGCATAGACGAGGACATTTGCACCGGCGACCATGCCTGCGTGCGCCTGTCCGGCTGTCCGTCGCTGACCGTTGCCCAGCCCGCCGATCCGCTGCGCACCGACACGGTCAGCACCATCGACTCCGGCTGCGTCGGCTGCGGACTGTGCGGCGAGATTGCGGGCGTAGCGGCACTGTGTCCATCGTTTTACCGTGTCGAGGTCGTCCGCAACGCGACGGCGTGGGAGCGCTTTGCCGCGCGACTGCGCGCGTGGGCGCTGCAGGTGGTGCTGCCGGCGTGAACGCGGCGGCGATGAACGCGCAGCGCCGGTCGCTGCTGATCGCCGCGGTCGGCGGCCAGGGTGGGGCGGTGCTGACCGGCTGGATCGTGCAGGCGGCGCGCAGCGCGGGACTGGTCGTGCAGGCGACGTCGACGCCGGGGGTATCGCAGCGCACGGGTGCTACGACGTACTACGTGGAGACCGCGCCCGCGCCGGAACCGGGCGCACCCGCGCCGGTCCTGGCGTTGATGCCGCTACCGGGACGCGTCGACGTGCTTCTCGCCTCCGAACTCCTCGAGGCGGCGCGGATGCTCGAGCGCGGCATGGTGACGCCGGAGCGGACGACGGTGATCGCGTCGACGCACCGGATACTGACCGCGCGGGAGAAGATGAGCATCGGCGATGGTCGTTTCGACAGCGAGCGCATCGTCGGCGCGATCCGTGCGCTGACGCGGCGTGCGGTGCTCTTCGACATGGAAGCGGTGCGCATGCGGCACGACGCCGCGATCAGCGCGGCGCTGTTCGGTGCGCTGGCGGGCAGCGGTGCGTTGCCGCTGCCGCGCGACGCCTGCGAAGATGCGATCCGCGCCGCCGGCCGCGGCGTGGGTCCGAGCCTCGCGGCGTTCGCCGATGCCTTCGACCAGGTCGCGAGCACCGATGCCGGCGTCGCGGATGAACCCCGGGCGGCGCGCGCGCCGGCCGACGAGGGCACAGCGTTGCCGGCCGCGCTTGCGCAACGCGTCGCACGCCTGCCTATCGATGTCGCGCAGATCGCAAAGCTGGGTGCTCTACGGACGCTGGGTTTCCAGGGTGCAGGTTACACCAGCCGTTACATCGATCGCGTGGAAGCGATACAGCGTGCCGAGTCTGCGCTGGGCGCGGGCGTGCCGGCGTCTGGCGCTCCGGTGTCCTGCGCGACAGCGCGCTCGCTCGCGCTGTGGATGTGCTACGACGACGTGATCCGCGTCGCGTCGCTGAAGGCACGCCGAAGCCGCTTGGCGCGCATCCGGAACGAAGTGCAGGCGCTGCCGGGAGACGTCGTGCGCGTCCGTGATGTCTTCCATCCGCGCCGCGAGGAAGTGGCCGCGATCCTGCCACGCGCGCTGGGCGCGTGGCTCGGCAGGCGGCGCCGGACCACGGCGCTGCGCGGGCGCGGAATCGCGCTGCAGACGACGTCGGTGACGGGAGCGCTGGCGCTGCGGCTCACCGCCGCGCTGCGACCGCTGCGTCCGTGGTCGCTGCGCTTCGCCGCCGAGCAGGCCGAGATCGACGATTGGCTGGCGGTGGTCGAACAGGCGCTCGCCGTCGGCGGGTCCGAAGCCGCGCTCGCGGTGGCGCGGCTGCCGCGGCTGCGCAAAGGCTACGGCGACACGCAGACGGGCAGCACGGAGGAATTTCGCCGCGTGCTCGCCACCTGCCGTGAAGGCGGTGCGACGGGCTTCGCCGCTGCCGTCGAAGCGCTGCGCGCGACGCGGACAGCCGGTCAGGACGGTCGCGAGCGGGGGGCGCCGGTGCCAAAGGCGCAGCCGATGATCTGGACCCCGGCGCGCAAGGGACGCTGACTAACGCGCACGCTTCGCTGCGCGTGTCTGCGCGGCGGTCGTTGCGGGCGATGACGGCATGAGGCACGCGCGCTGCTGGCGCTCAATCAGCGACAGCATCGTCGCCAGCGTGATCGAGCTGAAAGTCGCCTTCGTCGTCTGGTCGATTTCGGACAGCACGGCGCCCAGCGCCTGGCCCACCGGCGTGCGTTCGCCGCGCTCGCGGTGATCGGTTTCGTGGAGGCCCGGATCCTCGAAGGTCTGGATGACGTCGAACAGCGTCAGCCGACGCGCGTTGCCGACGAAGCGGTAGCCGCCACCGGCGCCGCGCACCGATTCGACGATCCCCGCGCGGGCGAGTCCCGCCAGAACCTTGGCAAGATGGTGCGCGGAAACGTCGTACTTGGCGGCGATGTCGGCGGCCGACACATGGCGCGTCGGGTCGGCGGCGAATTCGAGCACGCTGTAGAGCGCGAGCGACGTGTTCTTCTGCAGCTTCATCGCCGGAGAACTTCGCCGCCGCGATCAAGGCTCAAGCGCGATCTCCAGCGGGATGAACGGTGCGGCCATCATGCCCTGGCTGCGGAAGAACGACAGGATCAGCGTATTGTCGCGCGCAAGCATCGTGCGCACGCGGGTGACGCCGGCACGACGGAAACCCGCGCAGATGGCGGCGAGCAGGCGGGTGCCGACGCCGGACAGCCGGGCCTCGGGGTCGACGTCGATCGCGAACACCCAGCCGCAGGGCGGCGAGCCGAACTCCCAGTCGCGCACCTCGCCGATGATGAAGCCGCACACACGTCCGGCCAGGTCGGCCACCAGGAACTGGCGCCCCGCCTGCGCACCGTCGCCGTAACGCCGGTAGATCGATCGCCAGTAGTCGCGTTTGACGATGCCGGTGACTGCGGCGTCGATCGCGATGACCTCTTCGAGATCGCCCCGGCGCGCCGGACGCGTCGTCACACCGCCGGTGTCGGCGCGTGCGGTGGAAATGCGTGCGGAACGCCGTTGGGTCGCCTTGTGCGCTGCGGCATCGGATTTCACTCGAGCCCCGTCCGGAAAAGAATGACAAATATCAATTCGAAATACGCATTCCAGTACCAAAATTGGCCCCGGACCCGCATTCTATATGGTTCCGATACACGGTTCCGATGCGCGGTTCCAATGCGCGGTTCCAATGCGCGGTTCCAATGGATGGTCGCGGTGCGCCGAAGGCAAGGACGCTTCCGTGCCGGACACATGACAAGGAGGAGGACGCCGATGAAGCCATCACTGGCGGCAGGGATCGGCGCACAAACGCGCCTGACGGTCGACCGGGAACGCACGATCGACTTCATGGGCGAGCAGGCGCGCGTCTACGCGACGCCGATGCTGGTCCGCGACATCGAGATGGCGAGCCGGGACCTGATCCTGCAGCACTTGGATGCCGGCGAGGATTCGGTGGGCACCCGCGTCGAGATCGATCACCTTGCCGCTTCGCTGCTGGGCATGACGGTCGAGCTCTCGGTGAAAATCGTCGAAGTGAAGGGGCGCGCGGTGACGCTGGAGGTGGAGGGCAACGACGGCGTCGACGCGATTTGCCGCGGCCGCCACCAGCGCTTTGTCGTCGACGTCGAGAAGACCAAGGAGCGGCTCGCCGCGAAGGCCGCCCGCGCAGGACTGGCGTCGGCGTGACGCAGGACGGCACGCGCCACGTGCCGACGTACTGCTATCAGTGCGTCGCCGGCCCCGACCTCTTGACCGTCAAGGTCATCGACGGCGTCGCGACCGAAGTCGAGCCCAATTTCTGTGCCGCCGATCGGCATCCGGGCGGCGGCAAGGTTTGCGTCAAGGCCTACGGCCTGGTGCAGAAGACCTACAACCCGCATCGCGTGCGCTCGCCGATGAAGCGCACGAATCCGAACAAGGGCGTCGACCAGGACCCCGGCTTCGTGCCGATCGGCTGGGACGAGGCCTTCGACCTCATCACCGAAAAGCTGACTCGCGTGCGCGCCGACGGCCTCACCGACGCCTCCGGCTATCCGCGGCTCGCCGTCAGCTTCGGCGGCGGCGGGACGCCGCAGTCGTACATGGGCACATTTCCGGCGTTCCTCGCGGCGTGGGGGCCTGTCGACATGGGCTTCGGCTCGGGCCAGGGGGTCAAGTGCTACCACTCCGAGCACCTGTACGGCGAATTCTGGCACCGAGCGTTCACCGTCTCGCCGGACACGCCGCTGTGCGATTACCTGATCTCCTGCGGCGCCAATGTCGAGGCCTCCGGCGGCGTCGTCGGCGTCTGGCGGCATGCGAACGCGCGCGCGCGCGGCATGAAGCGCGTGCAGGTCGAGCCGCACCTGTCGGTGACCGGCGCCTGCTCGGCCGAATGGGTGCCGATCAGACCCAAGACCGACGCGGCTTTTCTCTATGCACTGCTGCACGTGCTGCTGCACGGGTCGCCGCGCGAGCGGCTCGATGTCGAATTCCTGGCAAAACACACGGCGTCGCCGTACCTGGTCGGGAGTAGCGGCTACTACCTGCGCGACCGGACGTCGCGCAAGCCGCTGTTGTGGGACACGCGAAGCGGCGCCGCCGTTGCCTATGACACGCCGGGCATCGTCGAAGCGCTCGAGGGGCACTTCGAGGCCGACGCGATCGAGGTCGGTGCCGACGACGAGGTGCTGGCCGAGGGCCGGCTCTCCGGCGAGACGGCGTTTTCGAAACTGCTCATGCACATGGCGTCGTATACGCCGGAGTGGGCCGAAGCCATTTGCGACGTTCCGGCGAAGACGATGCGCAGGGTCGCACGCGAGTTCCTCGACCATGCGCGGGTCGGCGAGTTCATCGACATCGACGGCGTACGGATGCCGTACCGGCCGGTCGCGGTGAGCCTGGGCAAGACGGTCAATAACGGCCCCGGCGGATTCGAATGCGTCTGGGCGCGCACGATGCTCGCCGCATTGGTCGGCGGCCTCGAGGTTCCGGGAGGCACGCTGGGTACGACGGTGCGCTTGAATCGCCAGGTGCCCTCACGCGTCGACAGCATCCTGGCCGGTCCGGACGGGTTCATGGAATACCCGCTCAACCCGACCGACAAGGCTCGTTGGTCGCCGAACCCGAACATCCGCAATGCGTACCGGACGATGGTGCCGCTGGCCGCCAACGGGCCGTGGAGCCAGGCGCTGGGACCGACACACTTCTCGTGGATGTTTCTGGACGAGACGCCGAAGGGGCTGCCGCGCGTCACGCTGCCCGACGTCTGGTTCGTCTACCGGACCAACCCGGTGATCTCGTTCTGGGATACGCCGGACATTGCCGAGAAGATCGCGCGCTTCCCGTTCATCGTCGCCTTCGCCTACACGCACGACGAGACCAATCACAGCGCCGACATCCTGCTGCCCGAGGCGACCGATCTCGAAAGCCTGCAGCTGATCCGCATCGGCGGCTCGAAGTTTGTCGAGCAGTTCTGGCACTGCCAGGGATTCGCGCTGCGCCAGCCGGTCGTCGCCACACAGGGCGACGCACGCGACTTCACGGCGATCGCCACCGAACTGGCGCAGCGCACCGGGATCCTCGACAAGTACAACGCGGCGATCAACCGCGGTGCCGCCGGCGTGCCGCTCAAGGGCACGCACTGGGACGTGGCGCTGACACCGGACATCGCGCATTCGCCGGAGACGATCTGGGATGCCGTCTGCCGCGCCGCGAGCGCGGAGTTGACCGACGGCCAGCAGAGCAATGGCCTTGATTGGTGGCGCGAGCACGGCCTCGCGACACGGCCGTTCTCGCAGGCGAAGTGGTACCTGTACCCGGCGCTCGCCGCGCAAGGCCTGCGCTTCGAACTGCCGTACCAGGAACGGCTGCTGCGCGTGGGCACCGAACTGGGACGCCGGTTGCACGAGCACGACATGCATTGGTGGGACGGCCAGCTTGCCGAATACCAGGGCTTGCCGAAGTGCGACGATCATGGCGCCGTGTGGGTGGCGTCGCTGGTCGGCCACGGCGGCACCGCGGAGGCGTATCCGTTCTGGCTGCTGACCGCGCGCAGCATGCAGTACGCGTGGGGCGCCAACGTCGGCATGCAGTTGATCCGCGAGGTCGCCGACAACGTCGCCGGTCATCGCGGCGTGATCGTCAACACGCAGGCGGCGGCAAGGCTGGGCATTGGCGATGGCGACATGGTCGAGATCGCGACGCCGCAGCGCTCGGTGCGCGGGCGCGCGGTATTGCGGCAGGGCATCCGCCCGGACACGCTGCTGCTGATCGGGCAATTCGACCATTGGGCGACGCCGTTCAGCAAGGATTTCGGCGTCCCGAGCATGAACTCGCTGACGTCGATGTCGCTCGACCTCACCGACGCCACCGGGTCATCCGCCGACATCGTGCGTGTCAGGCTGGCGCCGATGGGCGAGGCGGCGCGATGACTCGCTGGGCGATGGTCGCCGACTTGCGCCGCTGCGTCGGCTGCCAGACGTGCACGGCGGCATGCCGCCACGCCAATGCGACGCCGCCCGGCGTGCAATGGCGGCGCGTGCTCGACGTCGAGATGGGGGAATATCCGGACGTCAAGCGCGCGTTCGTGCCCGTCGGCTGCCAGCACTGCGACGATCCGCCGTGTCTCGACGTGTGCCCGACGACGGCGACCAAGAAGCGCGCCGACGGCATCGTCACCATCGACTACGACCTGTGCATCGGCTGCGCCTACTGCGCGGTCGCGTGCCCGTACCAGGCGCGCTACAAGACGATGCGGCCGACCTTCGCCTACGGCCGCGCGATGGAAAACGAAACCAAGCGCCGCGACGATGCGCGTCTCGCCGTCGCGACCAAATGCACGTTCTGCGTCGAGCGCATCGACGCGGGTGTCGCGCAGGGCCTGACGCCGGGGGTCGATCCCGAGGCGACGCCGGCCTGCGTCAACTCCTGCATCACGCAGACGCTGGCTTTCGGCGATCTCGACGATGCGCAGAGCAACGTGTCGCAGTTGCTGCGTGAAAACCGGCACTTCAGGATGCACGAGGAATTGGGCACCGGCCCCGGCTTCTACTACCTGTGGGACGCGGCCGACGACGGGCAGGCGACGGATTGATCGCGATGCAACGCTCGCCGCGTTCATCCAAGACCCGCGAAAAGCACCCGGCGCGGGCCGAGGACCCGTATGGGCCCGATCCCTGGCAGCAGAAAAGCTGGGACGCGCGCGCCGCCGCCAATTTCATCTTCGGCGGCATGGGCAGCGGACTCATCGTTTTTGCCGTGCTCTCGGGCGCGGCAGGCGCACCGCTTCCCGTGCTGCTGCTGGCCGGACTCGCGCTGGTCGGCTTCGGGCTTTTCAGCGTGGCGCTCGAAATCGGCCGGCCGCTGCGCGCGCTCAACGTATTCCGCAATCCGCGGACATCGTGGATGGCGCGTGAAGCCTGGACTGCGCTGGCGCTGGTGCCGGCCACGCTGGCCGCGGCGGCGGGCGTACCCGGCTGCGACGGGCTTGCGCTGGTGCTCGCCTTCGTGTTCGTTTACTGCCAGGCGCGCATGCTGCTGGCCGCGAAAGGGATTCCGGCGTGGCGCGAGCCCCTGCTGCTGCCGCTGCTGATCATGACCGGGATGGCCGAGGGCGGCGGCATGCTGCTGATCGCGAACTGGCAGGCGAGCGTGGGCGGCGCACTCGTCGTTCTCTTTGCGGCTTGCGTGCTCGCCCGCGGGTTGCTCTGGATCGCGTATCGACGGCGCGCGAATGCCGCGCTCGCGCCACGTGCTGCCGCCGCACTCGACCGGGCGGGCCGCGTGTTGCTGCTCGCGGGGACGCTGCTGCCGGCGCTGCTGGTCGCGGCCGGCGCCTTGTCCGGCGTTGGAAGCGTGCCGCTGCTGCAGGCGCTGGCGGGAGTTGCCGCAGCGGCGGCGGGAGCGTACTTCAAGTACACGCTGGTGATCCACGCCGGATTCAACCAGGGCTTCGCGCTGCCACGGTTCCCGGTGCGCGGCGCGCGCGGGTAGGACAACTTCGGGACGACTTCGGGACGACTTCGATTGCGGAGGAGGCGATGGGCGCATCGACGATGGCGGAAGTGGCAAGTGCGGCCAGCGCGGGTAGCGAAGCGGCGTGCACGTACTTCGAACGCGACATCGAGACGATGCCGCGCGAGCAGCTGGCGGCGCTCCAGGCGCAGCGTCTGCGCCGCACGGTCGGCGCCGCGCACGAGTGCGTGGCGCTGCATCGCGAGCGTCTCGACGCTGCCGGCGTGCGACCCGACGACATCCGCAGCGTTGACGACGTCCGGCAGCTGCCGTTCACGCTGAAGTCGGACCTGCGCGATCACTATCCGTTCGGACTCTTTGCACGACCGCTCGCCGAACTCGCGCGGCTGCACGCGTCGTCGGGCACGACCGGCAAGCCGACGGTGGTCGGCTACACGCGCACCGACATCGAAACCTGGGCGGCGCTGATGGCGCGATCGTTCGTCGCGGCCGGCACCCGGCGCGGCGACGTCGTGCACAACGCCTATGGCTACGGGCTGTTCACCGGAGGTCTGGGCGCGCATTACGGCGCCGAGCGGATGGGCGCGGTCGTCGTGCCGATGTCCGGAGGATCGACCGAAAAGCAGATTGCGCTGATCATGGACTTCGGCGCGCGGGTGTTGTGCGCAACACCATCGTATGCGCTGGCGATCGCCGAGGTGGCGGACGCGCAGGGTGTGGATCTGCGGTCGAGCGCGCTTGCTGTCGGGCTCTTCGGCGCCGAGCCGTGGAGCGACGCGATGCGCACCGAAATCGAGGCGCGGCTGCCGATCCGGGCCGTCGATATCTACGGCCTGTCCGAGATCATGGGTCCGGGAGTCGCCTGTGAGTGCGAATGCCGTGCCGGGTTGCACGGGTGGGAGGACCACTTCCTGTTCGAAGTGATCGATCCGGACTCCGGAGCAGCGGTCCCCGAGGGCCAGCCGGGCGAACTCGTGATCACGACGCTGACCAAGGAAGCGCTGCCGATGCTGCGCTACCGGACGCGCGACATGACGCGTGTCACGACTGCACCCTGCGACTGCGGGCGCACGCACCTGCGCATCCTGCGCATCACCGGCCGCAACGACGACATGCTGATCATCCGCGGCGTTAATCTCTATCCATCGCAGGTCGAAGCGGTGCTCGTCGGCCAACCACGGATCGCGCCGCACTACCAGCTGGTCGTCGACCGCCGCGGCAGCCTCGACCACGTGACCATCGAGGCCGAGGTGCTGCCGGGTGTTGCGGCCGAGGACTACGACGCTATCGCGCGCGCGGTCGCGCATCACGTCAAGTCGCTGGTCGGCATCTCGACCGACGTCGTGGTCAAGCCGCCGGGCGCGATTCCACGCTCGCAGGGCAAGGCGGTGCGCGTGCGCGACCTACGCCCGAAAGGAGGCTAGAGAGCGATGGCGAAGCGTCTGCTGGCACTGACGGTCAACGGCCGCGCGCGCGAGGACGCGGTGGCCGATCACGCGCTGCTCGTCGATTACCTGCGTACGACGGCGGGGCTGACGGGAACCAAGCAGGGATGCGACGGTGGCGAATGTGGCGCGTGCACGGTGCTGATCGACGGCCAGCCGCGGCTCGCGTGCATCACGCTGGCCGTCACCTGCGAGGGCCGGCGCGTCGAGACCATCGAGGGCCTGGCCGAAGACGGCCGCATGAGCCGCCTGCAGCGGATGTTCCACGAAAAACTCGGCGCGCAATGCGGGTTCTGCACGCCGGGGATGATCATGGCCGCCGAGGCGCTGCTTCGCCGCATGCCGCATCCGGACGAACAGGCGATTCGCGACGCGCTGTCGGGCAACCTTTGTCGCTGCACCGGTTATGTCAAAATCATCGAGGCGGTGCGTGCAGCCGCCACGGATGCAGGATGACGTCTGCGGCTAGACATTCCACAGTGCCGCCGGCGGCGCAGGCCGCAGCGGTCGCGCCGGCCGCGCACGCAGCCGGACAGCGCACGCCGCTGATCGACGGCATCGAAAAGGTCACCGGCCGAGCGCGCTATACGGCTGATCTTCCCTTCGGCGACGCGCTGGTCGGCCGCATTCTGCGCAGCCCGGTCGCGCACGGCGAGATTCGCGGCATCGACACCCGCGCGGCGCTCGCGATCCCGGGTGTTCGCGCCGTGGTCACCGGAACCGACTTCGCGGCGCCTTATGGCGTCATTCCCATCGCGCAAAACGAATGGCCGCTCGCGCGCGGCAGGATTCGCTATCGTGGCGAGCCGGTCGCGGCCGTCGCGGCGGTCGACGCCGAAACGGCGGACGCCGCGCTGGCGGCAATCGTGCTCGACATCGAACCCTTACCGGCGTACTTCAGCGCCGCCGACGCGCGCGCGCCGGATGCCGTGCGGCTGCACGAGAAGAAGGCAGGCAACATCGAGCGTGAAGTCGACCAGAGTTTCGGCGAGGTCGATGCCGGCTTCGAGACGGCCGATCTGGTGTGCGAGGAGACGTATCACTACGCGGAGGTCGCGCATGGCCAGATCGAACTCAACGCGGCGGTCGCCGCCTGGGAGCCGGAGCACGAGCGCCTGACCACGCATTCGGTGACGCAGGTTCCCTACTACCTGCACCTGACGCTCGCGCAATGCCTCGGCATCGACACGTCGCAGATCCGCGTGATCAAGCCCTTCGTCGGCGGTGGCTTCGGACATCGTGTCGAGCCGCTCAATTTCGAGATGGTCGCAGCGGCGCTGGCGCGCGCCGCCGGCGGCACCGTGAAGGTTTTGCTGTCGCGTGAGGATGGCTTTCTCACGCACCGCGGTCGCCCGGAGACCGACATCCGGCTGAAGATCGCAATGGCGAAGACCGGCGCGATCACCGCGGTCGACTGCGAGATCGTGCAGCGCGGCGGCGCCTACGGCGGCTATGGCCTGGTCACCATCCTTTATGCGGGCGCGCTGCTGCACGCGCTGTACATGGTGCCTGCGGTTCGCTACCGTGGCTTTCGCGTCTACACCAACACGCCGCCCTGCGGCGCGATGCGCGGACACGGTGCGGTCGATGCGCGCCATGCCTTCGAGTCGCTGCTCGACCGCATGGCCGCAGAATTGGGTCTCGATCCCTTCGCCGTGCGCCGCGCGAATCTGATCACACCGCCGTTTCGCACCATCAACGACCTGCAGGTCAATTCCTGCGGGTTGCCGGCGTGTCTCGAATGGGTCGAGGAGGCCTCGGGCTGGAAGACGCGGCGCGGCGCGCTGCCGCGGGGCAGGGGTATGGGGCTCGCGTGCTCGCATTACGTGTCCGGCTCCGCCAAGCCCGTGCACTGGAGCGGCGAGCCGCACGCGGTCATCCACCTGAAGCTCGACCACGACGGCGGCATCACCGTGCTCACCGGTGCCTCCGACATTGGGCAGGGATCGTCGACATTGCTGGCGCAGGTCGTCGCCGAAGTCATGTCGCTGTCGCTGGCGCGGATTCGCGTCATCGCCACCGACAGCGCGCTGACGCCGAAGGACAACGGCTCGTACTCGTCGCGTGTGTCGTTCATGGTCGGCAACGCCGCGCTGCGTGCGGCGGAGGAGCTGAAGCGCATCCTCGTCGCCGCCGCGGCAAAGCGCCTCGAGGTGAGCGTCGACGACATCGAGTGGAACGGTGAGCATTGCCTTGTCGCCGGCACCGACCGCGGGCTTGCCTTCCGTGAGGTGGTCGAGGCGGCGCTGGTCGATACCGGCGCGCTGTCGGTGAAGGGCGTCTGGTCGACGCCGCCGGAAACGCAGGGCGGCAAGTTCCGCGGCGCGGCGGTCGGCTCGACGGCCGGCTTTTCCTACGCGGCGCAGGTCGTCGAAGTCAGCGTCGACGAGGACACCGGCCAGGTCACCGTCGAACGCGTGTGGGTTGCGCACGACTGCGGTTTCGCGATCAATCCGCTGGCGGTCGAAGGCCAGGTGCAGGGTGCCGTGTGGATGGGCATGGGGCAGGCGCTGTCCGAGGAGACGCAGTATCACGAAGGGCTGCCTCTGCGTCCCAATATGCTCGACTACCGAATTCCGACCATCGTCGAGTCGCCGCCGATCGCCGTCAAGCTGGTCGAGAGCCGCGACCCGCTGGGTCCCTTTGGTGCCAAGGAGGCGAGCGAAGGCGCGCTGCACGGTTTCGCACCCGCGCTGACCAACGCGATTCACGACGCGATCGGCTTGCGGCTCACCGAACTGCCGGCCTCGCCCGACCGCGTCTTCGAGGCGTTGGTCGAAGTGCGCCGCACCGAGCGCCTGCGCGCGCGCGCAGCCGCCGGCGGGCAGCGTAACGCAGGGAACTGACCATGGAACGCGCGCTCGACTTCGAAGTGCGGCGTCCGCAAAGTCTCGCCGAGGCGGCGGCGTTGCTCGCCACGCTGCCCGGAGCGCGCGCCCTCGCCGGCGGCACCGATCTCGTGCCCAACCTGCGCCGCGGCATCGAGCGGCCGCCGGTTCTGGTCGACCTTTGCGCCGTCCAGGACTTCGATGCCATTGCCGTCGACGTCGACGGCGCGATGGTGCTGGGCGCCGGCGTCACACTGGCGCGGATCGCCGCCGACGCGCGCATCGGTGCCGCGTATCCGGTGCTGGCGCAGGCGGCGCGCGCCGTCGCCGGACCCGGTCATCGCAACGCCGCAACCTTGGGCGGCAACCTGTGCGTCGACACGCGCTGCGTGTTCTACAACCAGAGCGAGTGGTGGCGCTCGGCCAACGGCTACTGCCTGAAGCGCGGCGGTGAGGTCTGCCACGTGGCGCCGCAGGGCAAGCGCTGCCATGCGGCGTTCTGCGGTGACGTCGCACCTGCCTTGCTGGCGCTGGACCCGAGCATTGAGATCGTCGCCGGGCACGGAGCGAGGCGGACCGCGCTGGCCGAACTGTACCGCGACGACGGCGCGCTCCACCTCACGCTCGCCCGCGGCGAAGTCGTCGCCCGCGTGCTGGTTCCGAATGCGTCCGGCGCGCTCGCCTCGGGTTACCGGAAGGCACGCGTGCGCGGCGCGATGGACTTCCCGCTGGCCGGTGTGGCGATGGCGCTGGCGGTTGCCGACGGTGGGCTCGCGCGCCTGCGTGTCGCGCTGACCGGCACCAATGTACGGCCATTGTTGCTCGAGGGCACCGACGCGCTGCTCGGGCGCCCGGTCGACGACGAAACGCTGACACTGCTCGGCAAGCTGGTGGGGAAGCAGGTGAGCCCGATGCGGACGACGGTCACGCAGGCGAACTATCGCCGGCAGGTCGCGACCGCGCTGGCCCGCCGGCTGCTGCGCGAGCTCTTCGATGCGTATCCCGGCGCCGCTTTGCGGCCTCGGAGCACCGAGCCGGCGGCCACGCTTGCGGCCGAACCTGCGTCGCCCACGCTGGCGACCGCGAAGAACGCCGCCGCCGTGTTGCTCGGCACCGGCGACTCGGGGCGCACCGCGCTGATCTGTGCCAACCAACGTCTAAGCTACGCGCAATTGCGCGACCAGGTTGCGCGCGCCGCCAGCGCGCTGCGGCGGCACGGGATCGGCCGCGGCGACCGCGTCGCCGTCAGGCTGCCGGACGGCATCGCGTGGGTCAGCGCCATGCTCGGAGCGATGTGGGCGGGTGGCGTCGCCGTCGGCGTCAATCCGCGCATTGCCGACGACGAGTGGCGCTCGATCCTGGGCGACGCGGACTTCCGCTGCATCATCGCGCAAGCGCACGTCGATACGCCGGCTGCGTATCGCGACCGGGAAATTCTGGAGGACGCCTGGCTGCGCGAAGTCGCGGCCGCGGCGCCCATGCTGCCCGAAGCGATGGACGCTGCCGCACCGGCGCTGTGGACGCATTCGTCCGGCACCTCGGGCAGGTCGAAGGCGGTCATTCACCCGCATCGCTTCGCGGACCGGATCGAAGTCGTCGGCGCCGAAACCTTGGGCATCACCGCAGCCGACACGCTGTATGCGAGTTCGAAGCTTTTTTTCGCGTATCCGCAGGCCAACGCGCTCTACACCGGACTGAAGCTCGGCGCGACGGTCGTTCTCGATGCGGGCTGGCCGACCGCGTCGAGCGTGGCCGCGACGATCGCGGCGCAGAGGCCGACCGTACTGTTTTCCGTGCCCTCGCTGTACCGGAACCTGCTGAAAGAGGGTCATGCGCGCGGGCTTGCGGGGAACGGCCTGCGCGTGAGCGTGTCTGCGGGCGAGGCCTTGTCCGACAGCCTGCGCGACGAATGGCGCCGGCAGACCGGATTGACGCTGGTCGACGGCTTTGGCGCGTCGGAGACGCTGATCCTGGTGCTGGTCGACCGTGGCGACGGTGCCGGGGCCGTGCCGCCACCCGGGGTGTCGATCGAAGCTTTGCGCAGCGGCGACGATGCGGCACCGACGCGGATTCGGATTCGCGCACCGTCGCTCGCCATTGGCTATTGGCAGCGGCCCGGTGACGACGCGGTGAGTTTTGTCGATGGGGCGTTCTGCCCGGCGGACCTCTTCGAGCGCCAAGGCGACGGTGCGTGGCGCTTCGCCGGGCGCGAGGATTCGCTGGTGAAAATCCACGGACGCTGGATCGACCTGCTCGACCTCGAGGAGCGACTGGCATCGGCGGCTGCCGGCATCGTCGAGGCGGCCGCGGTCTCGGTGCAGGATGCTGACGGCGTCGACGCGGTGGCGTTCTTCTACGTCACTGCGACGTCGGCCGGCGCAACGGCCGCGCCGGCCGACATCGCGGCGGCGCTTGCAGCGTTCGCGCAGACGCTGGCGCCCTTCCAGCGACCTCGCTTCCTCCACGCCGTTGCCGCGTTGCCGCGCACGGCGACCGGCAAGCTGATCCGGCGCCAGCTGCGGGAGCTGCACCGGAGCTTCACTTGATGCGCCGCGCGTGCCGCGCCATGCGCCACTGACATGGCGCGCGCAGACGACGGCTGCGAGACGCGTCAATGCCGTCCGTGACGCTCCCGGCATCGACGCCACCGACCCTTGTTGCCGAGCGAGACGGCCGTATCCTCGTCGCCACCTTGTCGCGACCGCCGGTCAACGCGCTCGACGAAGACCTGCTGGAGCGACTCGAAGCGCTGGTCGCGCAAGTCTGCGCCGATCCCGATATCGCCGTGCTGCGCCTGCGCAGCGGGCAGGATGTCTTTTGCGCGGGCGCGGACTTGGCTTTGATGCAGCGCTGCTTCGCGGATGCCGAAGGGCGCGCGGCGATGCTGGACATCGTGCGGCGAATGCAGCGACTGTTCGCCAGCCTCGAGGCGGCCCCGGTCGTCACGCTGGCGGAAGTGGGCGGCGCGGCGCTGGGCGGCGGCCTGGAACTCGCCCTCGCCTGCGACCTGCGCGTCGCCGCCGACGACGCGACGCTGGGACTTCCCGAGGCGCGACTCGGGCTGTTGCCTGCGGCGGGCGGCACACAGCGGCTGACGCGGTTGTGCGGCGAAGGTGTCGCCAGGCGGCTGATTCTCGGCGCCGAGATTGTCGACGGCATCGAGGCGCAGCGGCTCGGCCTCGTGCAATGGGCGCGTCCGCGCGCCGAACTGGCCGAGTGGACGCGCGCGCTCGCGGCGCGCATCGCCGCAATGCCGCGTGCGGCGCTCGCTGCGGGCAAGGCCTGCGTCCACGCGGCGAACGACGCGTCGCGCGACGGCTATGCGCTCGAACTCGCAGCGACGCAAGCGCTGTACGACGACCCCGAGTCGCAGCGCCGCGTCGCCGAGTTCCTGGCGCATCGATCACGGCGGTTGACTGGCAACTGAGGTCGACCGATAAAGGCGCCCCGCGCCTCGCACGCGTGCTGTGGAACGACCCCGCCACCGGTGTCATGCGCCACATGCCGACGCGGGCTATCAGATTGCTATCGACTGCGCCCGCGAGCACGAGCTCAAACTGCCTGCGATCCCTTTGACCGGTCGCCGGGAGTGCTGCCGGTCCGCCACAGGCGTGCGATCCGGCACGCGTCTTGCGGGTAGTGATGAACGTGAGATACGCTGCCGGCCTGAGTCACACTCGGACCTCACTGGAATAGCCCGAGCGGTCCAGAAGCGATGGATCAGCACAGCGACCAGAAATTGCCTACCGCCGGCGCCGGACTCGACACGCGGGTCTGGCTTCGCATGCTCGCCTGCAGCAACCTGATCGAGGGCGAGCTGCGCAACCGGTTGCGCGAGGAATTCGACACCACCCTGGCGCGCTTCGACGTACTTGCGCAGATCGCCCGGCCGCCGGCCGAGCCGACGATGAGCGAGCTGTCGCAGCGGCTGATGGTCACCAAGGGCAACGTGACCGACGTGATCGGCCGTCTCGAGGCTGAACAGCTGGTGGTGCGACGGCGTGACCTCGTGGACGCCCGCATTCTGCGCGTTCGCCTCGCTCCCAAAGGGCGCCGCCTCGTCGCATCGATGATTCCGGCTCACGACGCCTGGCTCGCTGCGCTGCTGCACGAGTTCGATCGGGACGAACTGCGCCAGCTCCACGGGCTGCTCGGAAGGCTGCGCGCGACGCTGCAAGCCCACAGATCACGGTAACCGCCGCAGGCTTGTCAAGCGATCCGGAAGCGCGCATACTTGGTTCAAGCTTAAACCAAATCCGCGAACCGAGGACGCGATGTCTGAACAATCGACAATGAGCCGGCCGCTCGCCGGAGGAAATGCCGCCGTCACCGGCGGCGCGTGTGGCGTGGACATCGCGATGTGCCTGGAACGCGGCATGGCAGCGAAGGCGGCGCCGGCGCGGCGAACGGCGTCGAGCGTGTCGGTCGCATTGGCGGGCAGCGGCGGCAGCGGCGTCATGACCGCCGGCACGCTGCTCCTGTCGGCGGCGGCGAAGGCCGGCTGGTACGGACTGATGGTGCGCACGAGCGGGCCGCAGATCCGCGGCGGCGAGGCGGCCGCGCTGGTGCGCCTGTCGCGCACGCCGGTCGACACGCTCGACGACCGCTTCGACCTGTTGCTCGCGATCGACTGGCGGAACATCAACCGCTTCGCCGACGAGATCCCGATCGGGGCGTCGTGTGTCGTGATCGGCGATCCCGACGAAGGCGAGGCGCCCGAGGTGTACAAGGCGACCGGCGCCCGCATGGTAGCGCGCCCGCTCAAGAAGACGGCGAAGGGTATTCCCGGGAGTTGGACCAACATGGTGGCGCTCGGGCTGGCGGGCGCGCTCGCCGGCGTGCCGCGCGACGCGCTCGAAGCGGCTGTGCGCGAATCGTGGAAGCGCTCATCCGATTCGCTCGCTGCGAACCTCGCGGCGCTCGCCGCCGGCATGGCCTCGGCGGCCGGTATCGAAGGCATGCCCACGCTCGTGCCGGGCGATGCGCCCGACGTGAAGCGCTGGCTCATCAGCGGCAACGAGGCCGCCGGCCTTGGCGCGATCCGCGGCGGCGTTCGCTTCGTCGCGGCATACCCGATCACGCCGGCGACCGAGATGCTCGAATGGATGGCGCCGGCGCTGACGAAGGTCGGCGGGACGCTGCTGCAGGCCGAGGACGAGCTCGCGTCCGTCAACATGATCATCGGCGCTTCGTACGGCGGCGTCCCTGCGCTCACCGCGACTGCGGGACCGGGCCTGTCGCTGATGACCGAAGGCATCGGGCTTGCGTGCAGTGCCGAGGTGCCCATCGTCGTCGTCGACGTCATGCGCGGCGGTCCGTCGACCGGCATTCCCGCGAAGAGCGAGCAGAGCGACCTCTCGTTCGCCGTCAACGGCTTGCACGGCGACGCGCCCCGGATCGTGCTCGCGCCGACGTCGATCGCCGACTGCCTCGCCACCACGCAATGGGCGGTCGAGCTCGCCGAGGCGACGCAGGCGCCGGCGATCGTGCTTTCCGACCAATTCATGGGACAGTCGCGCGCCGTCATCGAGCGGCCGTCCGACGTCGCGAGCCCGGCGCGCCGCCTCGTCGCCAAGGCGAACGCGCCCGACTACAAGCGCTACCGCGACACCGGGTCCGGCGTGTCGCCGATGGCGATCCCCGGCACGCCGGGCATCGTCTACACCGCGGACGGCCTCGAGCACAGCGAGGCCGGCATCCCGAGCAGCCAGGTGCGCGACCACCGGCTGCAACTCGACAAGCGCGAGCGCAAGCTGATGCTGCACGACTACGGCTCGCGCTGGGCCGACGTCGAAGGCGGCGCCGAATGCGCCGTGATCACGTTCGGCTCGTCCACGGCGGCGGTGCGCGAAGCCGTCGCACGGCTCGCGGAGGAGGGTGTGAAACTGCGCCTGGTCGCGGTGCGGCTCCTCGCCCCGCTCGCGCCTGCGAAGCTCGACCAAGCGCTGCGCGGCGTCACCCGCGTGCTCGTCATCGAGCAGAACCACGGCGCGCAGCTGTTCCGCTATCTGCGCTCGCTTCACAACCTGCCCGGTACACCGGCGAGCTTCCATCGCCCTGGCCCGCTGCCGCTTCGCCCGGGCGAGATCGCGAGCGCCATCCTCGAATGGAGGGGACGATGAACGACGTGGCGACGATGAACAAAGGCGCGAGTTGCTCGCCGCCGCTGACGCACGCGAGCTACAAGTCGAGCTACAAGCCGATCTGGTGCCCGGGCTGCGGCGACTACTCGGTGCTGTCGTCGGTCACGAAGGCCTTCGCGAAGGTCGGCGTGCCGCCGCACCGGATCGCAGTCGTGTCGGGCATCGGCTGCTCGTCGCGCATTCCTGCGTACACGTCGTGCTACGGCTTTCACGGCGTGCACGGACGCTCGCTCGCCGCGGCGACCGGCCTCAAGGTCGCGCGGCCCGATCTCACGGTGCTGGTCGCGAGCGGCGACGGCGACGGCTACTCGATCGGCGGCAACCATTTCCTGCACGCGTGCCGGCGCAACGTGGACCTCACGTACATCGTGATGGATAACCACGTCTACGGCATGACCAAGGGCCAGCCGTCGCCAACCACCGAGCCCGACTGGGACAGCAAGCTCTCGCCCGGCGGCACCGGCCTGCGGCCGTTCCATCCGCTGGTGATCGCGCTCGCCTCGGGTGCCAACTTCGTCGCGCGGGCGTTCTCAGGTGACCCGAACGGCACGGCGGACATCATCGCCGAAGCGATCCGCCACCCGGGCTTCTCGTTCGTCGAGATCCTGAGTCCGTGCGTGACCTTCCGCCCCGAGCAACGCGAATGGAAGCAGCTCGCGCATCCCGCGCAGGTCGGGACGACCGACGATCCGGCCCGCGCCGCTCGCTACATCATGACCGACGACGGCTTCAACACCGGCGTGCTCTACGCCGGCAGGCGCGCACCGTATCCGCTGGACCGTCCCGACGCCCGCGATGACGTAACCACCCTCAAAGAGGAGTTCGCGCTATGAGCCGGCCGCTTGCCGGCAAGCACGCCGCCGTCACCGGCGGCGGGCGCGGCCTGGGCGTCGCGATCGCGGCTGCGCTCGCTGCGCGCGGCGCGACGGTCTCGCTGCTGGGGCGCACCGCGAAGACGCTCGATGCGGCCGCGCAGAGGATCGCGAGCGAGCACGGTACGGCGGTTGGCTCGGCGTTCGCCGACATCGCCGACGAGAAGTCGATCACCGACGCGATCGCCGCGTGCGCCGCCGAGCGCGGCCCGGTAACTGTGCTCGTGAACAACGCGGGGATCGCGGTCTCCGCGCCGTTCCTGAAGAGCGACGCCCGGCTCTGGCGCGAGGTGCTCGACGTCGACCTGATGGGCGCCGTGTACGCAACGCGTGCCGCGCTACCCGGAATGCTTGCGGCAGGTTGGGGGCGCGTGGTCAACGTCGCGTCCACCGCAGGCTTGACCGGGATGGCGTACGTCACCGCCTACTGCGCGGCGAAGCACGCGCTGGTCGGCTTCACGCGCGCGTTGGCCATGGAGACCGCGCGCAAGGGCATTACGGTCAATGCGATCTGCCCGGGGTATTCGGACACGGACATCGTCGGCGAGGCGCTGAAGAACATTGTGGCCAAGACGGGCATGTCACGCGACGAGGCGCTGGCGAACCTTGTGGCCCACAACCCTCAAGGGCGATTGATCGCCCCGGACGAGGTCGGGGAGGCGGTCGCGTGGCTGTGCGGCGCGGGTGCCGGGTCGGTGACGGGGCAGAGCATCGTCCTCGCGGGCGGCGAACTGATGCCGTAACGCGAGCGGTTTGCCGCCTCGCTTGATGTGGATCAAGCAGCAGAATTGCGCCGCGCACGAACTCGCTCATATGATTCAAACTTGAACTAAACAGACCGGAAACGAAGCTCGAAGATGAAGCTCCTGGAACCCATCACGATCAACGGCATGAAGGTCCCCAACCGGGTGATGGTGCCGGCGATGGTCACCCGGTTGTCCGGCGAGGACGGATTCGTCAGCCCGGCGATCTCGAATCGCTACGTGCGCTACGCGCAAGGCGAAGTGGGGCTGATCGTGGTGGAGGCGATGGCGATCCACGGCAGCAACGCCGGGCCGCTGCTACGGATCAGCGATGACAAGTTCGTCCCCGGCTTGAGGGACATGGTCCGCAGGATCCACGACACCTCCGACTCGAAGGTGGTGCCGCAGATCATCCACTTTCTAAAGATCGCCCGCTCCGGCTGGCGGCAGACGGTGGACATGCTGACGATCGAGGAGATCGACCGGATCATCCAGCAGTTCGGCGAGGCGGCCGCCCGCGCGCGCGAGGCGGGCTTCGACGGAATCGAGCTGCACAACGCGCACGCGTATACGCTGGCGTCGTTCGTTTCGAGGGTGAACGCCCGCACCGACGAGTACGGCGGCAGCACGCTGGAGAGCCGGTTGCGCCTGATCGGCAAGGTGATGGACAGCGTTCGCCGGCACGTCGGGCGTGACTTCCCGGTGGGCATCCGTTACCTTTCCGACGAGTTCGTCCGCGGCGGCTATACCGTCGAGGACGCCAAGCTGATCGGCCTGCGCATGTCGCAGTTGGGCTTCGATTACCTGTCGCTGTCGGTGGGCGGCAAGTTCGAGGATGCGGTGCACACGCCGGGACACGTGCTGCATGGTTACTCGGGCTACTCCGGAGAGCGCTGCATGCCGGGTGCGACGTATCCGGACGCCCTGCACGTGCCCTACGCGGCCGAGATCAAGGCATTCATCGCGTCGAAGGGTTTCGACGTGCCGGTCATCGCGGCCGGCAAGCTCTCGGATCCGGCGACTGCCGAGGCGCAGCTCGCGGCGGGCAAGGTCGACATGGTCGCGATCGCGCGCGGACTCCTGGCCGACCCCGACTGGGTGAAGAAGGTCCGGCAGGGACAGCTCGACCGGATCGTGAAGTGCGACTACTGCAATGTCTGCAAGCAACTCGACGGCGCCCATATGCCGGTGACGTGTTTCCTGTGGCCCAAGGGTGCGATGCAGGCTCCGACCGATGCCGGCCCCGACGTGAAGCCGCCGGCCTGGCCCGAGGGGGGGGCGGGCCTGACGCTGCGCTTCGAGAAGGGTTCCGTTTCCCTGAAGTGGAAGAAGGCGCTTGGGGCCGCGTACTACGACGTCTACCGCGCCGACGACGGCGGCGCGGCGCGCCTCGTCGACGGCGTGAAACTCCCGGTCTTATCCGATGCGGCGGTACTCGGGGGCGTGCACTACCGCTACTTCGTGCGTGCCTGCGACACCAGCGGCAACGCGGGTGCCGCGTCGGAACCGGTGCAGTTCATCCCGCCTGCTCCGGACCCGGGTCAGCAGACCGACGCGGTCTCGACCGCCTGAACGACGGTCGGGGCGGCGGCGATGCTCGACGGTTGCACCCCCTGGCCACAGGAGGCCGCGCGCCAGTACCGGGCCCGGGGATACTGGCAAGGCATCACGCTGGACGAGATGCTGCGCCGCTCGGCCCGCAGGCGTCCCGATGCTCTCGCCATCGTTGACGGGGCCCGCTCGGCCACCTATGCACAGCTCGCCGAGCGCGTCGACCGCCTGGCGGCGAATCTCGCGGACTTGGAACTGCGCTCGCGCGAACGTGTCGTCTTCCAGCTCGGCAACTCGATCGAGTTCGTCTACGCGTTCTTCGCGCTGATGCGCATCGGCGTGATTCCGGTGATGGCTTTGCCAGGCCAACGCCTGGCCGAGATCCGCCGCTTCGCGCAGCATGCACAGGCGGTGGCGTACCTGATCCCCGATGACGTCAACGGCTTCGACTATCGGGCACTGGCCCGTGCGGTCCAGGCCGAGGCGCCGTCTGTACGCCTGACGATCGCTGCCGGCGGCGGCGGCAAGGGTGTGGTCGGGCTCGATCCATTGCTGTCGGCGTCGCCCTCGGAGGCCACGCTCGCGCGCCTGCGCGCCGCGCCGGCCTGCGACCCGGACGACGTCGCGCTCATGATCCTCTCGGGCGGCACGACCGGACTGCCGAAGCTCATTCCGCGTATCCACGACGACTACGTCTACAACTGCAAGCAGAGCGGTGCCGTCGCGGGGTTCGGCCCTGACACGGTCTACCTCGCGCTGCTGCCAATGGCGCACAACTACTCGCTGGCGTCTCCGGGCATCCTCGCAGCCTTGGCGCACGGCGGCCGCGTCGTGGTGGCGCCCGATGCGCGCGCCGAGACGGTGTTCCCGCTGATCGAGAAGGAGGCCGTCACCGTCGTGTGCGGCGGCGTGCCGCTCGCGGCGAACTGGCTCGCGTCGGATTGGCCCGAACGCTGCGACCTCTCCTCGTTGCGGGTGTACATGAACGGCGGCGCGAGGCTGCTGCCCGAGCTGCGCCGCCGGATCGAGGCGCGGTTCGGCTGCACCTACGTCGAAAGCTACGGTACAGGGGAAGGGCTGCTGAACCAGACGCGCCTCGACGATCCGGACGAGATCCGCTTCGGCAGTTCGGGCCGGCCGGTGTCCGAGGCCGACGAGATCAGGGTGATCGACACCAACGGCAACGACGTGCCGGACGGCTGCGCGGGAGAGCTCGTCGCGCGCGGTCCGTACACGTTCCGCGGATATTACACGGCGCCGGAGGCGACGGCCGCGGCGTTTACGCCCGACGGCTTCTACCGGATGGGCGACGTCGTGCGCCGGATCGACGGCTATCTCTATGTCGAGGGCCGGATCAAGGACCTGATCAACCGCGGCGGCGAGAAGGTGAGCAGCGAGGAAGTCGAGGGCCACTTGGTCGCGCACCCGTCGGTGCGCAACGCCTGCGTCGTCGCGATGCCGGATCCCGTCTATGGCGAACGCGCCTGCGCGTTCGTGATCCCGCGCGACGGCGCGACGCTCGACATCGAATCGATGAAGGCGTTCCTGATCGCGCAGGGAATCGCCAAGTTCAAGCTGCCAGAGCGGCTCGAACTGGTCGACTCGTTTCCGCTCAGTCCTGCCGGCAAGATCCTCAGGCGCGAGCTGCGCGCGACCATCGCGGCCAAGCTCGAGGCAGAGCTAGGCGAGGCGGCCAGTGCCGGCTCGGCACCGTCGGCGGAGAAACAGCGGCATGAATGAGAGCCTTCGTTGCGATTTCGGCAAAGCAAAGGAGAGAAGGCGATGGCGATAGCGATCAATCATCACCGGTGCACCGGATGCAGAGCTTGCTACGACGAATGTCCCGCGGATGTGTTCGCCTGGGACGCGGCGACGGATCTGCCCATTGTCGCCTATCCCGACGAGTGTTGGCATTGTGGGATCTGTAGCATGGAGTGCGACGAAAAGGCCTTGATTCACACGCTGCCCCCACAATGCTGGAATGACATCAACAAGAGATACGTTGCCAATCTCGGAAGAATGAGCCAGCCGAAGCAGGCTCCCGGCTCTGCCGAGGAGGAGACCGGGGGTTGACCCAAGAGGAACGGGGGCGACCCGGCTTGTTTGGGCCGAAGTCCGGATCGGACACATAGACTCGGAAGTTCGCCGGTCGTGAGGATTCCGGAACCGTCTTTCAATTCATGCGGCAGGAGGAAGTGCTATGACCAAGAGAACGAGCGTTTTGGGAAGTGTTGTGGGTGCATTGTTCGCGCTTGCGACGGTGATGTCCGCGGTGACGTGCGGCCCCGTCCAGGCAAAGGAGGCGTCCATCACCGTCGCGCAGAGCATCGATGTGAGCTCATTGAATCCCTATGGGGATATCAATACCGCGACCTTCGCCATGTGGAAACACATCATGGAGCCTCTGGTCCTGTTCGATTTCAACAAGAGGACGTATTACGGTGTTCTCGCGGAATCCTGGACCATGAAGGACACGGAGTATGTCTTCAAGATCCGGAAGGGGATCAGATTCCATGATGGCAACGAGCTGACCGCTCATGACGTTAAGTTCTCCCTGGACCAGGCCTTGAACAGCATCCAGGCGGTCATCCTGAAGAGCGCCATCAAGAGCGTGGACGTCGTCGATGACCACACGGTCAGGGTCAATACCAAGACCCCGTTTGCCAACCTGCTCTCCCGTCTGAAGCACATCGTGATCGTGAGCCAGAAGGCCCACGAAAAGTGGGGCGCCGACATCAAGGACCATCCCATTGGAACCGGCCCGTTCAAGTTCGTCACATGGAAGAAGGGCAATTATTTCGTCGTGGCGAAGGCCGGTAGCTATTGGGGTGAGCCCGCGAAGCTGGACAAGATCATCTGGAGGCCCATCCAGGAAGACGCCAGCCGTGTCACTGCCCTCGAGTCAGGCGAAGTGGACGTGATCACCGCCGTTCCTACCCATGAAGTGGCGCGTCTCGAGAAGAAGCCGAACCTTCGCGTCGAAAAGACCAGGGCGCTGAGACAGCTGTTCATCGCGCTGTCCCCCAGGTTCGAGCCTTTCAAGAATCCGCAGGTGAGAAAGGCGATGAATCACGCCATCGACGTCGACTACATCATCAAGAACGTGCTGGACGGCATGGCGTATCGCGCTGTCGGACCTACCGGTCCCCAACACATCGGATACAACGCCAATATCAAGCCCTATTCCTATGACCCGAAGAAGGCCAGGGAGCTCCTGGCACAGGCCGGCTATCCGAATGGATTCGATCTGAAATTCAATTCCTCTTCGGGTCGTTACGTAAAGGACAGGGAAGTGGCGCAGGTGATTGCGGATCAGCTGGGGCGAGTAGGAATCCGAACTCAGATCGTTTTCGGGGAGCACGGTACCTATTGGTCCGATATCACCAAAGGCAAGGTGAACATGTACCTGAGCGGCGGTTTCAACGAGGAGGACCCTGAACTGTTCCTTTCTCTCTACTACGAGACAGGGATCACCCCCAGGATCGGACTTTCGGACCCCAAGTTCGACGAGCTCCTGCGCAAGGAGCGCATGACGATGAATCCCGCGGAGAGCGACAAGCTCCTGCAGGAGATCAGCGCGTATGCCTACAACGAGATGGTGCCCACGATAAGCCTGTGGCATCCGGTGGACCTTTACGGTGTCAACAACCGACTCGTCTGGAAGCCGAACCCCAACGAAGAGATGTACTTCCACAGGGCGTACGTGAAGTAGCAGGCGGTTGCTTGCCATGTCCCCGGACCGGTTGCCAATCGATCATGCTGGAATGCCACTGGTCGCCGCGGCTGATGGAGAGGCCTGAAGAGCGATGCTAAGACGCAGACTTATCGGCATCTTGCCGGTGTTCTTAGGGGTTTCCCTCATTGTCTTCGTGCTCTTGCGCCTGGCACCGGGAGACCCCCTGTCTTTGCTCGTCCCCGATGGAAGCTCCCAGGCGGAGGTCGAGAGAATCAGGCACGAGTGGGGTCTGGACCGTTCCGTCCCGGTGCAGTACTGGGAATTCCTGAAGAAGGCGACCCTGGGAGATTTCGGGGAGTCATACAAGTATCGCGAGCCAGTATCGAAGCTGGTTCTGGAGAGGCTCCCGGCTACGGTCGAGCTCGCCCTCCTGAGCCTCTTGATATCGACCATGGTGGCCATTCCCATAGGGATCGTGAGCGCCGTTCGGCGCAATTCCGCCCTGTGGGATCACGGGACCATGAGCCTGGCATTGCTGGGAACCTCCATGCCCCCCTTTTGGCTCGGGATCATGCTCATCATCGTGTTGGGTGGGCAACTGAATCTCCTGCCGGTGGGCGGAAGGCTCACCTACGGGATCGAACTCACGCACATCACGGGGCTCTATCTGCTGGACAGCATCCTGACCTTGAACTGGGAGGCATTCTCGGACGCCTGTCGGCACATCATCATGCCCGCCTTCACCATGGGCGTGGTCATGGCTGCGATGGCGGCAAGGATCACGCGATCCAGCATGCTGGATGTCCTCGGCCAGGACTACATCACGACGGCGAGGATCAAGGGGCTTCCGGAAAGAACGGTCATACTGAAGCATTGCCTGCGCAATTCGTTGTGCACCATCGTTACGATCCTGGGCATCCAGCTTGGAACGCTCCTGGCCGGATCCATCATCATCGAAACCGTGTTCTCCTGGCCCGGCGTCGGAAGCCTGCTGATCCAGGCCATCGGTTACAGAGATTACCGAGTGGTTCAGTTCACGGTTCTCCTGTTTGCGTTCATTTACATCCTGGTGAATCTGTTGCTCGATTTCGTCTACACCTGGATCGACCCAAGAGTAAGGATATAGGCTGGCGCATCGTGGATATCGATCAACCGATTCGGCACGTCGATGCCGTGGCGTTCCAGTTCTCGCGCATCAAGAAGAGGATCTTCCGGAAGAAGTATTTGAAGATCTATGTCGGCGGATCGATCTTCCTAGCGTTGCTCTTTGCGAGCCTCCTGGCTCCGATCATCGCCCCTCATGATCCGGCGAAACTAGATCTCACGCTCAAGCTCTTGCGCGCCTTCGAGTCCGAGGACTTCATTCTCGGGACCGACAACCTGGGCAGGGATCTCCTGAGCCGCATTATCTACGGGTCGCGGATATCTCTCCTGATCGGGGTGGTCAGCGTGCTCTTCGCCGCCACGCTGGGTGCCCTCCTTGGGGCGATTTCCGCCTATTTCGGCAAGTATGTCGACGAACTCATCATGAAGGTCGTGGAGATCTTTCTCGCTTTTCCGTTTCTCCTCCTGTCGATCGTCATCATGGCCTTCCTCGGACCGGGGTTGACGAACATCATCATCGCCTTGGTCTTGAGCAGATGGGTGCAGTTCTGCAGGCTGGTAAGAGGGGAGGTGCTGTCCATCAAGGGAAGGGACCACGTGGTTGCGGCAAAGGCCCTTGGCGCGAAGGACATGTACATCATCGTGCGTCATATCCTCCCCTATACCATGCCCTCCCTGATCGTGATGTGCACGTTCGAGGTGGCCCTCGTCATCATCTACGAATCGAGCCTGAGCTTCCTCGGTCTCGGCGTGCCGGCGTCGGTTCCCACGTGGGGGACGATGCTGGCCGAGGGACGAACCTACATGATGGCCGCTCCATGGTTGTCCGTCTTCCCGGGGCTGGCCATATTCGTGACCGTCCTCGGGATCAATCTCTTGGGAGACGGGCTCAGGGACGTGCTGGATCCCAGAATGAGAGGGCGGTAGGTAATCGCCTGCGTCGTCCTTTCGACGCCGGCGGGAGCTTCAGGCCATGGAAAAACTGCTGGAAATCGTCGGGTTGAAAACGCATTTCTTTCTGGATAACGGTGTTGTGCCTGCAATCGACGGCCTTGATTTTTGGATCGGTCGCGGCGAGACGGTCGGTGTCGTGGGAGAGTCCGGTTCGGGCAAGAGTGTGACCGCGCTTTCCATCATGGGCGTAGTTCCCAATCCGCCCGGCAAGACGGTGGAGGGAGAGATCCTCTTCGAGGGAAGCGATCTGCTTGCCTACGATGCCGAACAGATGAGGAGGATCAGAGGCAAGGAGATCGCCATGATCCTTCAGGATCCCATGACCAGCCTGAATCCCGTATTCACCATCGGGAATCAGATTGCCGAAGTGTTCATGCTCCACGGCGGAAAGAGTCACCCGGAGGCCATCGAGGGCGCGATCGAGATGTTGCAGGTCGTCGGCATACCCAACCCCGAAAAGCGCGTGCATGAGTACCCGCATCAACTCTCGGGTGGCATGAGGCAGCGGGTGATGATAGCCATGGCGCTGTCCTGTACGCCCAAACTGCTCATTGCGGATGAACCGACCACCGCCCTGGATGTCACCATTCAGGCCCAGACGTTGGCATTGATGGCGTCGCTGAAGGATAGGTACAAGATGGCCATCATGCTCATTACGCATAACCTCGGAATAGTGGCCGAGATGTGCCAGCGCGTTGTCGTGATGTATGCAGGGAAGATGATGGAGGAGGCCGAGGTCGAGAGCCTCTTCGCGAATCCGATGCACCCTTATACAAGGGGATTGCTGCGATCGCTTCCTGGAGTCGACAGGAAGGAGCGCCGACACCAGCGACTCGTGGCGATTCCCGGCATCGTGCCGAACCTGCTGAACCTCCCCAAAGGGTGTCGATTCTCGACGAGATGTGAAGAGCACATCGGTATCTGCAAGGAAGAGGAGCCGCCTCTCTTTGCACGGGATAGGCACAGGGTGAGATGCTGGTTGATGAAGGATTAGGAGCAGGCCTGCCTGCCCGACGTTGATGGATCCGGGACGGGCTTGGAATGGGACCAAGACATGGAACAAGAAGCTCTGCTCAGGGTGACGGGCCTGAAGAAGTACTTTCCTGTCGGCAAGGGCGACTTGTTCAAGCCGAAGGAAATGGTCCATGCAGTCGATGACGTGTCCTTCGAGATCAAAAAGGGCGAGACGCTCGGACTGGTGGGGGAGTCCGGATGCGGCAAGTCCACCTTGGGCATGACGTTATTGAGATTGACCGAACCGACGGCCGGACAGATTTGGTTCGAAGGCAAGGAGGTCACCCGATTGTCCAAGGGCGAGATGCGTTCTCTGCGAAGGCAGATGCAGATCATCTTCCAGGACCCCTACGCCTCGCTGAACAACCGGATGACCTGCGAAAGTATCGTGGGCGAACCGCTATCCATCCACAAGCTCTACACCGGAAGAGAACGCCGCGAGCGTGTGGCCTATCTCCTGGGAAAGGTCGGTTTGGGGGCCGAGCATGGCAAGCGATATCCCCACGAATTCTCGGGGGGACAGCGACAGCGGATCGCCATCGCTCGGGCCCTGGCCATGAATCCGAAGTTAATCGTCGCCGACGAGCCGGTTTCCGCCTTGGACGTCTCCATCCAGGCTCAGGTAATAAATCTCCTCGAGGACCTGCAGAACGAGTTCGACCTTACCTATCTGTTCATTTCCCACGATCTCTACGTCGTGGAACATATCTCGGACCGTGTTGCGGTTATGTACCTCGGACAGATCGTGGAGATAGCTCCCAAGGACGAACTGTATTCGAGTCCAATACACCCATACACCGAGGCACTGCTGACCGCGGCGCCGGTCCCCGATCCCACCGCGAAGCGGAAGCGGGTGCTGCTGACGGGAGATGTCCCAAGCCCCATTCACCTGCCTTCGGGATGTAGGTATCATGAAAGGTGCCAGCGACGCCAAGTGGATTGCTTGGACGGCGTACCCGAACTGGTATTCGTCAACAAGGATCATGCGGTGAGATGCCGTCACTTCTAAGACGAGCCGTACGCCTGAGTAACGCCGTTAAATGCCTGGAGGTCGCTGATGGAACCGCTTAGAACAGACGTACTCGTGATCGGCGGCGGCATTGCCGGTTGTTTCGCCGCGATGAGGGCAAAGGACATGGGCGCTGATGTCGTCCTGTTGGACAAGGCGACCGTCCGGCGTGGAGGATCGGTCGGCCCCGGCATGGACCACCTCTCCGCGGGTATCGGGCCCGAGAGCATGACCATGGAACAGGGAATCGAGCGTGCTCGCTCCGCGCGCAAAGACCTGGGCGACCCGAATGTCTGCCTCACGATCGATAAGGGATGCTTTCAAAGGGTGCTGGAGTTCGAGAAGTTCGGCGTGCCCGTCCGGGAAGACGACGGCAGTTTCTTCATGTGGAAGATGCCGGAGCGGTACTTCTATCTGATCTCGTATCGTGGCCGCGACACCAAGGTCAAGCTCGCCCAGGCCGTCAAGAAGGCGGGAGTGAAGACGATAGAAAGAACGATGGGCGTGGATCTCCTGACTCATGGCAACCGTGCTATCGGAGCGGTCGTCTTCAATACCCGCACCGGCGAACTGACCAACATCCTGGCCAAGGCAACCATCCTGTGTACGGGGGATTCGGGTCGGCAGTACATCGAGCCCGACGGCTTGTTTCTGACCTGGCTTCCCACCACGAACACCGGTGACGCCCAGGGTATGGCCTACCGCGCCGGGGTCAAGCTGACCAACATGGAGTTCGTCTTCCTGGATCCTGCCTCGCTAAGGGCGGGCGGGGGTATCGCCGCGGCGAAGCCCAAAGAGTACATGGCGACGCTGCTCAACAAGGATGGCGAAAAGCTGATGAAATGCGACGAAGACTATGGCCGAAGGCACTACCTCATGGCCAAGGAGGTCGCCGAAGGCCGGGGACCGCTCTATTGGGATTTCCGAGGCCTTCCGGAAAACATCCTCAAGATGATCGAACGGGAGATGGACAATGAGTACCCCATCACCAAGGAATGGTTCAAGCAAAGAGGCTTGTCCATTCGCAAGGACCTGATACCCATCCAGCTCGTGCCGTCCTGCATCCAGGGGGGGCTACTGGTCGATGAACGATTCGTTAGCTCCATGGAAGGGTTGTACGCCGGCGGCGGATCGACCGCTTTCTCGCGTGGAATCACCCCCGCCGCAACCACCGGATACGTCGCGGGCGAGAATGCCGCCAAGTATGCATCGAGTGCGGATGCTCCTCCCTTCGAAGAGAGGCAGGCGAAAGAAATCCACAAGAACGTAAATCGGCTCATCAAGAAAAAGAAGGGGGTGAATCCGATCAGCCTCGAAGAGGCCGTGCGAGGGATTGCCACCGACTACGTCGGATTCTTCAAGAATGAAGCCAGCTTGACCGAGGGCCTAAGGGTTCTCCTGGAGTTGAGGGAGGCCCATCTCGACGGGATGAAAGCCCGCAACCCGCATGAGCAGATGCGGTGCCTGGAGGTGCGCAACATCATCGAGATGGTCGAAATGCATATCCGGGCCTCGCTGATGCGCAAGGAAAGCCGCACGAGGCGGGTGGGCGTCTTCTTGCAGCACTACCGGGCGGACTATCCCGAACCGGATCCGAATCTCGAAAAGCTGATTGTGATCAGCAAGGAGAACGGGGCCATGGCTCTTTCCACTCAGGATATTCCGCAACTGAAAGAACATCTCGTCAGCGATGTCCCTCAGTACGCCTGATGCCAGCCCACACACTCCCGTCACCGGTCCGACTTCTGGCTACCTCGGGGCCAGGACAGCCGGAAGCATCGCCGGAGCTCGAACAGTTGTACCGGAGTTTCGAGCGCGAGTTGCTGGTACCGCTGTGGACCGAGATCGGCGACCTGATGCCGGTCCACCCAAAAAGCAAAGCCACGCCCCATCTCTGGCGATGGGAGAACCTCGTCGCGCTGGCGGGCCGTGCCGGCCAGATCGTCCCCGTTGGCCGCGGCGGCGAGCGGCGCGCGCTCGCGCTCGCCAATCCTTCGCTGGGCGGCAAGCCGTACGCGACGCCCACGCTGTGGGCCGCCATCCAGTATCTGATGCCCGGTGAAGACGCTCCTGAGCACCGGCATAGCCAACACGCGTTCCGGTTCATCGTCGAAGGCGAGGGCGTATGGACGGTCGTCAACGGCGACTCGATCCGGATGTCGCGCGGCGATTTCCTGCCGCAGTCCGGTTGGAACTGGCATTCGCACCACAACGCGGCCAGCGCGCCGATGGCGTGGATCGACGGCCTCGACATACCGTTCTCGTGCTACACGGAGAGTCAGTTCTTCGAGTTCGGGCGCGACCAGGTCGCGGAGGCGGAGAAGGCGAAACCCGAGCGGTGCCGCTCGGAGCGATTGTGGGGTTATCCCGGCCTGCGCCCGGTCGCGCAGCCCGAGCAACTGACGGCCACGCCGTTGCTCGCCTACCGCTGGGCGAACACAGATCGTGCGCTGGCCGAGCAATTGGCGCTTGAGGCAGAGGGCCACCCGGCCACGCTGAGTCCGGGTCACGCCGCGGTGCGCTACACTAATCCCACCAACGGCCGCGACGTACTGCCGACGATCCGCGCAGAAATGCATCGAGTTCGCGCGGGCGCGCAGACCGAAGTGCGCCGTGAGGTAGGCTCGTCCGTCTACCAGGTGTTCGACGGCAGCGGTACGGTGACCGTGGGCGCGCGGGCGTGGATGGTCGCCCGCGGGGACATGTTCGTGGTCCCGTCGTGGGTGCCCTTCTCGGCAAGAGCCGAGGTGCCGGCGTCCGCTGCCGGCAGTCTGGACCTCTTTCGCTTCGGCGACGCGCCGATCTTCGAGGCGCTGCATGCGCAGCGCGTGCGGATCGGATGAGCGTCGCCGGGCCGTGACGAGGAGACACATGGGTGGCTGAACCGACCTATCTGTGGGATCCGCCGCCGGCCTGCTCGCTCCCCGTGCGCGGCAAGCAGGCGCGCTATCCGGTCAATCGACTGTTCTTCGTTGGTCGCAACTACCATGCGCATGCAGTCGAAATGGGGCGGCCGGTGGACAAATCGTCAGTATGCGATGGACCGGGCAGCGTGGCGTATGCCGCCGACCGGGACACGGTTCGACGGACCCGCGATCAACGTTCCAGGTACTGCAGTTTGCCCAGTATCTCCTTCCACTGCTCGGCTTCACCAAGCGGCTTTCGCGGCTTCGTGATGGCCGGCCAGACTTGAGCCAGCTCCGCGTTCAGGGTGACGAGCGTCTGCTGCCCGGCCGGCACGTCCTCTTCACCCACGATCGCTCCCACCGGGCACTCGGGTATGCACAACGCGCAGTCGATACATTCGTCCGGGTCGATGACGAGCATGTTCGGTCCTGTTAATTCGCGCACATATGGAGCCATTCCATTCGCGGCCTAATGGAGCCAGGTGATTCGCGGCCGAATGAGGCCACTGGATTCGCGGCCTAATGGAGCCATTCAAGGTGTAGCAGTTCGGGATC
>JADYZP010000034.1 GCA_020853025.1 Burkholderiales bacterium
GTCGTCGATCAGCTTGAGGCCGCGGCCGGTGTCGACGTGCCAGAACGTCCAGCCGTTGCAGGCTTCCGCTCCCTGCGCGATCGCGCCGATGCGATGGATCGAGCCGACCTTGTCGCCGAGCATGATCGCGCCGTCGGCGCGCACCAGCGCGCCGTGCCGCTTCTTGCTGTCGACCAGCTTCGTGCCGGGCGAGATCAGTCCGCGCTCGACCAGCTCGGAGAACGCCACGCGCGGCGCGCTGCGGGCAGTGACGAACGGCGCCAGCGTATCTTCTGAAAGTGGTTCGATCGCGGCGATGCGCTTTTCCGCCGCATCGGCATAGGCGCGGTCGCGCTCGAAGCCGATGTAGCTGCGGCGCAGCCGCCGCGCCACCGCGCCGGTCGTGCCGGTGCCGTTGAACGGGTCGATCACGAGATCGCCCGGCTTCGACGACGACAGCAGCACGCGCGCCAGCAGGCCTTCCGGCTTCTGCGTCGGATGAACCTTCTTGCCGTCCTTGCCCTTGAGACGTTCGTCGCCGGTACATAGCGGGATCAGCCAGTCGGAACGCGCCTGCACGTCCTCGTTAGCCGCCTTCAGCGCCTCGTAGTTGAACGTATAGCCCTTGGCGTTCTCGTCGCGCGCGGCCCAGATCATCGTCTCATGCGCATTGGTGAAACGGCGGCCGCGAAAGTTCGGCATCGGATTCGATTTGCGCCAGACGATGTCGTTCAGAACCCAGAAGCCGAGATCCTGCATGATCGCGCCGACGCGGAAGATGTTGTGATAGGAGCCGATCACCCAGATGGTGGCGCTCGGCTTCATGACGCGGCGGCAGGCGAGCAGCCAGGCGCGCGTGAAATCGTCATAGGCGGCGAACGACGAGAACTTGTCCCAGTCGTTGTTGACGGCATCGACGTGAGATTCGTCGGGCCGCTTCAATTCGCCCTTGAGCTGGAGGTTGTAAGGCGGATCGGCAAACACCAGATCAACCGATGCGGCCGGCAGCTTCGACATCTCGGCGACGCAATCGCCGATGACGATGCTGCTGCTCGGATGGCTTTCAACATGAGTGCGGGGCGCCTTTAAAGACGCCCCGCGACGCGACACACCCATGACTCAATTACTCTGACTCAGGCGACGCAGTCGGCGACGCGGGACCAACAAACCGACTGGGCACACCATGACGGTCCAAGGTAAAAATCGGCTTAATGGTAGGCACGTTCGTGCTAGGCAATATTTGCCTGCCGCGTTATTGATGATGCAGGCGTCATTGCGTGCGATGATGCGGCGTTGATGCAAGATGTGATGACGGTGACGGGAGTGTTCGAGACGTCTTTGTTTTGCGTTACCCGGGCGCGGTGCAGCGTGTAACGCTGCTCCGCAGAACCGGGTCCGCCAGGCAAGGTACAGCTTGAAAACGACCCCGGATCAGCAGCGCAGCAGATCGCCTTGCGATCCGCTGCGCTGCTGATCCGGGGAACGACTGAGAGGTTTCAAACTCTCCAGGCCAATGGCGATGACGCCGCTCATGAAGGAGGACTGCAATGCGCTACGATGACTTCCGTCGCAGCGACAACATCGACGACCGCCGCGACGACGGCGGCATGGGCGGAGGCGGCGGCTTCGGCATTCCGATGGGCGGAGGCGGCGGGCTCGGCATCGGCACGATCATCGTGCTAGGCCTGCTTGGCTACGCCTTCGGCATCGATCCGCGCATCCTGATCGGTGGCGCTGAGATTCTCACCGGCGGTGGCAGCGCGCCGTCGTATCAGAGCGACCGGCAGTCGAACGGCGGCAAGACCGGCGCGCCGAAGGACGAGATGGGCAGCTTCGTATCAGGCGTGCTCGGCGAGATCGACGATCGCTGGAGCGAAATCTTCAAGGCCAGCGGACAGACCTATACCGGCCCGCGCATCGTGCTGTTCCGCAACGCCACCAATGGCGGCCGCTGCGGCATGGCGCAGTCGGCGATGGGGCCGTTCTATTGCCCGCCCGACCAGCGCATCTTCCTCGACACCGCGTTTTTCCGCGAGGTAGAGACGCGTTTCCGCGGCTGCTCGGGCCGGGCGTGCAAGTTCACGCAGGCCTACATCATCGCGCACGAGGCGGGCCATCATGTGCAGAACCTGCTCGGCATCATTCCGCGCGTGACGCGAATGCAGCAGCAGGCCGGCAGCAAGGTCGAAGCCAATCAGCTGCAGGTGCGCGTCGAGCTGCAGGCCGACTGCCTCGCCGGCGTGTGGGCCAATCGCGAGAAGCAGAAGCGTCCGGATTTCCTCGAGGAGGGCGACATCGACGCGGCGCTGCAGACTGCGGCGGCGATCGGCGACGATACGCTGCAGCGTCAGGCGCAGGGCCGCGTGGTGCCGGATTCCTTCACGCACGGTTCGGCCGAACAGCGCAAGCGCTGGTTCATGACCGGCTTCCAGCAGGGCAGCGTGCAGGCGTGCAACACGTTTGCGCCCGGCGTGCGGCTGTAGGAACTGCGCAATGACCGGCAGCAGCACGGAGCGCGCCTTCGTTCCGCTCAACATCGCGGTGCTGACGGTGTCCGACACGCGCGCGCTCGATGACGACAAATCGGGCGCGACGCTGGCGGAGCGGCTGACCGCCGCCGGCCATCGTCTCGCCGCGCGCGCGATCGTCACCGACGATGTCGAGCGCATCCGCGCGCAGGTCAAAGCGTGGATCGCCGACAAGGGCGTCGACGTCGTCATTACCACGGGCGGCACCGGCTTCACCGGCCGCGACGTCACGCCGGAAGCGATCGAACCGCTGTTCGAGAAGCGCATGGA
>JADYZP010000035.1 GCA_020853025.1 Burkholderiales bacterium
GAAATGGCGCCGCGTCATCGACACCAATCTCGATCGGCTGTGCGTCGCCGTCAGCGCGAACGGGCGCCGGTGCCTTGCGCAAAGCGGTACAGATCGACGAATCCACACAGCAATGCGACCGCGATCACCACGGCATCCACGAGCTCGAGCAACGGGAGGCTGCCCGGATCCGACAACGTGACCACCAGCATCGACAACGTGACCGCGGCAAGCACGGTCGAGCCGATTTGAAAGCCGAGTCCGCAGTCCCTTCACTGCACCAGCGGCGATGTCGCGGCGTCGAGGTCCACCCCCTCGATTTCGGCGCCGGCCGCGAGCATGCGCACGTATTGAGACAGCGCGCGCGCCTCGCTGCGGCGCCGCAGTTCCGCGGCGACTTCTTCGCGCGCCAGGTCGAGGGGAACCTGCTTGCCGGCGATGCGCTGGTCAACGGCGATTACGTGGAAGCCGTGGCGGGTGGCAACCAGCCGCGGCAACACGCCGATGGTCGCATCCTCGAATATCGCCTTGTCGAACTCCGGCACCGTCTCGCCGCGTTGCAGTTGCCCGAGCTCGCCGCCGTTGGCGCCGGACGGACAGTTGGAACGCTCGCGCGCGCGGGCTTCGAACAATTCGGGTCTGGCGGTCAATTCCTGCAGCACCGCTTCCGCGACGGCGCGCACCGCGGGCACCGGCGAGCCCGGCGTGATCTGGACGGTGACGCTCAAGTATTCCCCGATCCGCCACGCTTGCGCACCAGCTGATACGGGCGAAGGAGATAGGCGAGCGAGCCCACACCGCTCCAGACGTGCACCATGCGCGTGAACGGCGAGACGAGGAAGATGGTGAAGCCGAGCAGGATGTGCGTCTTGTACACCCATGGGATGCCGAGCAGCATCGTCGCGGCGCCGCCTTGGAAGAGCACGATGGACTGCACATAGGCGACGAGGCGTTCGAATTCGCCGCCGTCCATGTGTTGGGCGGAGACCGGCACCGTGGCGAGCCCAAGCGCGAGCTGCAGCCAGAGCATGACGACGACGGCGATGTCCCACTTGCGGCTGTTGCCGCGGATGCGCCGGTCGTACAGGCGGCGGTGGATCAGGATGGTCATGCCGACGATCGCGATCGCGCCCGCGAGGCCGCCCACGACCATCGCCAGCAACAGGTGCTGGGTCGGGGTCATCAGCCACCGCACCAGTGTTTCCGGCAGCAGGAAGCCGACGAAGTGGCCGAGGATCACCACGACCACGCCGTAATGAAACAGGTTCGAGCCCAGCCGCAACTGGCCGCTGCGCAGGATCTGCGAGGAATCGCTCTTCCACGAATACGGCTCGCGGTCGAAGCGGATCAGGCTGCCGACCAGCAGGACCGCAAGGCAGATGTACGGGTAGATGCCGAAAAGGAACTCGTCGAGGGCGAAGGGCAGCGTCATCGTGGCATCCGCGGTGGATCGGGGCATTTCACCGGCTGGCGGACGCGAACGCGGGCGTTTCTTCCCATTCGCGGTCGATGTTCTCGGGCGGCTGCGCGGATGCGCGCGGGTCGAGGTCCTTCTCGCCGGCGATCGCCAGCAGCGCGGCCATCACCGCCGCATAGCGGCTGTGCCTCTGGAGCAAGGTGTTCCCGATCTGACGCAGGACGTGTGCGATCTCGCCGAGGGTGTCGCGGACTTCCGCGGCATCGCGGCAACTCAGATACTCCAGCAGCAGCGGCAGATGGTCGGGCAACTCGTCGGCGATCGGCTCCATCCCCGCGTCGAGATAGCGTTGTCGCAATTCGAGCATCGCGGGGCCGCGCTGGCGGCCGTCGCCGTGGACGTGCTCGAACAGGTTCAGCGAGGTCCGTCGCCCGCGGTCGAACAAGTCCACGTAGCGGCCTTCCGCTTCGAGCTCGTCGCTGCCGGCGATTTCATCCGCCAGCGCAACCAGGTCTTGCTTTTGCCGCATGCAAAGACCGCCGGTGTCGCGGATCGCGTCCACGATCTCGGGCAGCGCCGCCCGCAACTCGGCATCGGGATAGGCGAGCAGGGCGGACAGCGCGCGCAGCAGGATGGGGTCGCGTGACACGGGGCTAGCGCGATTCGTCGAGCTCGCGGATCGGAATCATCTTGCGCCGCCCCATCTTGCCGCCGAACAGGCCGGCCTTGGCGTCTATGCCGTCGCAGCCGTTGCCAAAGGTGAAGCCGCAGCCCCCGCGGATTTCGTAGGCGTTCTCGGCCTCCTCGCGGTGCGCGGTGGGGATCACGAAGCGATCTTCGTAATTGGCGATCGCGAGGTAGCGATGCATGGCATCGACCGTGACTTCGTCGAGACCGACGCTGGACAGCAGCGCCGGGTCCCGTGGCATTCCCAGCTGCCTGGCGCGGAACCACGCGCGCATCGCCATCATCCGTTCGAGCGCGGCGACGATCGGTGGTTCGTTGCCGGCGGTCAGCAGGTTGGCGAGGTAGCGCACCGGGATGCGCAGCGACCCTACGTCCGGCAGGCCGTTCGCGCTGCTTTCGATCGCGCCCGCGTTGGCGTGTGCGGTGATCGGCGACAGCGGCGGCACGTACCACACCATCGGCAGTGTGCGGTATTCCGGATGCAGCGGGAAGGCGATCCGCCATTCCACCGCCATCTTGTAGACCGGTGATTGCCGTGCCGCTTCGATCCACCCCGCGGGCACGCGGTCGGCCAGCGCCTGACGCTCGACTTCGGGATCGTACGGATCGACAAACACGCCGAGTTGGGCGTGGTACAGATCCCGCGGGCTTGCGGTGCCGGCGGCATCGGCGATGCGGTCGGCGTCATAGAGCAACACGCCGAGGTAGCGGATGCGGCCGACACAGGTCTCCGAGCACACGGTCGGCAGGCCGGCCTCGATGCGCGGGTAGCAGAACGTGCACTTCTCGGCCTTGCCGCTGACCCAGTTGTAGTAGATCTTCTTGTACGGGCAGCCTGACACGCACATGCGCCAGCCGCGACACTTGTCCTGGTCGATCAGCACGATGCCGTCCTCCTCGCGCTTGTAGATCGAGCCGGACGGACACGACGCCACGCAGCTCGGGTTGAGGCAGTGCTCGCACAGGCGCGGCAGGTA
>JADYZP010000036.1 GCA_020853025.1 Burkholderiales bacterium
CGTTACCCTGTCCTTCGTGCCGTCAATGGACTTGAACACAGGGGACGCCCCTTCAAGCCCGGTAGCATCGCCCTGCGCCACCGCAGCCAGTAGCCGCAGGATTTCCGCCGCCGTGTACCCGGACTCGATCACTTCCGTCCACGGATTCGACGCGGACCCGGCATCGTTGAGCTTTTCGCCCATCGTCCCGGATTCGTTGTTTGCCGCTGCCAAAGCCGACCAGACCGCCGCGCCCACGTTTCCTGTCGTCAGGCCCGCACCAGTCACCACAATGTCGGCCGCCAGTTCACCCGTACCCGTCAGCGTAGACGTAGCCGACGTGCCTGAGCCCGTCAGCGCAGCCAGGAGCGCCCCCAGCCCCGTAACCGTGCCGTCCGCGTCTCCAGAGCCTGTCAGCGCCGCAGACAGTTGCAGGAACGCTTTGATGTCGGCATCGGAGACTTCACCGGAGCCCGTGATCGCCGCGATAAGCTGCACGATCAGACTGCCGACCGCGGTCAGTTCACCCGAACCAGTAAGCGCGGCCTCTGCGAGCTTGACCGCCCACACGTCAGCAGACGACACCTCGCCGGAGCCGACCAGCAGATTGCGTGCTGCGAGTGCCCCGGCTTTCTGCGGCATCATCCATGCGGACGGGTGGCGGTTTCCGGACGGCAGCGATACCAGTCCACTGGTGATGCCTTGCCCCGCAGTGATGTTGCGGATTGCGCCCGTGCGCGCAAAGTTGGCGAGCCGCGCCGATGACGACGTGTTGTTTACGAGCGTCGCCCCGAACGACTTATAGATGCCGCCAATATGTTCGCGATAGCCGTTTTGGAGCAGGGCCATGTTAGCCGCCGTACCCGTAGTCGAAGTCGACGTTGATCGTGCCGCCAGAGGTAGTCGCGCCCGTCTGAAACAGCAGGAATTGAATGTTCGCGCCATCCGGGATGCGCCGCATCGACGGCAGTGCGTTGACGAAATCGACCTTGTTATAAAGTCCGGTCGCCGGCACTGGCACCATCCAAAGCGGCTTGCACAGGCCGATAATGCAGGTTCCAGATGCGTGCGCCGTGCCAGCCCACACCAGAGAAACGATGTCGCTCACGCCAGTGTCGCCCGCAGCGAGCGGCAGGAACGGGTTGTACTTGTTCGCCGCCGCGCCGGTATTCAGCAGTTGGCCGATACCCATGCTCGCCGTCGATGTAAACGTAGTGGTTGCACCAGCACCGCCGCCCGTATCAAGGTAGTTGACGATGCACGTCGGCGCGTTGGCACCTAGCGCCGTGTCCGCAGCGACAAACATCCGCAGCCCTTGCCCGTTGGCGTAACGGTCGCCCGTGCCGCCACCAGAGCCGAGCGCCGTCATGGTGACTGTCTTGGTGCCCGTCGTGCTGACGTTCGTGCCGGATAGAGGGACAAACCCGACCAGATCGATGGCCATGATGTACCAAGGCGCACCCGCAGCCGCCACGCACGCAGCCCCAGCCGACAGGAAGTGCTTCGTCGCCGTCGAGACGTTGCCGCCGTGGTAGATCGTGCCCTCAGACCACGTATCGTCGGTTGGGACGTAGGTCAGATCTGCCCCGGTAAACGTTGCTGCGGCCGGATAGCCCGCATGTCCGGCGAGCAACGTCCACGCGCCAGCCGTGCCGGCCGACGTTAGCGTTTTCGTCGTAACGACGGTATCGCCCTTGCCGTTGCTGGTTAGTTGGTTGATCAGGTCGTCTTGCGATGTCCAGCCCACGAGTTACCCCCAGTTAGTTGGTTGATCAGGTCGTCTTGCGATGTCCAGCCCACGAGTTACCCCCAAACAGTTTCGAGCATGCCCGACATGAACGACGATGCCAGCGTGCCCGCATATCCCGTTGCCAGCAGCCCGAGCACAGCGCCGTCATAGATCCGCGGTGCGCCGGCTGTGTGAATGATCGACATGATTTCCGTACAGGCGCCGAACGAGTTACCGCCCGTCGTAATGCACGGCGGAGAGCCCTGCGTCAGTTGCAACGGCTTGACGATCACGAGACACATCAACCCGCCACCGGCCGCACTCATAGTCACGCTCTGGATAGACTGCACCGCCGAATCCCCGGCTTGCAGGTAGCAGAACGGGTTATAGGATGCCCCCGTGCCAGATGCGTTGACGACTTGCCCCCCACCAGGGACCGCGAACGTGTAGTTGTTCTGGCTCACCCGCCCCGCTACGCCGTCCTGATTCGTGTACGTGAACGCAAACTGCCCGATAGTCGATGCGGCCGATTGCGCCACAGCGACCACCTGACCGCTGGTGTATCGCGGGATGGTCACGGTGTTGTCGAGCACCTGCTCTTCGCCGATGGCATCCGTGTCGATGAACGGGTAATAGAGCAGGTAATCGCACAGTGCCACCTGTTGCCGTCCCGCCGTGGTAGACCCTGACGACATCAGCAACATGCTCTTGAAGTGCTTGGTATACGGGAACACGCTGCCGCCCGTGTATATGCCCTTGTCTGCCTCGACCAGCGCCGCCGTCAATGGCGTGCTAGCGTAGAAATTCGCAACCGGCGACCCGGCAAAGTACGTGTAGTCGATCCATGCGTTCGTCGTTGTCGCCGCGCTTGCAACCGCTTTACGAAAGCTGCTCGTCCACGACCGGCCGGCTTCGTCGGCTCCAGCGTACTCGGAGACGGCAGGGAATCCCATCAGACCGTCCGCCCTGTGATCACCGACGCAATCTGCATTGCGCCGATCTTCGCCCGCGTGCCGATGCTTGCCCCGCCTTTGCCGACGCAGATCGCCTTGCGCGGCGCCATGATCTGGCCCGTATGACCGCACGGACGCGTGATGATCGGCTCGCCACCCTCAACCGGCTTTACCTTCACCGTGCGCAGACAGTCGGCACAGTAGTACAGCGGCGGGCCGATTTTATCCCACAGCAGGCGTTCCAGCGGCGAGCGATCGTCAGCCATGATTACGACTCCGTGATGGTCAGCGCGCCAGCAGCAAACTGCGGCGTGATGCCGCTCGAAACCGCCAGCGATGAATTCAGCGCACCGTAATGCCATACCGCTGTCGCGCCGCTCGATCCTACGCCCACCGATACATGCGTCAATGTCGCCCCTGATGCTCCGCATTGAGGGAAGCTGATTGTCGCAGCATTGGCAGTTGCACCGCCACTTGCCGCGTCCCATCCAGTCGATCGCGCGACCGCCTGTCTCGCATAATCGGTGTATGCGGTTTCATCCTCGGCCTGACTGTTGGTCGCCGCCGTCAAGTCGGCAGTGTGCAGCCCGACATAGGTATTCGTCAGCGGAGACGCGGCGGCATTGTCGGCGACGTTGGCCCAGGCCGTCGCCCGGTACATCAGGTTGATGATGCTGTTACAAGTTGTGGTTGATTTAGGCATAACGCCCCCTTTATGAGGAAAACGAAAGTGAGTCTAGTATCGATTTCTGCGGCTCGAATACGGCCTCCGTAAACCGTCCGCTACCATCGCGCTGCGTAACGCGGACCTTGTATGCGACTGGGTCTTGCGTCTGCATGTTGACTACCGGGGCCGGTATGTTCACAACAGGCGCCGGAACGTTAACCACGGGCGCGGGCATCGCCACCGGCTCGGGGCGCGCGGCAAGCGCCGCCTCGGCACGCACGGCCCGCGCTTCCATATCGGCTCGCTGCGCCGTCAGGGTATCTATCTGCGCCTGCAGTGCAGCGACCTCGGCCCGCAGATCCGGCACGGCGGAGACCGGCCGCTCGGGCACGTCGATCATCTTGCCGGCGAGAGCGCTATATCGTTTCGCCATGTCACCCTCTGAGCATGCAGGAGGCCGCGACCTCGAACAGGCCGGCGTCTTGCGCGGCAAGTTCAGTGTCGAGGCGTGCGTCTTCGAGATACTTGGAAGCGCTGATCGTGATCGGCTTGCCGTCTTGATCGGCGCCGATGGTCAGCGTAAGGTCGGGCCGCTCGGCAACGAATTGGTCGGCGGCGGCGCGGATGGGGTCGGGCGCGGTATCAGGCGAACTCGTGGAATTCTTCAAAGAGTTCGATTCGTTTGCCGCGTCTGTCCCCGCCTTCATCCCGTCCGGCAGTCCGATCACATCCTGCGCCCTGCCCTGCAGCACAGCATCGAGCGTGAGCTTTTCCTCGGCTGACCGCAGAAATCCCGGTCGGCGCGATATCTCGATGGCGCGCTCCAAGTCTGGATGCAGCACGGGCGACTCGGTCGCCGCCTTCAGTGCGAGCAGTTCCTCGGCGCTGCGGATGAATCCCGGCTTGCCCTCGGCTTCCATGCGCGCGAGCTGCGCCAGCATGTCGGCCTCGACCATGCCCTTAGCCTGCGCGTTGAGTTCGTCGGCGATGGTCTTGCCGAACGCGATGCGCTCAGCGTCAGGCAGGAACTTCGCGCCCTCGGTCAGCGCCTCGACGTTCACCGGCCGATCGTTGAGCAGATCATCAACGGCCTGCTTCATCGCCGCGTGGTGCTTGGCAATGTCCTCCGCGCTCGCCATCCGCCCCGGCGCACTCTCGACATTCAGATGCTCGGCCTGCTTCAGCGTCACCAGCGCGTCGATATCGGACGGCTTGAATGTGCCCGTCCACTCGGCGATCTTCGACCATGCAGCTTCGCCCTGCGCCCGCTGTGCCGGCGACAGATGCGCGATCCCACCGAAGGCCAGCCCGAGCAGCACATCGAGGGTGACAGCAGTCGGGTCAAATGCCTTGAATTCGTCGGCGGCCTTGGTGCCTTCGAGGATCGCGCCAGATGCCCCGCGAGTCGCAGCCCCCTGCACCGCGTTGAATCCCGCACCGCCGATCACCACGCGCTGCGCAAGCGTCTTGCCGAGCACGGGGAGCCACACGCCAAGTCCGAGCCCTGCGGCCTGCACAGCGCCCACAGCGCCCGCCTTGTCAGCGTCGACGCCCTTGCGCACCAGATCCTCGCCGGTCGACATCTGCGTTTTTGCCACGAGTGCGGCAGGCGATGCGACCAGCAACGGGATCGTGCCGAGCAGTTGCCCGACGACCTCACCCGCGACGCCGACCTCGGAGCGCTTCGGCGTCCAATACTCGACCGCACGGTTCCATATGTCGTCATGCCGCTTGAAATACTTGTCGACCGCCTCGGTCCCGCGCTGGCCGTACTTGCCCGTGTCCTGCAGCATGGGGCCAACGGCGCCGAGCATGGAGACAGCGCGGCCCGTCTCGGCAAAGCCACGCATGATCGCGTTGCCGGCCGATGGGAAGAAGTTATCGAACACCCCAGGATCGCGCCGTTGCGTCGCGCCGAATGACGCGAGCACGTTGGCGTTCTCCTGCGGGAATAGTTCGAAGCTCATTGCGTGCTTATCCCGGCGCGGGCGGCATACTCGCGCGCTTTCACGGCACTGCGATTTACGGATGCGGGCGCCACCGGCTTGTTGAAGTCGAGCAGAACGGGCTGCTTGTTCTCGTCGAGCAGCACGGCATCGCCCACCAGGGGCACGTACTGCCCATCGCCCACCGGCAGCAGCGGCAGCGCATCGATGCGGCCGATCGACGGGTCAACCTTGTACGCCTGAGCCCGCTGAACGATGCCGTCCTTGAATTCGCCGGTCGTCATGCCGTAGGGCAGAAGCGTCTCGCGCCCGGCATGGTTGGCGACGCCACCGGTGACGAGCGCCATCGCCGCACGCCATCGCCGGGAGTTGATCTCGCCGCTTTGGTCACCTTCCTGGGCGGCCCGTGCTGCGTACAGCGCCTTGGCTGCCTGAAAGTCGGCATTGCGTAGGTTCGACCGCCCGGCATACGCGGTGCCGGTGTACGCCGCCCAATCACGCGCGAGCATGTCGTCTTTCGGCATTGGCCACGCGCCACCCTTGCCGGGGGTCCCGTCCTGTTTCGTGTCCGGTCGCAGGATCGCCGCGCCGGTCAGGATCTCGACGGCAACCGACTTGCCGGCCTGCGACTGCCGATCGTTCGCCGCGAAGATGCCGGCCTTGGCCGTCACCGGATCGTCGGGCGCAATCTGGCCCAACGTGGCGCGATAGACCGCCGCATCGCCGAAGCCCTGCCGCAGCTTGGCCAGCGTATCGGCCTGCTGCGCCGGGGTCGCAGACTTCAATACCGACTTGAGCGCTCCGACCTCTTCGGGCAGCAGCCCGGCAAGCGAGGATTGCCCTCCGAGCTGGCGCTGCTGGCCGAGCAGGACGGTCGACCGGCTTTTCAGGTTGTCAGCCCATGACGCCGGATTCGATAGGTCCAGCGGCGTGATCTCGGCACCGGTGCGGTTTGCCGCGTAGGCGAGCGGCTGCGTCTGGATCTGCTCGACCGTCTTCGACACCGCACGCTCGATGCGGCCGAGCGAAGCCCAATCCTCGGGCGCTGCGCCGTCCTTCGTGTACTTGGCGCGGATCTCTTTCACCGTCGCCACCTGTTGCTGCGGGCTCATCTTGAGCAGGTCGGCCATATAACGCTGATCCTGGATCAGCCCGACCGCCTGCGCTTCGTACGGCGTGCCCTTGGCCATCGTGACCGCGTCTGACATGGTCTTTGCATCGACTGGCATGCCGGCCTCGATCGCGGCGCCCAGGCGCTGCAGCGTGGTGCCGGCCACGGCAATGCGTCGGTTCTCGGCGGCAATCGCGCGGTTCTCGATGCGCGTCATCGCGTTGAGCGCCTTGCCTTCAAGCGCGTTTCGGTGCCCAGGGTCAAGATCCGTATTGTTCGGCAGCGAGTCGAGGAAGCGCTTGATTCCCTGCGCGTTGTCTCGGTTCTTCGTCAGCCACGAATCGGACACGAGGAACGTCGCGCGCTCGGTGAATTTCTGCTTGGCGGATGCGATCTGCTCGGGGTTCATGCCGGCTTGCGGACCCATGCCGTCGA
>JADYZP010000037.1 GCA_020853025.1 Burkholderiales bacterium
CCCGCTGCCGGTCGTTCGCCTGGTAACTGTCCGGCAGCCGCACCACCCGCTCCGCGTAGTGCACCTCCTCGCCCTCCGGAATCACCGTCGCATCGGCCACGATGTAGTCGATGTAGTCCGCCCCCAGCGTCCCCGGATAGCCCAGATAGTTCACCTGCACCGGCGCCGGACGCTGCGCGAAAATGCCGGTGCGTCCGTTGTGCGTATAGCCCATGAGGTCGATGGCGATATCGATCTCCTGCTCGCGCAAGCGTCGTGCTACGTCGCCATCGCCCTCCACGCGCACATCGATGAACCGATCGAAGGCGTTGACGATTCGCCTGCGGGCCACGGTCGCTTCATCGGGACCCCAGGACACGCCGATGATTTCGAAACGCGACCGATCGTGCCGTTCGAGCAGCTCGGTGATCAGGTACGCCATCGCGTGTTCGCGGAAATCCGCGGACAGGTACGCGACGCGAATGCGCGAATGAGCGTAGCGCTCGCCGCGCCACAGCGGCTTGCCCGCCGCCGCGATCCGCTCGCGAACCGCCAGTCGGGTACACGCCAGTTGATCGGTGGCAGAGTCGGTACTTACGACGAACACGAAGGGCTCGACGCCCTGGCCGCCGTCGCGAACCGCCGCCACCAGCCTCTGCGCCATCGCGTCGCGCTCGTGCCAGTCGCACTGATGCATCCGCATCAGCAGCAGCATGCAATGCGCGAATGTTCGCTCCGGCGCGAGCGCGACCGCGCGCGCGAAATCGGCGGCGGCCTCGTCGTTGCGCCCCAGGCAGTGCAGCGCGTAGCCGCGCATCTCCAGCGCCACGACGTGGTCGGGACGCAATGCGAGTGCCCGCGTGTAGCTCGCCGCTGCCTCGGCCCGCCGTCCGACCCCGCCCAGCACGTTGCCCCGATTGAACAGTGCCTCCGCGAACTTCGGCTCGATCGCCAGCGCCCGGTCCAGGCTCGCGAGCGCCTGCTCGTGGCGCGTCAGGCTGTGCAGCGCCAGTCCGCGATTCGACCAGGCGATCGCCAGGCGCGGATCGCGCGCGACCGCCGCGTCGAAACTGGCCAGCGATTCCTCGTGACGGCGCAGTCCGCGCAGTGCGAGGCCCCGTGTATTCAGCGTCTGCGCATCGCTCGGCACGACGGCCAGCGCGCGCTCGCACATGACCAGCGATTCGTCGAAACGCGAAAGCCGATTGAGCACGTTGGCGGCGTTGCCCAGCGCCGGCGCGGAGCCTGGATTCACGGCGAGCGCACGCTCGATCAGCGGCCACGCGGCTTCGGGACGATCGCGCTGCGCTTCGATCACGCCCAGCAGGTGCAGCGCGTCGAACTGGTCCGGCGCCGCGACCAGGATCGCGCCATAGACGGCCTCCGCCTCCTCCAGGCGCCCGCTGCGGTGCAGTGCGACGCCGCGACGCACGGCATCCGGCAGCGAAAGCCTGGTCGCGCCGACAGCCTTTCCCGACGCCACCGCAGAATCGTCCGCGGCAGCGCTCATTCGCGAACCGAGAACGCGAGCATCCTCTGGTCCCGCGGATGGTTCCATTCGCCGAGGCTCTCGACCTGCATTCCGGCGAGTCCCGCCACGAAGCTCAACTCGCGCAATGAGTAGTGGTAAGGATCGGCATCGTAAAAAGTCACGATGCCACCAGGCGCATGCGTCAGCGACGCCAGATGAGCGGAATCCGGCGCCTCGAAGTAGCTCGCGTAGAAGCGCGCGCCCGGCGCCAGTACGCCGCGCACTTCGCACAGACAACGGACGATGTGGTTCATCGGCAGGTGCGTGAACAGCGACACCGCCAACGCGCAATCGAAGGTGCCGCCGAAGCGCCCGACGTCGAATCGCCCGTCGACGATCAGCTGCGGTTCGCGGTCGGCGAGTCCGGCCGCCACGAGCTCCCGCCGCCCGGCGTCGATCAACGACGCGTTGACGTCGAGTCCGTGATAGCGCCCGGGATCGAGGTAGCGAATGAAATGCAACCCGCCGCGCAAGGCGCCGCAACCGACATCGAGCAGCCGATGCTGCGGAACGAGTCCGCGCGACTTCAGGAATTCGAACTGCAGCATGCCGAGCTCGTCCCACAGCCCACCGACCAGATCGCGATGGGCAAGCGCCTCGATTTGCTCGGGCAGGAGCGCGCGCCCGTAAACGTTCACTTCCATGGTCCGACTCCAGCGCCTGATTCGCACATTCGGTGCATCGCGAACATTCATGCGGGCAAGGCGGGAGCCTTGCGCGACATCGCGTCCGGCGGAAGCCGGACCCACGAAAATTCTAGTCCATCATCGCCAGCGCGTGCGGCGATAGCAGGTACGCGGCGCCGATCAGCGGATCGTTGTCCTCGAGGAACGCCGGAAAGCGGATCTCGGGAAGCACCTGCACGGCGAAGACCTCGTCGACCCCCGACTCGAACTGCAGAAAGCCTTCGGTGCGGCCGCTTTTCAGGTCGATGACCTGCACGCCGCAGAAGCGCTGGTCGACGTCGATCTGGTCGGTCAGCGGCGTACCGCCGAAGGACTTGCTCTCGCGTACCTTGGACAGGCCGACGAACGCGTAGTCACCGGCGAAATCGAGTCCGCGAGTGAATCCCGGCAGCGTCACAACGGTGTCCACCTTGCCGGTCGCGCGGTCGACGCGACCCATCGCGCCGCGCCCGGATTCCTGCACCCACAGCTCGTCGCGGTAGACGCGCGGCGAATGCGGCATCGACAGGCCGCCGGCAACGACCTCGCCGGATGCGACATCGAGCACGATGCCGCCGCTGGACTTGTGCGGCCGCCAGCCTTCGGGCTCGTCGGTCGCGGCGAACGCCGTGACGTACGCTGGGCGGCCGCCGTGGATGGCAAGGCCGTTCAGGTGACAGCGGTCGTCGGCACGCATCTTGGCGACAAAGCGCGGCCGCCAGCGCGGCACGAAACTGTGCAACGGGTCGCGCGTGCACAGGCACGAGAAGCGCGTGTTGACGAACCAGAGCTCGTCGCCGGCCCAGGCCATTTCGTGGATGTCGATCTCGCCGGTCACGTGCGTGTTGAGCGGGACGTAGCAGGCGTCGGGAACCGGTGTGCCGTGGATGCGGCTCGCGACATGCTGACCGAGCACCGGCATGTTCGACATCTCGACGATCCGGTGGCGGGTACCGAACGCCAACCGGTTGCGGTCGGCGGCGATGCCCATCGCGCGATCGACCCGCTTGGCCTGCAGCTGCAACTTGTCTCCGATGGCGCGCAGCGCCATCAGCGCGCCGGCATCGTAGGTCGACACCAGCAGCGACGCGCGAAGATCGTTCAGGATCTGCGCCATGTTGGGCGAAACGCCGATGCGGATGTCCTTTGTCGCAGCCGCACGCTTTCCCGCAGTTTTGGTGTTCATGACGGCCTGACTCGAACAGGTAGAAAACGGCTTCGGCGCTTCATGCCGCGATCAATCCGGCACGCGCCAGCCGGGCGAGGCCCTGCGGCAGTGCCTTCTGGATCACCCCGAGCACGACCGCGGGGTCGCGAACTGTCTGCTCGCCCTTCCTGATCTGCAGCACATCCTTCGCCGTGAGATCGGCCAGGACGGCAATCAGCGCCGCATGGTCGCGCTCGCCATTCAGGTGCCGCAGCAGCTGGCGTCCGAATTCGTCGAGGTTGACGGGCTCGTGGCGCAGGTTGGTGATCAACGTTCCCTGTGCCGCCTGGTGGCGCGCCATGACGCCGGCGCGTGGTCGCTCGCCGACGACGAGCGAGACAGGCGGCGATTCCGAGCGCAGTTCGACCAGACCGGCCGCGAAGCAGCGCAGCATGTCCGAGCCCACGAGTTCGGAGTCGCGCTCGAGTTCGGCGGCGGTCGCGGAGGCCCCGGCTGCGGCGAGCCTGGCGCGCGCCTGCTGGCGAAGGTCGGCAACGCCGATGGTCTGCGGCCAGCGCTCGCCGAGGACCTGCATCGCCGCCTTGGCGATCGGCTCCGGCGTCACGAACATCCCGCCGTTGGGGTACTGGTACTTCTCCTGCGCCGTCGAACGAATGTCGACGGTCGCCTCGACCGGACGCATCGGCGACGCCGCATGCAATCCTTCGACGTTGCGCCAGTTGAGATTGCGGTTGAGCACGATGCCCTGGTGCACCAGCAGCGTCTGACGAAATGCCCGGTTGCGCAGGAAGTCCATGTACTGCTCCATCTGCACGATGTTCGGCGCAATGCTGCGCAGCGTCTCGGCCGCCTCCGGCGGGAAGTTGGACGCGAGCATGGTGTGGAATTCCGCCTCGCCCAGGTACTGCAGCCCGTGCGTGGACGCGCGCTCGGCGAACTGATGGAAGTATACGGGCTCGTTGACCTCCTCCAGGTGCTCGTGCGCCAGGTACGAGTCGTTCGTCTGCCGGAGTGCTTCGAGCTCGCGCTTGAGCACGAGTCCGTAGGGATCGTTTTCGGTGGGCACGAATTTTCCGAGGAAGTCGAGCAGCGCACGCGCCTGCTGGACGCGCACGGTCATGTCCGGAAACTGGCGCGTGTGGTAGACCATCATGTCGCGGATCATGCCGCGCATCCGCCAGCCGGGGTTGGTGTTGTAGCTGAGGTAGGCAACGCCCTGCGGCGCAAGGTTGTGCTTGCAGATTCCGAACAACCTGTCCTGCACGGTGGAAGGCACCCACGAGTACACGCCATGGACGATGATGTAGTCGAAAAGGCCGAACGCCTGGTCGACGTCCTTCAGGTCCATGTGCCGCAGCTCGACGTTGGCAAGTCCGAGCTGCGAGACCAGCGCCTGCCCGTCGGCGATCTGGCGCGCCGACAGGTCGATGCCGACAAATTTCGCACGCGGCCAGCGCGCCGACATCGGCAACAGATTGCCGCCGCTGGCGCAGCCGATTTCCAGAACACGCGCATCCGCGGCAGGCGCCGGCATCATGCCGAACAGGCGGGCGATCGCGCCGGTGCGGTCGGGCAGCGTTTGCGAAAACGCGTTGCTAGTGTAGGGCAGGCGGTCGTAGGAATTTTCGGTGGCTTCGGTCATCGCTCTTCAGTCCTTCTGCGGTGCTGCCGCGCGCCGGCGCGCGGCCGTGTCCGGTGCGTTGCGCGGCAATCGCGTGGCTACTTGTACCTGATCGCGACGGCGCGATACGCCGGGATCACCTGCCCACCGGTCGATTCCATCTGCCCGGTTGCGGGATTCAGGCGCTGGCTCGCCGGCGTCGTCCGGCTCTTGTCCTGCAGGATCACCGCGTTGGCGCCGATCGCCTGCGCCTTGCCGCGGATCTGCGCCAGCACCTGCGTGCGCAGCGTGCCCGGCTCGCCCGGCACCTCGATGACGCCGATCTCCTCGTACGGTCGCGTCGGCGGCGCTTCGAGAACGTCGACGAACTGCGTCGGCGGAAAGCTGGGACTGTTCGCTGGCCGCACGAACTCGGGCTGCGAAGGCGTGCAGGCGGCCATGGCGACGGCGAGAACGACTGGAAGGACGAGGCGACGAATGATCACGTGTAAATCTCCTGAAATGCAAATTGAACGAATGCGATGAGTGCGGCGCACCGACCTAGCTTCGCGTCGACGCCGTCAGCCGGCGCGCGAGGTGCTGCGACGGCACCTCGATCCAGCGGTGCGACGCCGCGCTGATCGCCACCACCAGCGCGAAAGTCAGCACCAGCGATACAGGGTAGCCGAGCCAGGGGTGGAGCAGGGTGAGCGCGAGCAGGCCGAGGCCGCCGTGGTTCAGGTACAGCGAATAGCTGATCCGCGAAAAGAACGTACTGATCCGGCCCAGCCGGATGCGGTCGTCCATCAGCAGCAGGATCACGAAGCACAACCACGCCAGCAGGTACGAGACGCCGTAGCCGGAGAAGGTCAACGGTGGCTGCACGATGAACTCGCGCACTCCGTGCAAGAACAGCGAAGCGAACGCGACGGTGGCAAGCGCGAAAAAATGGTTGCCGATGCGTCCCGCCCAGCGAAAATAGATGACGCTCCCAAGGAACAGGTAGCTGACATAGACGCCGTTGACTGCGAGAAGAAACACGACGGAATTGCTGCGCGCGACCACCTGCAGCAGCGCGAGGGCGGCGAAAGCCGTGGCCAATGCGGTGCGCGGCCTCGACTTCAGCAGCGGCAGCAGCAGCAGGACGCAAAGGTAGAACAGCACTTCTATGATCAGTGTCCAAGCGACGCCGTTCACGGTCGGCGTGTCGATCAGGTAATTGCCCAGCGTCATTGCCACGAGGATATAGGGTACCGGGTTGGGCTCGGCCAGCACGCGCTCGATCGCGTAGCCGCGCAGGCCCGGCGCGTCGCTTGCCGACAATGCAACGCCGTAGGCAATCAGCAGCAGCGCCATCGACAGCCACAGCGGCGGATAGATGCGCAGCAGGCGCCGAATGCCGAACTCGCGGTGCGATTCGCGCTGAGCCACGTACACGATCACGAATCCGCTCACCAGAAAGAAGATGGCCACGGCCAGGCTGCCGCCATGCGCCATGACATGCAAGGGTTCGAACAGCCACCGGTCCGCAAACAGCGCAGGAGCGAACTCGACACGGCTGCGCTGCAGCCAGATCCCGACCAGATGGTCGTACATGACCAGCAGCGCCGCAATGGCCCGCATCAGCGCGATACTCGGAAAATACCCGGGCGGCGTTATAGCCGCGGCACCAGAGCCAGCCATCTATTTTATGCGACAAGGGCGCCCGAAGGCGCCCTTGTCAGTTGCTTGCGGTCGGCTGGGTATCAGCAGCCGGCCGGCGGCCACGGCGCCGGCGGATTCGGCGTCGTGCAGTTCGCCCCACCGGTGATCAGCGACGAGTACACGTTGTTGTGCGTCGCGTTCGGATACGCCACGAACTGGAACG
>JADYZP010000038.1 GCA_020853025.1 Burkholderiales bacterium
CCGTCCGTGGTTGATGTCGTCGATCGGCCGCAAGACCGAGCATGCCGGGCAGACCACGATCACGCTGACTGGATTGCATGCGCATTTTGGCAAGGCCCGCGATGCGCTGATGCGCGTCTCCACCATGCTCAAAGCCTGGACCGAGCGCGCTGCGGAGCAGTTGAACTCGACGACCGTCTGGCATCTCGTCTGCGACCATCTGAAACTCATCCTCGCCGGTGTCCGCTCGCCAAATTCTTCCCCACTCCTTGCCGATCACGCTCATGGAGCCGGCTAACTGCGGTTTTTAGGTTGATCCATCCACGCACGGCGGGCGGCGACTATGGCCAGCACCAGGTCGCGTTCGCGACCGGGCCGAGGGAGTTGGGAGTGGCTGGGCTTCGCCGTAGCGGTGTTTTCCCGCGGCGCGCCGGCAGGCCGGTTCGGCGGCGGGTTCCGCGTTGGCTGCGGGCGGTGAGGTCGGCACACTGCGGGGACGCGGCTCTTGCTCTCACCGCAATGCGCACATCGAGACGCCGATGCCATAACCTTCGGCAATCCAGCCCTGCGCGCGCATCAGCCCCTGCAACTGAGGATCGGTTGTAAAGCGGTGGTTGGGTGCACCACCCATGCCGTTGTTGTACAGGCGGTAGACGGGAATCGAAGCGCCCCCGCAAGTGCTGTCGGCCATCGGCAGTCCCACGAAGAATACATCGCCCTCGAACATCCAGTTCGGATTGTTCTTGACCAACGCGCACTCGTCGGAAAGCGCGGTGTAGAAGTGCGAGCTCTTGAGTCCGAATGCCGTGCTGAAGAATCGGCACACCGTCGCGAGGCCCGCGTTGTCGGTGGGATACACGTTAATCGAGCGGCCCGTTCGGGCCCATCCGACGAACTCTCCGGCGTCGAGCTTCCGGATCTCGTCGGGAATCGTCGTGATGAAATAATGATCGAATGCCGAATGGTAGTACTCGGCGGCTTCAACGTACGGTGACGGCGCGAGCACGCCGCCGATACCGGTCACCGAGACGTAGACGACTCCTTCGGTGATCTCCATGTAACTGACCCCGATGTAGAGCACCGTAGCACGCAGCCCCGCTGCGCTTGGAGTGAAGCCGAAGGTGAACGTGCACGTCGAGCCGTTCGGCAGCGAGTCGTTGACGTTGCACGACGACGACAGTGTGAAGTCGTGTCGCTCGCCCGTCTGCAGTGCAAGGCTAGTGATACGCAGTCCGATGCCGGAGTTGTTTCTGAACGTCAAGGAGCGGGGTGCGGCGGCCATGCCGACATCGATCGCGCCGAAGTCGATCCAGTCGGGATCCGGGTTGGGCGGCGCGACGATGCTCGTGGCACCGTCGCCAAGGCCGCCCAACGTAACCACCACGGGTGTACTCGCCGCGTCCGCCGCGATCGTGAGCGACGCGAGTCGAGATCCGGCGCCGGTCGGTCGCATCACCACGTCGATCCGGCAGCGAGCGTTCGGCGCGAGCTGCTGGGTGGCCGCACAGGTGCCGCCGACAGCGAACTGCGTGCTGTTGGCACCGTCCAGCGTTATCGCCTGCAACGTCAGCGGGGCGTCACCCGTGTTCATGACGAACAATGGCTGGACGGGAGATGTGGCATTGGGCGTCACGCGGCCAAAGCCGACGTACGTCCTGCTGACGTCGAGCACCGGCTGCGCGAGCGCGGGGGCCGCGACCAGCAGCGCAAGGAACAGAAGAATGGCGGCGGCCCCCAACGAGCGTCCCATGCCGCACAGCGGGTTGACGATGGCGACCATGAAAAGCGGTTGGCGCGCGCATCCCGCGCACGCTTCAGTCGACGCGATCGATTTCATTGCAGCTCTCCTTCGTGTGAGGGGCAGGCGCCTGCGTTGCGAAGCGGGCACGGGCGGGTGCAACCCACCCGTGGGACCCCCGATGCGTGCCGAGACTGTTCCGGCTAGTACCGGTCGGCGTTCATGCCGCCGCGCACACACCAGGTCGCATTTTGGTGTTGGACCTTGTCATGGCCGTCCACGCCTCCGGTGCCGAACGACACGCCCCAGGCAGTCGTTGGATCGTCGGCGTCCGTAGTTGCCGTCCAGTACACGACCGGTTGAACATTGAGGAATGGATGACCGGGCTGAATTCGTGCGTTTCCGGGCGGCGCGGTCATATCGATAAGACTGGTGAGCTCCGGCAGCGAGGGCAAACGCCAGCCTTTCTGATTGACGATGAGTTTCTTGGCGCAGACGTTGAGCCTGGCGTCGTGCCAGCGGCGAAACAGCGTTGATCCCGGCGCCCGCTCCCATACGAGACCCGTGTTGTTGTCGCGCACGGCTTGATTGTTGAATGCGGCGAGGACCGTGAATCGTTCCGCGGCGGGCAGACTCTTGTCCCAACTTTGGGTGAGCCCCCGGAAATCGGCGACATCGTCGACGGTGGCCTGGAGTATGTCGATCTTCGCGTTGAGCGTTGCGAGCTGATCGAGGATTTGATCGACCTGGCCGGCGCACGCCAACCCGGGCAGCGCGAGGGCGATGGCAAGGCATCCGGGAAGAAGAACGTGGGCTGCGATTTTTGCGGGAACCATGGTGGGCCTCCTTCTGGAGTGTGGTCGGTTTGGATTGCGACGCTCATCCCGGAGCTCGCGACCCCGGGGGTTTCACCGGCGCGCGTTGGCGCGGACGTGAAATCTTCTGAAAAATGCGCGGAGGCGCATCCAAATGCAGCTCTTCGCAACATCGGCCTGTTTACGGCGGTTGCGCTGGGTTTCGTACGATTGATTGCCGTTGCGCTCCCCGACGTCGGGCCGGATGAGCGTCTTCGCACCGAGCGCGAAGACCGGCTGCAACGCCAGGCACGCAGCCATTGCCCATGCATGCTTGTTCATGACGGCTCGTCCCGGTTTGCGCGCTCGTGCGTGCTGAACGACGGGCGCATCTGCATTTGTTTCTCGAAGTAACTCGCCAGCGCCTCGGACTGCGTAAACCAGGTCGACTCATCGGTCCCCGCACGCAGGACCGCCGCACGGAACGAAGCCTGTGATTCGACCGCACCCCACAAGCGGACGATGAATACAAGGGCCTCTTCCATTGGCGCTCCTCCTCGATAGGCGCAAAGTAAGGGGACTGCGTTAGACGGGCGTTAGACAGAGCGAGAAGCCGCGCCACCCGGCGCTTCGGGCTGTCCGGTCGCCCGAGCGCCCGAGCGCCGATTCCAGGGGGTTGTGCTGACGGACTGTGCGACGCGGCGAATAATGAAAGATGTCCGGTGCACTCTCGCGTGGGTGCCTCGCATCCCGGACAGGAGGAGCCATGGCCACGCGTCGTACCACGATGAGAAGCCGGACGGGCACCAAGCTCTACGCCGTTCGTGACGAGAGCGGCAAGTTCAACGACCTACAGACCTACAAGCTTGCTCGCGCCGGCGCCCGCCCAACCGACCGCGCGCGGCCACCCCGGCGTCGGCACCCGCGCCGACGTACGACGACAAGCGCGCGGAGCAGCCCATTGCCGCCGAAAATCCACGCTTGACCCGCCCCATCGACCCGCCCAAAATCAGGCTCACACGATTGAACTGCCTATCCGTCTCCCGTGCGGGAGCGGGTGTTCGGCGCCGAACTGGCTCGGATAGCATCGCCGGACGTGCTTCCTGGCCCCGGCGGCGGCGACTCAACTGGGTAACGTGAGCAGCCATGTTCTGCGTGCACTTGTTCGGCTCGCCCGCACTCGAGACGACGACAGGACGCGAACCCCTACCGGCGGCCCGCCCGTATCAGTTGCTGGCATACCTGGCTTGTCGCGGCACCTGGGTGTCGCGTGACGCCCTTGCGACGATATTCTGGCCCGAGCGCGACACCTCGACCGCACGCGGGAATCTGCGGTTCGTCCTGGTGCAGATCCGACGGCTCGGGCATGTCGCGAAGCTTGAGGCGCAGGCCGGTTCGTTGCGATGGCTGGTCGACAGCGACGTCCACCGCTTCGAGCGCGCGATCGCCGAAGGCCGATGGTCCGACGCGATCGACCTGTACCAAGGTCAGCTGCTCGATGGTTTCGAACTACCGGCGCCCGCGCCATTCTGTGATTGGCTGCAGTTCGAGCGCGCGCGACTGCATGCGCTCTGGCACGACGCGGTTAGCGTGCAGCTCGCTCAGCTGCTGTTGGATCCCCCGGCCTGTGCCGCGCTCGCGAGTCGTGCGCTGCGCACCGACCCGTTCGACGAAACCACGCTGAGCTACCGTCTGCGCGCGCTTGCAAGGCTGGGCCGGCAGGAAGACCTGCGCCGTGCCTATCGCGACTATGCGCAGCACCTTGCTGGCGAACTCGGCATCGAGCCGTCGGCGGCTTTGCGTGACCTTGTCCGCGAGCTGGACGTCAAACACGCCGGTGGGCCTGTGGCCGCGACAGGCGCCGGCGTCGTCAACGCGGCGTCGCAGGCGGTGGTCGGCCGGCGTGCGGAACTTCGCCGGATCCGGCAGCTGATGCTGGACGCCGACTGCCGGTGGCTGACGATCACAGGGCCGGGTGGCGTCGGCAAGAGCTCGCTGGCCCAGGCTGCAATGCCGCAGCTCGCATCCGAATTCGCCGACGGCGTGAACTGGATCGCGTTGAACGACATCCAGACCGTCGAACAGGTCGCGTCGAGCTGCGCGGTGACGCTCGGACTCGAGCTGCGCGGCACCAACTCGCCTCGGCAACAGGTCGCCGATCATCTGCGCGATGCGCAAGCGCTTCTGGTATTCGACAACGCGGAGCATCTGACGGGGTTGGGTCCCTGGCTTGGCACCTTGCTCGGCAATTGCCGGCGATTGAAAATTCTGGTCACCTCGCGCGCGCGCCTGGAAACGGCCGACGAGTGGCTCCTGCCGCTCGACGGGCTGCCCGCTCCGGAACCCGACGAGACCGAAGTCGATGCGCTGTGCGCCTTCGATGCCGTGCACCTCTTCGACCTGCGCGCGCGCCGCGTGCACCCGGATTTCGACCTTCGGGCCCATGCCGCCGAGGTGGCCGCACTGGTGCGCGCAGTCGAAGGCCTGCCGCTCGCGATCGAGCTGGCAGCAGTCTGGGTCCGCTTGCTGCCGGTCGCCGAGATCCGGCGCGAACTCGTTCGTTCGCTCGATCTGCTCGACCGGGCCGACGCCAGCCAGGTCCGCGGCCACCGGATGCGCGACAGCCTCGAGCACTCCTGGTGCATGCTCGGACCGACCGAACAGCGCACGCTGATGCGGCTGGCGGTCTTCCAGGGGGATTTCAGCCGAGAGGCGGCGCTCGTGGTGGCCGAGGCGGCGCTGCCACTGCTGGCCGCGCTCGCCGACCGGAGTCTGCTGCGAACGACCGAGCAAGGCCGGTTCGTGTTCCATCCGTTGGTGCAGCAGTTCGCCCTCGAGAAGCTGACCCAGGCAGGCGCCGACGAGGAGCTCGCCGTGCGAACGCGCCACGCCGAGCACTTCGTGATGCTGCTCGCGCGCTACAACGAGTTCGACGCCGTCGATCAGCGATCCGCCCTGCAGCAGATCGGCATCGAGTTCAAGAATGTGCTCGCGGCCTGGCGCTGGGCGATCGAAAGCCGGCGCGTCGATCTGCTGCAGCGGTGCGCGGCGGCCATGGAGGGCTTCCTCGACGCCCGCGGCCAGCAGGAGGCGGGCCTCGAAGAGTTCGACCGGGCCAGGACCGCCATCGACGAGTCCCGCGCGGAGCATCAGGCGGCGCGCTGCCAGATCGAACTCGGGTGTGCCGCGTTCTGTTTCCGTCGCGGCGAGTTTCGCGAGGGCGAGCGCGCCGCGCGCGCCGCACTGCAGGCGGCGCAAAGGGCTCGCTACCGCTTCGGCATCAAGACGAGCACGAACACGCTCGGGCTGATGCTGTGGCGCCTCGGAAAGATGAAGGAGGCGGCGTTTTGCCTGCGCGACGTGCTGCGGCGCGCGCGAGTCGACGGCGAACAGGCCGAGGTTCCACTGTACGCCGGGAATCTGGCTGCGGTGGAACGCGAACTGGGCAACTACGACGAGTCTGCGCGCCTGCTGGAAGAAGCGCTGGCCGGGCACCGGCGGCTCGGCCATCATGCCGGCATACATTCCGCCCTGAGCGAGCTCGCCAATCTGCAGCTCGACCGGGGTCGACCAGCGGCGGCGGTGACGCTGGCGCTCGAAGGGCTGGGGCTTGCCGAGCGATCGGGTTTCCGCCGCAACGTGCCCTATTTCCACCGGATCCTCGCCGATGCCTGCTTCGAGCTGGGCGATCTGGGCCGCGCGCGCGAGCACGCTCAGCAAGCGCTGGACGCGATTGGTTCGGGCGGTGATCGCGCAGTCGAGCCGGCCTGCCGCCTGCGCATGTCGTACATCGACATGCGAAGTGGGCCCCGCGCCAGCGCCCTGAGCGGTCTGCAGGCGGCCGCCCATCTCGCCATCGAGATGCAAAGCCCGAGGATAAAGATCGCCGTGCTGCTCGCCTACGCCCGATACTGCCTGCTCGTGGCAAGACCGGATCGGGCACGAACGATGTTCGCGGTGGCGGCGCGTCATCCCTCGGCAACGCGGCGCCAACGTGAACTGGCCGAAGCCGAGTTCGCCGCGTGCGCCACCGCCACGAGTGACGGCGGGCCGACGTGGGGCGATGCGCCTGCCTCGTCGCTCGACGAAGACCTCGATCTGCTTCTGTCCGATATCGCCTGACGCTGCCGCCGCGCGCGCCGGCGACGCGCAGCGGCCTTGCCGGCGCATTCCCCTGCTGCTTCTAACGGCTGTCTAACGGCGCCGACCTAGATTGGATTCGTCAGCAGGGAACGAGGGTGCAGCGCGTGAATGTCTTCATCGTCCGTCTGTGCGCGCCGGAAAACCCCGGGGCCGGCATTCGCGCCGTAGTGCAGCGCGCAGGCGACGAAAAGTCGGTGTGGTTCACCGACGCCAAGGACCTCGTGCGCTACCTGCGGACGCAGGCGGACCCGGTCGAGAACCCGGAATCGCAGAGCGAAGGAGACCGATCATGACGAACGGCAAATCAGGCACTCGCATCGGCGCCGAGCACGAGGCGACGAAGCCGAGCGGGAAGATCGAAATCCGCAGCCGCACGTTGGCGACGCTGGACTTCCCCGAGACCAGCTAAGGGCAAGCCGTTCCGCCGTTGCCGTCCTATTTCGAAAGCGATGAAGGCCCGAATGCGCCTTCGCAGTACCCACTGCAGCTGATCACGACCAAGGCACAGCACCGCTGCCACAGCACCTTCACCGGCAATCCCCTGCTCGAGGAACTGCAACCGCAGGATGTCTGGCTATGCCCGGGCGACGCTGCCAGCCGACACATCGCCGACGGCCAGAACGTTGCCGTGTTCAATTCGCGCGGTCGCATTCGCGTCGTCGCCCGTGTGACCGAGCGCATCAAGCCCGGCGTGGTACTGGTGCACGAGGGCGCCTGGTACCGCCCGGACGCGGACGGCACCGATCTCGGTGGCAATCCAAACGTCCTGACCAACCACCTCGCGAGTCCGGGCGGCGCATATGCGTACAACAGCGCGCGTGTTGAAATCGAGGTCGTGCCGTGAGGTTCCCACCGCGGATTACGCGAGCGGCCCGACAGGCGGCTACGATTACTTCGCTAGCCGCAGGTCACGGTCTTGGCGGTATCGTTCAGACCTCGACCGGCAGTCCGGACGCCTTCCACTCCGGAAACCCGTCCTCCAGCCGGCGTGCCCGGAATCCCTTTGTGCGCAGCAAAGTTACCGCGTCCACTGATAGCAGGCAGTAGGGACCGCGGCAATAGGCGATGACTTCGCGCCCCTTGGGAAATTGTGTCAAGCGTTTGCGCAGGTCTTCGACCGGAACGTTGATCGCGCCGGGCAAATGCCCGGCGTCGAATTCCTTGGCCGGCCGGACGTCGAGCACGGTCACGAGCCCCTGCTTCGAACGTCTTAACAGTTCGGCGGCTGGGATCGGCTCCAGGTCGTCGCGCGCGGTAATGTAGGTGCGGACCAAGTGTGCCATTTCGGCGAGCCTCTTCTCTGCGACCAGTCCCAGTGCGGCGATCAGGTCCACCACGTCCGAGCCCGCCACCTCGTAGAACACCCTCAGGCCTTCCTTTCGCGCGCGTACCAGCCCGGCGCGGCGCAGTTCCTGCAAATGCTTCGACGCGTTTGCGACCGACAGCCGCGTCATGGTGGCCAGTTCCTCCACGCTCCGCGGCCCTTGCGCGACGAAATCCAGCAACTCCAGCCGGTTGCCGCTTGACAGGGCTTTGCCCACCCGTGCGAGTTGGGCATGCACGTCTTGCTTGAAAGTTTCTGTTGACATCGTCGCCGCACCTTCCTACTATTCAACCGTTCAGTAGATATGTTGAATAGTACCTCATTGATGGAATCAGGGCAAGACATAAGTGCACGAGGAGCGAGCATGGGGTTTGACGAATGGGCGCTGGCCCGCGAACAGACCGTCCGCCCGAGCGCGTTCTTTGGCGTGTTCGCGCTGATGGCCGTGTTGGAAGCGCTGGCGCCTAGGCGGGTACATCACGCTGACGCGGACATCGACGCAACCACCGGACGTGCGCTGGTCCGATCGAAATCCTGCTGTCGATGATGGTCAAGTTCGCGACAATAGCGGTGCTCGGGGTGCCAGCCGCTGCGGTACTGGTGTTCGAGGTGCTGCTCAACGCCACGGCGATGGTCAATCACGCCAATCTGCGGCAGCGACGCGGCGGTAAAGCTCACCGGCCTGCTTGCGCTCTCGTTCGCGCAGGCGGGCACTCGCTACGCGATCGGGAGCACGCCGGAATCGGGTCATGAAGCCAGGTAACGCAGCTCGCGTTGGGCTCGCTTTGGTGCTGGCCGCGGGGCTCGTCCTCGGATATGCAAACCGCACGGCACTGAGCGCGGACGCACTTTCCGCGTGGCTCGCCGAAGTCGGCGCCTGGGCGCCATTGGCGTTCATCGCGCTCTATGCGGCGGCGACCGTGATGTTCCTTCCCGGGTCGGTGCTCACGCTCGCCGCAGGCGCGCTGTTCGGCGCCGTGCCCGGAGCACTGTACAGCCTGACCGGCGCCACGCTGGGCGCAACGCTCGCCTTCCTTGTCGCGCGCTACCTCGCCGCGGATTGGGTCGCGCGCAGGGCCGGCGGCAGGCTGAAGCAGCTGATCGAAGGCGTGGAAGCCGAAGGCTGGCGCTTTGTCGCCTTCGTGCGCCTGGTGCCTCTGTTTCCCTTCAACCTGGTTAACTACGCGCTCGGCCTGACGCGTATCCCGCTGTTTGCCTATGCGGCCGCTTCTTTCGTCTGCATGTTTCCCGGGGCGCTCGCCTATGCCTGGCTCGGCCATGCCGGACGCGAATCCCTCACCGGTGAGGCGGGTGCAATCCGCAACGCCCTGTTTGCGCTTGCGCTGCTTGCGCTCGTTGCTTTCCTGCCCCGGCTGGTACGGCAGTATCGCCAGGCCGGCATCCGCTGGATCGATAGCGGCAGCCTCAAAGGCAGCCTTGAACAAAGCGACAGGCCACTGCTTGTCGACGTCCGTACAGCGGACGATTTTGTAGGTCCACTCGGTCACATCCCGGGCGCGCGCAACATTCCGCTAGAGGAGCTGTCTGCGCACCTGGCACAACTTGAGCCGTCGAAGCAGCACCCTCTGATGCTTATATGCCGGACCCAGAAGCGCTCGCTAACGGCCGCGCATCAGCTCAAACAAGCTGGTTTTACCGACGTCTGGATCCTCCGCGGCGGCATGGAACAGTGGAACAAGGAAGGATACGCGATCGCACGTGAATCCGGCCTATGACGCAATAGGAAAACCGAAGCGCACTTGCGGAACTGACGTTTTGGACGCAGTGGGCTGACAAAGGGATCGTGTTTTGGGGCAAGAGTCGTGACACAGATAGATTCCAGGTTTTTCGCAGGTGCGTGTTGCGCTGGCAATCCGACCCGATACCTGCCGGGAGGCCACGCGCCGTGCAATGCGTCTTGCCGAAGGAGCCGCGCATGACCATGACTCGGAAGCGTATCGTTATCGTCGGTATCGGTGTCGTTCTGCTCGTCTTCCTGGGTTGGCGCCTGGTTCGCCCGATGAGTATTTTCGTAGTGTCGGAACACTTCGAGCGGCCGATCGACACCAGCAACGCGTCGATGGCCACGGAAGCACTGCGGGCCAGTACTTGTGGCGCTTGCCACCGCGAAATTTACGAGGAGTGGAAGACGAGCATCCATAGCCAGGCCTGGACCGATCCCTACTTTCAGGCTGATTGGAAGTTCGACGAGCTGCAGCAGGTTTGCAAGAACTGCCATATTCCCCTCGACCGGCAGCAGGAACACAAGGTACTCGGCTTCAACGACGCGGAGAAATTGAAACCTGTGCTCGTCGACAACCCGGAATTCGATGCGCAGCTGCAGCACGAGGGCGTGACCTGTGCTGCCTGCCACTTCAAGGACGGCAAGCTCCTCGGCGTCAACGGCAACCTCAATGCACCGCATCCGGTCGAGAAACTCGCGGACTCGAACGATATCTGCCTGCGCTGCCACATCGTCCAGGGTGCGCGCTGGGACACTTTTTTTCGTTATCCCCCGTGCGGCACCGCGGCCGAAATCGAAGCCGATGCTGGGCGCTGGCCGGGGCGTAGCGGTGAGCTGACGGTGCGCCATGCGAGTGAACTCGGGTGCGTGCAGTGTCACATGCCGCTGGTCAAACGCGCGCTGGTCGAGGGTGGCCAGGTGCAGGAGGCACGACGCCACCTGTGGCGCGGCGGCCACGACCCGGCGATGGTGAAACAAGGTCTGGAGGTCCATTTCGTCGAGATCGGTGCCGGCGCGGCGGACCGGCGCGCGTTTGCACTGACGCTCACCAATGTCGGTGCGGCGCATTTTCTGCCCACGGGGACACCAGACCGCCACCTGACCGTGCGGCTGCGCGTGCTCGACCGGGAAGGCCATGCGCTCGAAGAAGAAAAACACTCCCTGAAACGGACAACTATGTGGCGCCCCTTCATTATTGATTTGTGGGACACGCGTCTGCAGCGCGGACAGCCGCGTACCTATCGCATCGAGTTTCCGGCCGAGGGCAATCCGGCGCCGATCGCGGTTGAGGCCGTCGTGCGTTACCACCTACTTGACGAAAAGCGGCGCGCGCGCATCGGCTACGAGAACACGGAGCCGATTGCCTACGAGGTCTTTCGGAGTCGCATTGCGCTGCAGGGGGCGCGGTGAGGTGCGCTTCGACGCGCTTATCGCATTCTGCTGCAGGAGAATTTCGAAACTTTCCTCGCCGAAATCGAAGCCGGTGAGGCAGCGAGATTTGCGAAAGACGAATTTGATGCCTTTCGCCACCGCGATCACCGACGGCGAACTGCACGTCCAGCAGAAGGCACGGACAACGTGGAGTCGGGCCTTCAGGTGGGCAACGAAATGCGCCACCCGATGGCCATGCGCGGCTCCGGGCCGCCACCACCTTGACCACCTTTTTCGAACGGGTCGATAATCCAAAAAATTCCCGGAGGCCAGCATGGCGCAACTCGGTCGTCGTGGATGCATGGTCGTCGCTCTGCTTGGCGCAACGCTGGCCGCGGCGAGCGGCGAATCGCTTGGTGCTGCGCGTTGCGAACACAATGGCGGCGGCAACCCTCAGGCGCTCCAGTCGCTCAATGCACTGCTCGCCCGGGAACCCGGCAACGACGCTGCGTATCTCGCTCGCGCCCGCTGCCTCTATTACACGGGAAATTACGCGGCGGCCACGCGGGACGCGAGCGAAGCGATCCGGCGCGCGCCCGGTCAGGCCGAGGCCTACCTCGTCCGCGCCAAGGCCGGCAAGATGCTGGGGCAGATTTCACGGGCGATGAACGACTACTCCGCGGCGATCCGCCTGCAGCCCACCGCCGAAGCCTACTATGGCCGTGCCTTGACCTACCTGTGGGAGTACCGCGGCAAGGAACGCGAGGCGCTCGACGATTTCACCACCGCCATCCGGCTCGATCCCCGGTACGTCGGCGCCTACAAGTCCCGGGCCGTGATCTATGCGCGGTTCGATCAATTCCAGAACGCGCTGCAGGATTCGCTCACCGTGCTGAAGCTCGATCCGGCCACACCCAACGCCTACTGCAATGTCGGCTTCGCGCACTACGCGCTGGGCCACGACGCCGAGGGGCGGCGCTATCTCGACACCTGCTACCGGAAGGATCCCGACCCCCAGACCCGCGGGTACTACGAAACCGAGGTGCGCAAGGTGCTCGCCGCGCGCAAGCCGAGATCGGTCGGCGGCGGCTACGCGTCGGGCGGACGCGAGACGACGGTGGTTGACCGGGACAACGAGCGGCAGCAACGCGCGTACGAGAGTCTGCGCAATTCGGGCTTCGAGGGCCGAGCCGAGGCCTGCCGGACCGATAGCAACAAGTGCTGAGCGTGTACAGGGAGCCCGGTTGCGGCGTCCATCGCGCCGGCCTCGCCGTCCTCGCCGGCGGCCGGATGCTCGCCGTGATCGCCGTCGCGGGCCTGGCGATCCCGCTGAGCGCCGTCACCAGTTCGCCGTCGACGGTCTGTCGCAACAGCATGACGCCGCAGGGTTCGCAGCAGCGGCCGCGCCCCGGACACAGGCCGCCGGTGGTCGACCCGGATCAGCGCCAGGCGCCGCAGGGTCCGCAGCGGTAGCTTGCGCTGCCCGGTCCCTTGAAAAGCGGTACGCAGCGCGAATGACGGCAAACGTGACTCGATGAAACGCAGGATCAACGCTTCGATACTCTTGGCATGAAGGTCGCGTTCGCCCTTCTGGCCGTCTTCCTTGCGACGCTCGCCGTCGACGCCGGCGCGCAAGGCGACGTATTCAGCACGCAGGGCGCGGCCGGTTCACGGCCGCAGGGCGACGCCTTCAATACGCAAGGGCAGCGCGGGGGGCCATGCGGCACCAACGCCTGGATTCGCGCGCACGGCGGGCGCTGGGACCGCTGCGCGTACGAGCGCGATTGCCCGGGACCCGATACGAGAATGTACGGCGAGCCGGATCGCTTTCCCAATAGCGATACGCAGCGCATGCGGGGCTACGTCCGTTGCGCGGTCGATCCCTGCACCCGCAACGGCGCGCAATGCTGGGGCCGGCGCGAGGATGAAATCCGCACACGGGGCACGCCATCGTCAAAACCTGCGAACGGCTCGACCGCCGATGGAGCGGGCGATGGACGCAAGTCCATCAAGCGCTTCTACACCCATCCGCCCGGGGGGCGTCCGGCAGACCCCGAGATGATGCGCGAGGCGATGGATCGGTGCATCCGCGACAAGGGCGAGCTGGCCTACTACGTGAGCCCGGCCGTGCAGCGAGGGGATGGGCTTGCGCGCTACGATCCGCCCTCCGGCCGCATCGTCTACAACCCCGCCGCCCTTGCCGCACAAATGCCCTACGTGCGCGCGTACTATCTCGCCACGGCATTCGGCGGACATCTCGTTGCGCTGAAGGCGCGCCAAAGCCCGCGCCCGCCGTCGCCCAAGGAACAGCAGCAGGATCGCGACTACGTCGTCGGCTACCTGACCCACTGCCTCATCACCGGTGGACAGCTGCCTCGCGCGACCGGCAACGACGACCCGCGTCTGCAGTTCCAGGACTTTGTATATGCGTCGGGGGGCAAAATACCGCTGGGCCCCGCGGCGCTGGCGCGCGGCAAGGATTTCGACCACGGATTCTGGGACTTCGACATGCCGATGCTGCTCATTCCGCGATAGGAGCGAAGGCGCGGGAACGGACGGCCGGAAGGAGAAGTGAATGGGGCGTTTGCGTGAGGTCATCGTTGCGATCGTCGCGGCGCTTTTCGCATCCGCCGTGCCGGCCGCCTCGGTAGACGATTGCATCCGCAACTGCTCGGTGGCGCGGGGCAGTTGCGATTTCGATCCGAGCGACAGCGGACGTGCGGCCACCTGCCGCCAGCAGGCGGACGCGTGCAGGTACCAATGCCAGCTCGACGGACCCACGGGCGGCAACCGCCCCGCGAAGTTCGGCGCCATCGCGTATTCGCCGTCGCAGCGTGCAAACGGCATCACCTACGACTTCGGAGATCGCGCGAGCGCCGACCGCGACGGACTCCCTGGCGGCCGAGCGCAACTCCTCGAACAACGCCAGGCATACGCCCGAAAGCTCATGATGCGCGCGGTAGATCACCGCCACGTTCCACGCCGGCATCGGCGTCTGCATCGTGACCTGGGTGACGCCCCGCCGTACGGAGTGGTCCGCGAGAAGCTGCATCGGCAGCAGCGTCACGTAGTCGCTCTGTTCGACGAGCGCGCGCACGCAGGCTAACGACGAACTCTCGATCGTGCCATGATTTCGAACCCACGAACTTCCGATGCGAGCGCTCCGCAACGGCCGGGTGCTGCACACTGGCCGATGTACCATTTCAGAAGAGCGTGACCGCCCAATACGCTGCGGCCGCAATGGCCGCCGCCGCCGGCAGCGTGATCACCCATGCGACGACGATGCGTTGCGCCACGCTCCAGCGCACGGCTGCGGTGCGGCGCGCAGCGCCGACGCCGACGATGGCGCCGGTGATGGTATGCGTGGTCGATACCGGCACGCCGAGCCCGGTGGCGACGAACAGCGTTATCGCACCGCCGGTTTCGGCGCAAAAACCCTGCACCGGCTTGAGCTTGGTGATGCGCGAGCCCATCGTATGCACGATCCGCCAGCCGCCGAGCAGCGTGCCGAGCGCCATCGCGGCATGGCAGGTCAGCACCACCCACAGCGGCACGTAAAACTCGTCGCCGAGGAGTCCCTGCGAGAACAACAGCACGGCAATGATGCCCATCGTCTTCTGGGCGTCGTTGCCGCCGTGCCCGACCGAATACATCGCGGCGGAAAAAAGCTGGAGGATGCGAAAGCTCCGATCGACTGCATAAGGTGAACGCCGTCGCGCCGCCCAGCTCACGATGACCACAAGCAACTGCGCCAGCACGAAGCCCAGGACCGGCGATACGACGATTCCCGCCGTGGTAAGGGCCAGGCCATTGAAGACGATCCCGGACAAGCCGGCCTTCGCAACACCCGCACCCGCCAGCCCGCCGATCAGCGCGTGGCTGCTGCTCGACGGGATGCCGAGCGCCCACGTGATCAGGTTCCACGCAATCGCACCCACGAGCGCGCCGAAGATGACGGCGCCGTCGACCACGCCAGAAGCGACGATGCCGGTGCCGACGGTCGTGGCGACGTGCAAACCAAATACCGCGAAGGCGATGAAGTTGAAAAACGCCGCCCAGACGACCGCCACTCGCGGCCGCAGCACGTGCGTCGCCACGACGGTCGCGATCGAGTTCGCGGCGTCGTGCAGCCCATTCAGGAAATCGAAGACGAGTGCGACCGCAACGAGGCCGACGAGGACCGGCAAGCCGAGCGCGGCGGCATCCATCGCGTCGCGGTCAGACGTGCTTCGCGGTGATCGATTGGATCGAGTTGGCGATGTCGTCGCACTTGTCGACGACGTCCTCGACGAGCTCGTAGAGCTCCTTGCGGTCGAGATAGGCGATGGTGTCGATCTCGCCCGCGCGAAGCCGGGCGCGCAGGTTGGTGAGGCCCTGGTCGAACGACTCGTCGGCACGACCCTCGATGAGGCCGATTTCATGGCAGATCGCAAAGATCTTTCGATGGTCGCGCGTGAGCGAGTCGAGATAGGGCATGACTTTGCGCAGGCGTTCCGCACATCCGACGACTGCCTCGGCCATGGCGTGCATCTCCGGCGGAAACTCGTGCACGGCGTAGCGGGCGATGCCCTTGGCCGTATCCTCGATCAGGTCGACCGCATCGTCGAGGACGTGGGCAAGTGCCAGAATGTCTTCGCGGTCGATCGGGGCGTTGAATGTGCGATTGGCCGCCACGAAGACTTTGCGCGCTGCAGTGTCGCCCGCTTTTTCTATGTTGCGTATCTCGGCGACCAGGCGGCCGGCATCGCCTCCGTCCACGATCATCGTGCGCAGCGCCTTGGCGGCGGCGAGGATACACTCGGCCTGCTCACAGAAAAGCGCGGTAAACGACGCCTCGGGCGGCATGAGGTGGCGAAAGACGTTCAATGCCATGATCCATCACCTTGCCCCGGGCGACGCGCGCGACCCTCGATCAGTCGGTTGAAGATGCACCAAGCGCGTGTTCGATCCATTGCGGCGTCGGCTTCTCCTGCACCAAATTCTGCCGCAGTCCTTGATCGAGCGCCGGGAAATCGGCGCTGCAGCTGCAGGCATTGCGCGCAGATCTCCTTCATTATGCATTGCATCGTCATCTTCCATGCCGTCACCGGGCTCGATGCCACCGCCAGCGCCGAAGTCCAGGCGCAAGGTGCGCCGGCGCTTGGCTGGCGCCTTTTCGTGCGGCGCGGCCTGTTGCCGGCCGATGACGCACAGGCGATGGCGCGATCGGACCGGCGCCTGTTCAAGAAAGCCGCTCCACGCTCAGGGTGAAGGATAGAGCAGTATGAGCATCCCGGCAGCCGCCAGCAGCAGCCGTTTCATGACCGGCCCCGGCGCGATCACGCCGTAGGAGACCAGCGTAACGGCAAGGCCGACCTTGATCATCGCCAGGAGTGCAGCCACCGGCGAACCTGCCAGCGCGATCAGCGCCGGACTCGAGATCATTCCCAGCGGAATCAGGTAGAGCCCGAGTCCCAGCGCCATGGCCTTGAACGCAACCTTGAGCCAATTCTCGCCGACCATGCCGGCGGCAATGAACACGGCGCCGCATACGGGAGGCGTGATGGTCGACAGCAGCGCAAACCAGAATACGAACAGATGCGCCTGCAATGTGCCCAGCCCCAGTTCGGTCAACGCCGGTCCGGCCACCGAAACGCAGATCACGTAGGCGGCCGTGGTCGGCACCTCCATGCCCAGGAGCAGGCAGGCCAGTGCCGTCAGCAGCACCGCTGGCCACAGGAGGCCATGCGATCCGGAAAGGATGACCGACGTGATCTTCACCCCCAGCCCGGTGATCGCCAGCACGCCAATGATGATCGACGCGCAGATGATGATCGCGGCGATCATGCCGATCTGCTGGCCGCTGCTGATCGCGGCGTGGGAGAGGCGCGCCGCAATCGCCCGCCGATCGATGCGGAGTTGTTCGTCGGTGACGAGCAGCGCCGCGGCGGCGAGTATGCCCAGGCAGGCCGCATACTGGGGCGTGAAGCCGGCCACGAACATGCCCCACAGCAACACCGAGAACGGCACCAGAAAGAATCCGGTGCTGATCAGCGCGGTGCGCAGCGACGGCCGCTCGCTCTCAGGCAGGCGTGGCAGGTCGTAGCGTCGCGCGAAGGCATTGATGCCCACCCACACGGCGAAGAAATACAGCAATGCCGGCAGCAGTGCCGCAAGCATGATGTGCTCGTAGGGCACCCCGGCGAGTTCGACCATGACGAAGGCTCCGGCGCCCATCAGCGGCGGCATGATCTGCCCGCCCGAGGACGCGACGGCCTCGACGGCGGCGGCCAGGCTGCGCGGATAGCCCAACCGGATCATCGCCGGCAAGGTGATCGCGCCGGTGGAGGCGACGTTGGCCGACGCAGACCCCGAGATCGAGCCGAACAGCGCCGACGCAATGACCGACACCTTGGCGGCACCCGCCGTGAGGCGTCCGGCGGCGACGGCGGCGATGTTCATGAAGCCGGCGCCCGCCTGTCCGGCATTGAGCACCGCGCCGAAGATCACGAATATCGCGACAATGCTGACGGAGACACCGGTCAGCGAGCCCCACAATCCGCCTTCGGCAATGGTCAGCGTGCCGAGAAAGCTCGCGAGCGGCAACGGAGGATGCCCGAATTCTCCTGGCACGTATTCGCCGAAGAGTCCATACAGCAACGCGAGCAAGGTGAGGCCCGGCATCGGCCAGCCCACGGAGCGCCGCGCCATGTCGATGGCGCAATACAGCAGCACGACGGCAATGACCGTTTGCAGATGGCCCGACAATATACCGTACTGGTCGCCGAGTGCCGCCTGGTTCCAGGCGACCCAGATGCAGGCCGCCACCCCCAGCACGCAGGTCACCCAGGCCAGTGCATCGGGCCTTCGTCCGCTGGATGACCACAGCATCACCCACGGCAGCGCCAGCGCCATGTGCAGCGGACGGCTGACCAGGTTGGACACCAGCCCGGTGAAGACCAGCCACAGGTGGAAGGCGATGCTGGTCGCGCCGAGCGTGATCCAGAATGGCGGCGCAAGCAAGGTCGGGCAACCTACTGATCGTTCCCGAAACGAATGACGGCATTGGCAAGACTCCCGTCGTCCCCGCGAAGGCTTGCCCTCGAATGCTTGAATCGGGGGCGGGGACCCGGTGGCCTTGCGCAAACGACGCTGGGTCTCCGCCCCCGATTCAAGCATTCGAGGGCAAGCCTTCGCGGGGACGACGGAGTAATGTCATGCATTTGCGTGGTTCTCAATAAGCGCAGGAAAGGGGTGATCGCCGCGTCGAGGGAGCCGCGGCGGCTCCGTGCCCGCGCTTACGAAAACGGGCTAGCGGTTGGCGTCGCTGACCGGGTAGCCCGCTTCCTTGTAGAAGCGCAGCGCACCCGGATGAATCTTGCCGTCGATCACCGAGAGCATGTCCTTGGTCACACCCTTCCACCAGGGTGCGGTGGCGGCCATCTTGTCACGCTCACCCCAGAAGGTGCGGGTCAGCAGGTACGCAGTCGCGTCATCCATGTGCGTGGTGGTGTAGGCGACGACGGGAAGCGAAGTCGTGATGACGTCTTCCTTTTGCGCCGGATAGGTTCCCGCCGGTATGACCAGCCGCGTGCGGCCGGTCTGCTTGACCTGGTCGTCGGTGAGCGAAAGGAGGCGCACGCCTGTTCCAGCCGCCGCTTCGATCACATTGGGCGCCGGGAACGAACCGGCTGTCACGAAGCCGTCGATCTGCCCGTTTTTGAGCGCGGGCACCGCGTTGCTCAACTCGACGTCGGCGAGCTTGACCTTGCCTTCGAGTCCGAACAGCTTCAGGTACTTCTCGCCTTCCGTGGCGCCGAAACTGCCCTTGCCGATGAGCAGCGTCTTGCCCGCCAGGTCGGCGAAGGTCTTGATGCCCGAATCGGCGCGCACGATAAAGTGCATGGTCAGCGACGGAATCGGGAACAGCGCGCGAATCTCGGCGAACTTCGGATTGCCCTTGTCCTTGAAGGGTCCCTTGGCTTCCTGCGCGCTGGTGACCAGTGCCGGCGGCGTCGTGAAGACGAAGTTGTCCGGGCGATTGACCGCTTCCATCACGTTCTGGACCGAGCCCTGGCTTTCCTCGATGGTCACGACGATCTTGCCATCGGTGCCGGCCTTCACCGCTTGCGCGATTTCGACGCCCATCTGGTAATACGACGAGCCGGTCTTGGCCGACTTGTAGGTGACGCGCGTTTGCGCGGCAGCGTCGACGCCGTGCGTGGCCAGCGTCGTGGCCAGTCCGGCCAGCACGATCAGGTTCAGCACGCCGCGGCGGCCATTGCAGGTTGGGTGCATTGTTTGCTCTCCTAAGGGTGATGCGTTCGACGCTGAAGCGAGCATCAAAGGTGCTCTCGGGGCTTTCGTTCGGTGCGGTCGCTATTGTATGCGACAGGCGGATCCTGAGGAACGGGCCGACCAAGTGCTATTGCGCGACGATGCAGTGCGTCGTCATCCTTTGGAGGCACTCAACCAAAGCTCGACTTCCGCGATCAACGCATCGTGGCCGAGCACCATGCCGGCGGATTCCGCCGCATCGTAGGCAGCGTCACCCATTGCAGTGCGCGCGGCCACGATCCGAGGCGCGATGTGGCCGGTGCGCGTGATGAAGCTGCGGACGCGGCGCGCCGACCGGGTGAAAGGTTGTCATAATCGAGTGTTTGCGGGTGCATTTCAATGGTAGAACGGTAGCTTCCCAAGCTTCATACGAGGGTCCGCTTCCTTCCACCCGCTCGAGCTTCCTGGCGAGATGGGAACGACAGCTTCACCCGCAGGTTGATTCGGACATCTTTCCACTGCTACGATGAGTGCGGCTTGTTTGGCCAGATCGGATGACGAGAAGAATTGCGCATGTTCGATTATCTACATTGCTTTCGCTAAAGGAGAAAACAGATGAAGAGACGACAATTCATCGGCGCGAACTTGGGCGTCTTGGGGATGCTTTCCGCCGGTGTCGTTCTGCCGATTTCAGCTGAGGAAGCTTATCCCGCACGAACCGTTGAAGTCATCAATCAATTTGGTCCGGGCGGCGGAACCGATAATTTCATCAAGGCGATTGGCCGACCGTTTTACAAGATCACAAAGAGGACGCTTGTCGGCATCTCCGTTCAGGGTGGCGGCGGCGTGCCAGCCGCGCAGACCTTCTTCAGCAGGCCCGCAGACGGCTACACGATGATGGCTATCGGACCCGAAGAGATGATCAACGACGCATTAGGCCGGATCGACTCATCGCTGTTTCGGCCTGTGGCTCGTATCCAATACGACCAGGGCCTGTTCTATGCTCTCGGAAAGGGCAAATTCAAGAGTATCCAGGATGTCATCACGGCGGCGAAAGCCAATCCGGAGGAAATCAAGATTGCGGTAACCGGCGCAGCCGGCTTCGATCAGGTGGTGGTTGGGCTCTGGAACCTCGCGTCGGGCGGAAAGATCACGCCAGTCCCCTTCGGCTCAGCAGCTGAATCCATAGCAGCCGTCCTCGGTGGCCACGTCGATCTCCTCTACGAAGAATATGGGCCGGCCCGCGGAATGATCGAGTCCGGAGACCTGCGTCCTTTGGTCATCTTTACCGAGAAGCGCCTCCCAGTGCTGCCTGCCGTACCGACGGCGCTCGAATTAGGCTATGACGTCACGCTGGGGCGCTGGCGAGGTTTCGCCCTTAAGAAGGCGGATTCGGAAGCGCATGCGAAGAAGCTGTACGACATTCTTGCCGAGGCTTCCAAGGCTCCGGAATACAAGGCGGTCGAAGAAAAAAGCGCTCTTCAGTATCGCTCGGTTCTTTTTGGGCCTGATGAGTTCGCGACGTTTTTAAATGAGCAACGACTGCTTTACAAGAAAATGGTGAAGGAACTTGGATACACCAAATGAAATTGTTTTGGTGAAGACTCGAGCACTCAGTTCGCCCTAGCCATCGCCTATGCAGGCGGGAAATCGCAATGCGCATTCCCGCCTGACGGGACTCCTGCATCAGAGCGCCCAGGAACACCGCAGATCCATTCCATAGAGGACTACCGATGAGCAAGCGAATCCTCGACATGGTGTTTTCGGCGTTCTTGATCGCCGGGGCTATCTATTTGTGGAATGTCGCGGATTCGTTTCCGGTATTTGAAAAGTTCAAATCAGTCGACAGCGATTACTGGCCGAAGCTCGTCCTCGTGCTGATAATTTTGATGGCCTTGCTTCTGTTGGTCCAATCAGTTATCGAGTATCTATTGCTTGTTTATACGAACGTACGGACAACCATTGAATCTCATGAGATCGGTACAGTAAGTTACATTAAGCTGATCGCCACGGGCGTCCTGATAGTTGGCTACGTTTTTGCTTTGGAGCCGCTGGGGTTTATCGTATCGACGCTTGGCTTTCTATATATCGCGGAAAATATTCCAGAATACGAGAACTGGAAGGTAAAACTCGTATTTCCCGTGCTTTTCACGGCAGTCCTGATGTTTTTCTTTATATACCTTCTTTCCCTGTCGCTTCCGCGCGGTTCTGGAATATTCGGCACTTTGAGCCTTTTATTTTATTAGGATTCGACATGCGCCAGGCAATCATAAATAGAGAATAAAGCATGCTTGATGGTTATATTTCGGCGTTCGAATACATCTTTAGCGGGCCTTTATCAATTCTATTGATTGTCGGGGGGACGATCTGGGGTATCTTGTTCGGTGCGGTGCCTGGCCTGACAGGGATTGTTGGCGTGGCGCTGTTGATACCATTTACCTTCGCCCTGGAACCTACTCAGGGCTTACTTCTCTTGGGGTCGGTCTACGTCGGCTCAACCTACGGTGGGTCCATCTCGGCGATCCTGTTCAACACACCGGGAAGTCCCGAGGCGGCTTGCACAGCGCTCGATGGACATCCGATGGCCAAACAAGGGCAGGCCGGTCGCGCACTCGGCATCGCGCTGTCTGCATCCGCCATCGGCGGGATCTTCGGAACGTTGGCACTGATGCTACTTGCGCCACCCTTGGCGCGTGTGGCCTTGAGTTTCGGGCCTGCAGAGTACTTTGCCCTGGCGACCCTTGGCATCACGGCGATCGCCTCGATCGGTTCCGGATCGTTTCTGAAGGGGATCCTGTCGGGCTTGATTGGAATCGGTATAGCGACCGTGGGCGCCGACCCGCTGACGGGCATCGGTCGCTTCACCTTTGGCAACGACATGTTCCTCACGGGCGTCGGTTTCGTGCCAGCGATCATCGGGCTGTTCGCGCTGTCGGAGGTACTTGAACGATTCAGTGAGCGCGGCGTCGTCGGTGAAGTGATTGCGAAGACATCAACCAAGCTACCGTCGATCGTCGAGTTGATCACTTTGAAATGGACGCTGCTGCGCTCGTCGTTCATCGGCTTGGTGATTGGCATATTGCCTGGTGTGGGGGCGACCACCGCCTCTTTCATCGGCTATAGCGAAGCCGTTCGCTGGTCGAAAACTCCCGAGAAATTCGGCAAAGGCGCACCCGAAGGAATCGCTGCTCCCGAGTCTGCGAACAACAGCGCCGTGGGCGGCGCCATGATTCCGCTATTGGCGCTTGGCATACCTGGAAGCGCGACAACGGCGGTCATGCTCGGCGGCCTGACGATTCATGGCATCGTGCCTGGCCCTTTGCTGATGCTACAGAACAAGGAACTCGTTTTCTCGGTCTTTGTCGGGATGATGCTGGCGAACCTTCTGATGATCGTATTCGGCCTGAAGGCGGCGACCATCTTCGCTAAGGTGCTCGACGTTCCCTACGCCCTAGTGGGATCGGCCATAGCCGTATTTTGCATCACCGGTGTTTATGCGCTCAATAACAATATGATCGATATTGCGGTTATGTTGAGTTTCGGTGCATTCGGCTTTTTTCTCAAAAAGTTTGACGTTCCAATCGCACCGTTGATCATTGGAATGGTGCTTGGGCCGATCGCAGAGACAAATTTGCGACGCGCGTTGATCCTTTCCGATTTCAGGTTGGATCCGATCATCAGCAGTCCATTATCTGCTTCGCTTTTGATATTGAGTGTCGTATCGCTGATGTACGGCTTCTACGGACAGTATCGACGCTTCAAACGAGCGCAAATGCAAATGAAACGACTTTAGAGAACGCCATCTAGCACATGTGGACTTCGTTGTACTTCGGGCGGATCCAGTCGGTAGCTCCGGCGCAAGAGCGACCGGTCATTCACCGGCTAGCGGCACCGCGAAGCAACGCTCATAGTTGAATATGCAGAAGCTTCCGATGCCCCCGCGCGACCGAGTCATGAACCGGGTTGCGCTCCGCTATCAATCTCGCATCAAACGAGGCGCAGCCCTAGCGAATGGCAAAGTCGTCGATGCAAAAGATGCGACGGCGCTTCTCGAAGCCGTTATCGAACCGGGCGATCGCGTCTGCATCGAGGGAAACAATCAAAAGCACGCGGACTTTCTTTCGGCGGCACTTGCTGCGGCATCACCCGGTAAGTTGAACGAGCTGCACATTGTGCAGTCCAACATAGCCCTGCCCACGCACCTCGATATCTTCGAGTCCGGGATCGCAAGAAAGCTCGATTTCTGCTACTCGGGTCCGCAGGGACTGCGGCTTTTCAATTTGATCGGCGAGGGAAAGGTCGAGGTTGGAGCGATTCACACCTACCTCGAACTCTATAGCCGATATTTTGTGGACCTGAGTCCGCACGTCAGTCTGATCGCAGCGGAAATGGCGGATCGGGAGGGCAACATCTACACCGGCCCGAACACGGAAGACACGCCAGCGATCGCGGAGGCAACCGCTTTCAAGTCCGGTGTCTTGATTGCGCAAGTCAACCGTGTGGTGGACAGACTTCCCCGTGTCGACGTGCCGGCCGATTGGGTCAGCTTCGTAGTGCCGGCGCCAAAGCCACACTACATCGAACCTATTTTCACGAGAGACCCGGCGGCGATTACGGAAGTTCAGATCCTGATGGCGATGATGGTCATTCGGGGAATCTACGAGAAGTACAGCATCGCGACCCTCAATCACGGCATCGGCTTCGACACGGCCGCCATTGAACTTATTCTTCCGACCTTCGCCGAAGAGCTGGGCCTCCGGGGCAAGATTTGTCGCTACATGTCTGTCAACCCCTGTCCGACATTGATCCCGGCGATAGAGAGCGGATTCGTCGAAGGCATTCATTGCGCCGGCTCGGAACTTGGCATGGAGCGCTATGTAGCCGAGCGCTCAGACGTGTTTTTCATCGGACGCGATGGTTCCATGCGGTCGAATCGCGTCTTCTGCCAGCTGGCCGGCCACTATTCGGATCTCTTCATAGGCTCGACGCTTCAGATCGATCTCGAGGGGAACTCCTCCACCGCTACCCTCGATCGCATCACAGGATTCGGCGGCGCGCCGAACTTCGGATCTGATTCCCGTGGGCGCCGGCACAACAGCAAAGGCTGGCTGATGGCTGGCGAAGAGGGGCGTCGTGACGAACGGGCGATTCCACGTGGACGCAAGCTCGTGGTCCAGATGGTAGAAACGTTCAGAGAAGGCCTCACTCCGACGTTTGTCGAGCGGCTGGATGCTTGGTCCCTCATGAGTACCTTCAAGAGCCCGATTCCCCCAGTGATGATCTACGGTGATGATGTCACCCACATAGTCACCGAGGAAGGAATCGCTAACCTGCTGCTCTGCAGGACGCTCGAGGAGCGCGAGCAGGCCATTCGAAGTGTTGCTGGCTATACGGCCGTCGGGCTTGGACGAGACCGCAGGCTCGTCGAGCAGTTTCGGAGGCGGGGAGTGCTGGTGTATCCGGAAGATCTTGGTATCGACAAGCGAATGGCGACACGGGACCTGCTCGCTGCGCGCAGCATCAAGGATCTGGTGCGCTGGTCGGGGGGCCTCTATGACCCGCCCGCTCGGTTTCGCAACTGGTGAGAGCAGAAGATGGAACATCTGGAATTCAAATTCAGCGTTGTGGGCAATGCCACTACGGCCGCCCAGGCAAGCGCCATCGTTGGCGTGGTCGGCTCGGGCAATCTCGAAGTGCTGATCGAAAATGAGGATCTCGACGGCACATGCGAAGTCTCGATCGACACGTCGATCCATCGTTTCGGCGCGACTTGGGAAAGGGTGCTTGCAGACTTCGTCGAACGGCACCGACTGTCGAACATCAGGATATCGATAAACGATGGCGGTGCAACTCCTGCGGTCGTCGCATTGCGCCTCGATCAAGCGATCGCCGATTTGCTGCGGGGCTCGAGATGATCCCGGCGCGCCGGAGCTTCCTCGAAGCCAGTGCTCGCGGTCGAATCCGATCGATGCTCGATCCGGATTCCTTTTCTGAAATCTGCGGCCCGGGGGCCCGGCGGACGAGTCCGCATCTACAAGGCTTCGGCATGCCGGTGGCATTTGACGACGGCGTGGTCACGGGGGAAGGCCTGATCGCCGGGCATAGGGTGCTCATAGCCGCGCAGGAGGGCGGGTTCATGGGCGGCGCGATTGGCGAAGTGCACGGCGCCAAGATCACCGGCCTCATCGAAAGGGCCATCGAGACCCGCCCGGCGGCGGTCATCCTGCTTCTGGACAGCGGCGGCGTTCGGCTTCAGGAGGCGAACGCCGGACTGTTGGCGATGGGCGAAATTCACCGCGTTCTTCTTGACGCCCGCTCGACAGGTCTTCCGATACTCGGAGCCATCGGAGGGCGCAACGGCTGCTATGGCGGAACCTCGATCATTGCTCGCTGCTGTGATTGCCTGATCGCCAGCGAAGAGGGCCGATTGTCGATCTCAGGCCCCGAGGTGATTGAAACAGTAGAGGGCATCGAGGAATTCGATGCGCAGGATCGAGCGCTCGTGTGGCGCACGATGGGTGCGAAGCATCGTCGGCTTATCGATGAGATTGACGTCATTGTCCCCGATGACATGTCGGCCTTCCGGAACGCAATCATTGCGCAGTTGAACGTCAGCCGACCGCTGTCACTCGAGACTCTGGAAGCCGAGCAGTCTGCGTTGAGGCGACGCGTGGAGCGTTTTCGCGATGCAGCGGACGCGCGCGACATCTGGCGTGCCCTCGGCGTCGACTCGCCTGAATGCGTGTCCGAGATGGAAGCCGACGATTTCAATCGTCTCGTGGAAGGCCTCGAGGGCTCGGGATCGTGAGTGAAGCATCATCGACCGAGCGGCTGATCGGCAAGATTTTTTCCGATGCGGTAAAGCTCGATATCGACGGCGAGCTGGTCACGGGTGAGGGACGCTTCGAGGGTACAGCCGTATCGATTATCGGGACCCTGAACCAGGCCGCCATCGGCGCGGATGACGCGCTCGTGCTCGCCGCTGCGATCCTGGAAGTCATTCGAGACAAGCCCCGTCGGCCGATTCTCATCATTGCCGACACCAGTGGTCATCGCCTGAGCCGCTGGGATGAGCTTGTGGGTATCAGCGGCTGCATCGCGCATCTCACCAAGTGCATCTACGTTGCGCGCCAACGCGGCCACCGGGTTGTCAGCCTGGTCAATGAGCTGGCGGTTAGCGCAGCCTTCATGGCCCTGGGGATGTCGAGTGACGAGTGCTATGCGCTGCCACAGACCGAACTGCGGGTGATGGCGGCACCGGCGATGGCGCGCATCACCAAGATTCCGCTGGATCGCCTGACGGAGCTCTTTCGATCCTCGCCGGTCATTGGCCCTGGCGCCGAGAACTTCTTGCGCATCGGCGCCCTGCGCGCCATCTGGAATGAAAACCTCGCCAATCATTTTCGCCGGGCTCTCAGCGAGCCCGTGCAAGCGGCTGATTACACCCGCGTCCTCGGCGAGGAGCGCGGCGGACGGAAGGAAGCCCGGCCGGTGGCTGCTCTCTTCCGTTCGGAGGCACCTGCTGGCGGCAAATAGCTCCAGATGCCCGCGGACCCCTGTCCAGACGCTGACCTAGCCCGCCACGACCTGGTCTGGTTGAAGCCGAATGCGCCGGCGACAATGGGTGCCGACAAGACGGCAGAGGCGGTTCGCCAATGGATGGCCGCGGGGCATCCGGCGGTTGTGCGGCGGCACGAGACCCTGGAGACGGAGGCGGGAGGGGCGGGCATTGCCTTGGGCATCCCGCTGCCCGCTCGAATGGGACGGCAGCGCCTTGCCTTTCGTGTATCTGCAGGACTCGTGGAACGGCATGCAAAGATGCCGCTTCTCAAGGACGCCGCCTCTTGCGTGTCAGCAGATTGGATCGACGTTGTCCGGAGCGTCGATGCCCGCATTTCGGGCTGCGGCGCGCGGGCGCGTGCCTTCGGATCATTGGGATGGCAATTCATTACGGGCGAGACATACCTGCACCCAGGCTCCGATATGGACATCCTCATAGAACCGATGGTCGGATTCGATTCCGAGGCTGGGCTTGCGGTGTTTGCGTCCATTGCAGCGCTGGACAACCCGCGTTTCGATGGCGAAGTCATCCTGGCGCATGACCGCGCCGTTGCGTGGCGCGAGCTTTGCGCGGGACATCGTGAAGTGCTGGTAAGAACGCGGCGCGATCTTCGGCTTTGCTGCGCTTCAGACGTCATTGCCGCCATGGCAATCGCCGGCCACCGTTGATCGCAAAGGCTCTTGCAAACTCATGCTGCGAGGAGATCGATCGCTTCGCAGTATGGGCGCTGCGTCGGGAAATACGGCTCTATCCAAAGGCGGGCCTAGTAAGCCTTGTCGACTGCGGTAGTCATACCGACATGGACGCGTCGACGCTCCAGGTCAGCGCGGACGTTCTAGCTGGCTACTTCTTTGAGATGGCGCAGGCCGGGGCGGGCAGAGCCAGCTTCCGCGTGCTGAACGCGATTGGCCTGTCTGCGGAAAGGAAGATGTACGACGCGACCCAAGGGATCAACACGCATCGAGGTGCGATCTTCTCGCTCGGTCTACTCGCGGCGGCGGCAGGGCTATGCCGCACCTCCGCAGCGCAGCGCTGTCCTTTTCAGATCTGTCGAACGGTAGAACGACGATGGGGCCCTGAAATACTCGCAGCCAGGCCGAGTGAAACCAGCAGTCATGGCTCGATTGTTCAAAGGAAATACGGCGTGTGCGGAGCACGTGAAGAAGCGGCCGCCGGCTTCCCTACCATCGCATTGCACTCGTTGCCGGCCTTTCTGAGTGCCTACGAGCGCGAATCATCTGTCGAGACGGCAGGACTGCATGCTTTTTATGCGTCAATGGCGGTTCTCGATGACAGCAATGTACTCTATCGCGGTGGGCCGGAATCCCTCAAGCGGGTGAAGACATTGGCGGGTGATTTCCTGCTTCGTGGCGGGATCTTTGCCGCCGATGGATTTTCTCGCGCAGTCTCGATTCACGGAGAGTGCGTTGGGAAGAATCTGAGTCCAGGAGGATCTGCCGACCTCCTGATCGCAACACTCTTCCTTGCGGCGGAAGCCGGCGTAGTCGACCCATGAGCATCATGCTGATGTGTCCAGGCCAAGGGTCCCAGCATCCTCAGATGTTCGTCCATCTCGCCAATGAGCCCGAAGCGTTGCCGATACTCGAGATTGCTTCCAGATTTCTTGATACCGACGTCCGTCATCTGCACTTGTCGGAAAAAGTCGTCGACCTCAACTCCAATCGAGTTGCTCAACTCTTGATCACTGCGCACTGCCTGGCAGTCCGCGCGGTGCTCGGCGAGAAGTTCGGCGAGATCTTCGTCGGCTACAGTGTGGGTGAAATCGCCGCGATCGCATGCGCGGGTTGCGTCGACGACGAGACTGCGTTTGCGTTGGTCGAGGAGCGTGTTCGATGCATGGACAACGCATGCCGTAACGGCGGAGTCCCCCAAGGCATGCTGGCAGTCGTCGGCATGCTCGTTGATGAAGTTGCGGCGGCAGCATCCGAGATCGGGGTAGCGGTGGCCATAATCAACGGCAGGGATCACGTTGTCGTTGGCGGACCGGCCGAGCGTGTCGAGCAGCTGGCGGAAACTCTGCTGGAACAGGGTGTGCGAACGGTTCGTCTTCCCGTGCGTGTTGCATCGCATACGCCATTTATCAAAGACGCTGGCACAGAGTTCGAGGCGGTTGTTCGCGCTATCCAGTGGCGTTCACCGCATGGCATCGTACTTTCAGGAATCGATGGCCGGCAGATTCGGAGCCTCGAGGACGCAGCAATTGCTTTGTCGCAGCAGTTGTGGCGTACATTGAATTTTGCGCGCTGCGTCGAGATTGCTGCGGAACATGGTGCGACGTGTGCGCTCGAGATAGGGCCCGGGAACCGTCTGGCGCGTCTGACTTCGGAAATATTGCCGAAGCTGCAAGTTCGCGCCTATGAGGACTTTCGGAGCGCGGAAGGACTACGGCAGTGGCTGAATAGGACGGCCGGCTGAAGGCTCGCTACGATGTCAGGGAAGCCTAAAGACGCCGATCTGGCGGCAACCATGGTCAGCACCAAGTCGCGTTCGCGACTCGGTCGGGAGCCGATCACTCCGCTCAAGCATGCCTGCCTCAACATGCCGTTCGCCGAGCGCGTTTCTGATGACGCGCTGGCAGTCCGGCACGCCCGCCGCAAGCCGGCCGACGCCGCTACCGGTAGGATGTGAACCTATCATGTACCTGCCGAGCCACTTCGAAGAGCCCCGCGGCGACGCGCTGCGCGAGTTAATCCGCAGCCACCCGCTCGGCACGCTGATCACGCAGGACCGCAACGGCGCGCTGCAGGCGGATCCGATCCCATTCCTTCTGGATGCCGGCCCGGGCGAACACGGCACGCTGCTCGGGCACGTGGCGCGCGCGAATCCGCTGTGGCGCGAGAGCCGCGACGAGATTGACGCGCTCGTCGTTTTCCACGGCGCACAGAGTTACATCAGCCCCGGCTGGTACCCGAGCAAGACGCTGCACGGCAAGGCGGTGCCAACATGGAACTACCTCATCGTCCAGGCGCGCGGCCGGCTGCGTGCGATCGACGACCGCGCCTGGCTGCGCGCGTTCGTGACGCGCCTGACCGAGCGCCACGAGGCGCGACAGGTCATGCCATGGCACGTGACCGACGCACCGGCCGACTACATCGAGTCGATGCTCGGCGCGATCATCGGCATCGAGATCGAGCTCGGCTCGCTCGTCGGCAAATGGAAGGCGAGCCAGAACCGCGACGCCGACGACCGCGCAGGCGTCGTCGACGGATTGACGGTGCTTGCCGAGCGCGACGGCGACGCCCAAGCTGCTGCGATGGCGACCGTAGTCGCGGCCGACGTCGCGCGCCGCGATCGGCGCCGCTGAACAGATCACTTTGCTCGAAGTTCCTGCGCGCGATGATGCGTCGCGCCGTTGGTGTCGTTGGATTTCCTGTGCCTTTGTCGCCGCCGGTTGCATTCTTCACAGCAGTTTCGGTCGCCGGGTACCCCGATGCGGGATGAACGCCGCATTCAGGTGCCGTTCATGCACTTCGGCTCAGACTGCCGGCACGGTCCTCGTGGATCGGGCTTGGAAGAGAAGGGAAAACATCATGACTTCGACAAAATTGCTGACGGCCATCGCCATCGCCACGGTTCTCGTGAGCGGAACTGTGGTGGCAGGATCTGCGCAGGCAAAGGCTCGCGACCACAAGCAGGCGAGCCCGGTGTTACAGGTGGTGCCCAACAGCAGCCTGCCCGGGCAGGTGTCGTACGGCTGGCAGTACTTTTCGAATCCGCGTGCGGCGCATGCGGTCGTCATCAGTCCGTCGGGCGAATACTTTCTGGGCCGCGGCGACGGGCCGAAGCAGATCACCGGACCAGCGGGTGACGTGTTGATGACGCGGTCGGCGAAGGAATGACGCTCGCGGCCATCGGGTGAGTTGCCGCGTTCGGCCCGCTGACAGGCGCCGATCGCGGCACGCTCATTTCGACAATCGGCGCTGGCGCGGCGACGCAACGGCCACGGTCGACGTCGTTGCAGCGTTGATCGATATCGCTCGACCGGTCTGAAGTCTTGCCAATATCGGGATTGGCGACCGGGTATGCAGCAGCGTTGTTCGATCGCTATGTGATGTGCGACAACACGTTGCGGCGCATCCTGCCGGCACGCCGGTGAGTGTCGCGACAGCGCCCTGTCGGCCCCGCTTTCGGACAATGCCGAGCTCGAGAGCTTTATGATGCAGGAATTCCTCACGCCGACGATGCAGCCGCGATGACGTCTCGCATGCCCGCTGCGCGATTCTCGCACACCTCGATGCGGTTCCTGCTCGCCTTGGTCGCGCTGCTGGCCGGGCCGGTGCTGACGCTGGCATTCGGCCGGACCCGGACGTTCGCCGTGAGGCGATCGTGCAGGTCTACGCGGGCTGTGCGTTCGGCGGGCGAGATGCGTTCTCCGATCACACCTGGCTGGCCGTGAAGCCGGCGACCGCCGGCCGCTATTCGCGTTACGATCAACCGTCGGGCAGCGAATCCGGCGCGTCCCGCAATGACCGCAAGAGACCCCATGCAACTGTCGATCCGTGATCTGTCCAAGCGCTATGCCAATGGCGTCCAGGCGCTCGTCAACGTGTCGCTGACGGTGCGGCCCGGCATGTTCGGCCTGTTGGGTCCCAACGGCGCCGGCAAGTCCACGCTGATGCGCACGCTGGCCACGCTGCAAAGCGCCGATTCGGGGACTGCGACGCTCGGCGACATCGACGTTCTGCGCGAACCGGGCAGGGTGCGTGCCGTACTCGGTTATCTGCCGCAGGACTTTGGCGTCTATCCGAAGGTTTCGGCGGCGGATCTTCTCGATCACTTGGCGCGATTGAAGGGACTGGTCGACGCCAAGTCGCGCCGGGAAACGGTCGACGCGCTGCTGCAGCGCGTCAACCTGTTCGACGTGCGCAAACAGAAGCTGGGCGGGTTTTCCGGCGGCATGCGGCAGCGCTTCGGAATCGCCCAGGCGCTGCTTGGCAATCCCAAGCTGGTCATCGTCGACGAGCCGACGGCCGGTCTCGATCCCGAAGAGCGTGTGCGCTTTCACAACCTGCTCGCCGACATTGCCGCCGATGTCGTGGTCATCCTGTCCACGCATATCGTCAGCGATGTCGAGGATCTCTGCGGGCAGCTGGCGGTGATCGACAAGGGCCGGGTGCTGCTGACCGGCAGGCCCGGAGAATTGGTGTCCTCGCTGAATCGGCGCATCTGGCGCATGGTCGTCGACAAGTCCGAGGCGGAGGAGCTCAGGAAACAGGTGCGGGTGGTCTCGACGCGCCTGCAGGCGGGGCGCATCGTGGTGCGAGCCTACGGCGAGTCGTGTCCCGGCGCGGGCTTCGAGGTGACGGCGCCGGATCTCGAGGACGTCTACTTCTCGACCATCGCCGGCCACCTGGCCGCCCCTGCAGCGCAGGCGGCCTGACCTTGACGCTTCTGGCCATCGCCTGGTTCGATTTCAACCGCCGGCTGCGGGCGGTGTCGACCTATGTCTATTTTGTGCTGTTCGCGTTTCTGGGCGGACTGTGGATGGCGGCGGCGGGCGGGGTCTTTGCCGGTGCCTCGGTGAGCTTCGGTGGCGACAAGGTTCTGATCAACGGACCCTACGCGTTGGCGATCTGCATCGCCTTTCTCGGCTTCGCCGGGGTGACGGTGGTCGGCTCGGTGGCGGGACGCGCCGTGCAGCAGGACTTCGAGTACGGCACTTATCACTTCTTCTTCTCGGCGCCGATCTCCAAGCGAGACTATTTTTTCGGTCGACTGCTGGGGGCGTGGCTGACGCTGGCGCTGGTCTTCCTGTCGATCGCGCTGGGTGTCGTCGTCGGCACGCACCTGCCCGGCATCGATGCGGCCCGGGTCGTGTCCGCTCCGAGCTGGCAGAGTTTCCTGCGTCCCTACCTGTTCCTGCTGCTGCCCAACATGCTTTGGCTGGGCGGCTGCTTCTTCGTGCTTGCCGCCCTCACCCGGCAGATGGCGCCCGTGTTCATCACCGGCGTGCTCGTCCTGGTCGGCTATGTGTTCGCGGTCAACCTGCTCGGGGACGTGGAAAACAAGACGCTCGCGGCGCTGGTCGATCCAGCCGGCATTACCGCGCTCGACGTCTTTGCGCGCTACTGGACGGTGGCGCAGAAGAACGGCGAGGAAATCGTGCTGGCCGGCGTGTTGCTGTGGAATCGCGCGCTGTGGATGGGGCTGGGAATCGCGGTAATCGCGGCGGGATACGCAGCGTTTCGGATGCAGGCGGTGGCCGCGGGACGCGGCCGGCGGCGAGAGGCGATGCTCGAACCATCCCGGCACTCGAAGTCCGCGCGCGCCATGGCGGTGTTGCCTGCGGCAACCATCGATCGCGGCGCCGGTGCCTATGCGCGAATGCTGCCCGGCCTGGCGCGGCTCTATCTGTCGGAAATTCTGCGCAGCCCGCGGTTCCTGGCCATCGCGCTGGCCGGGGTGCTGCTGGTGCTCGGCAACGCGGTGACGCTGGGTTCGCTCTACGGAACCAACACCTGGCCGCTGACCTACAAGGTGCTCGACGTCGTCGGCGGCACGTTCAGTCTGTTCGTCCTCATCGTCACCGCGATCTATGCCGGTGAACTGGTGTGGCGGGAACGCGACGCCCGCGTCAGCGACATCACCGACAGCATGCCGACGCCGACCTGGCTTGGCTTCGGCGCCAAGGTTCTTGCGTTGTTCGGGCTGCAGGCGGCGCTGATGCTGGTGGTGCTGTCGTGCAGCATCGGCGTGCAACTCGCCAACGGCTATGCGCGCATCGAATTGCCGCATTACCTGTTCGAGCTGTTCGTGCTGCAGCTGTCCGGGTTCTTCCTGCTGGCGGTGTTTGCGCTGACCGTGCACACGCTGATCGACAACAAGTATCTGGGCCACTTTGTCGCGCTGCTGTTGTTCATCCTGGTCGCCAGGATGCCCGACTTCGGACTGGAGGATCGCCTCTATCGCTACGGCAGCGCGCCCGGCGTCATCTACTCGGATCTGAACGGTTACGGCCACTTCCTGCCGGCGGTGTTCTGGTTCCGGCTCTATTGGAGCGCGTTCGCAGTGCTGCTGCTGGTCCTCGCCCATGCGCTCTGGGTGCGCGGCCGCGACAGCGGTTGGCGGTCGCGTCTGCGCACGATGGCCGGGCGCATGACTCCTGTCGCGTGGTCGCTCGCCGGCGCTGCGGGCGTGGTCTTCGTCGCCACCGGCAGCTTCATCTACTACAACACGCACGTGCTGAATCCCTATGTCTCGCGCAAGGAGGACCAGCAGCTGCGGGCCGACTACGAGCGCAAGTACAAGGCGCTCTTCGGCGTGCCGCAACCCAAGGTGACGGCGGTCGACGTCGCCGTCGACATTTTTCCCGAACAGCAGCGCGTACGTCTGGCTGGAACCCTGTCGCTGGCCAACAAATCTGCGCAGCCGATCAGCGACGTCTACATGCTCTATCCGCGCACGGCGCAGGTGCGCGCGCTGGAATTCAGCGTGCCGGCGCGCATGGTCGACGAAGCTCCGGCGATGCGCTGGCATCACCACAAGCTCGACCCGCCGCTGCTTCCCGGCGCCACCGCAGCCCTGCGCTTCGACCTCGAGTACGGCGCACGCGGCTTTCGCAACGATGGCGCGGACCCGGTGGTCCTGGGCAACGGCGCATTCGTCAACGCTTCGCTGACCCCCGACACCACGCTGGTCCCCAGCTTCGGCTACGACCCCAATGGCGAATTGACGTCGGACAACGACCGCAGGAAGTTCGGACTGGCGCCGAGACCGCGCATGCCCGATCTCGACGATTCCGCCGAACAGCAGCAAAGCGCGCTGACGCGCGACGCCGACTTCATCGACTATCGCGCCACCGTTTGCACGGCGGCCGATCAATTGCCGGTGACCTCGGGCTACGTCAAGCGCGACTGGACCGAGAACGGCCGTCGCTGCATCAGCTATGCGATGGACACCCCGATGGCGGCCATCTATCCGATGCTGTCCGGACGTTACGCGCACCGGCGCCACGTGTGGAAAGGTCCGGACGGCGACGTGGCGATCGAAATCGACTACCACCCGGGCCACGAATTCAACCTCGACCGCATGGTCGCGGGCGTCCGGGATTCGCTCGCCTATTTCACTCGGCATTTCGGCCCCTACCAGCACAGGTTGCTGAGGATCATCGAGTTTCCGCGCTTCCTTCGCAGTGGCGGCTTTGCGGCGTCATTTCCCAATACCGTGCCGTTCAACGAGGCCATCGGCTTCACCGCCAAGGTCGACGATCGCGATCCCAAGGACATCGACTATCCGTATTTCGTCACGGCGCACGAGGTCGCACACCAGTGGTGGGCGCATCAGGAAGTTCCGGCCAACGTGCAGGGCGCGGAATTCATAAGCGAGAGCCTGGCCGAGTATTCGGCGCTGATGGTGCTGAAGCAGAAATATGGCGACGCGAAGATGCGCCGTTTCCTGAAGCACGAACTCGACCGCTACCTGATGGGCCGAGGCATCGAGCAGAAGGGCGAGCAACCATTGCTGCGCGCCGACGGAGCCGCGTATATCCACTACCAGAAGGGCGCGTTGACGCTCTATGCGCTGCAGGATGCCATCGGCGAGGCGGCGATGGACGACGCGCTGTCCGCGTTCCTGAAACGCTGGCATTTCAAGGGACCGCCTTACCCGACCTCACGCGATCTGCTGGCCGAATTAAAGCGCGTCACGCCGGCCGAGCACCAGGGACTGATCGAGGATTTCTTCGAGACCATCACGCTCTATGACAGCCGTGCGGTCGGCGCCACGGCGCGCATGCGTCCGGACGGCAGGCACGAGGTCGATCTGGTCGTCACCGCGCGCAAGATACGCGCCGACGGCGGCGGGAAGGAAACCGACGCGCCGCTGTCGATGCTGATGGATATCGGCGTGCAGGACGCTAAGGGAAACTTCCTCATTCTGGAAAAGCGGGCTGTGAAAACCGGCGAGAATCGCTTCACGCTGGTGGTCGACGGCGTGCCGGCGCGCGCGGGCATCGACCCGCTGCACAAACTGATCGACCGCGACGTCGCCGACAATGTGACCACGGTGGAGGCGTCCTAGCCGGTGCCTGGGCGCCCGTGGCGTGGCATTCCTGCCGTCGCGCCTCGACCTGCGCGGATTGCCGCGTCATCGGCTTTGTCGCTTCTGTGGCGTGATGGGTGTCGACTACGCTATCGTATCGTTTTGATGTCGTGGCGCATGCGCATACGGCGTCCACAGAAGAATGCGTCGAGACAACTGGAGACCGGAAATGCCACGGAACAAGCTTGGCAGGACAATGGCGCACCGTAGCGTCAGCGCAGCAGTCTGCGTCGCCTTCGGTAGCGCTTGCGGTGCGGCCGTCGCCGGTGGACTCTTCCTCTACGAGGTGGGGACCGCCGACGTCGGTCTCGCGTCCGCTGGCTACAGTGCGCGTGCGCAGGACGCTTCAACGGTGCTCACCAATCCGGCCGGCATGACGCGGCTGGACGGCACGCAGGTCCTGGCCGCGGGCCTGCTGCTGTGGGGTAACACCCGGTTCTCGATCGACTCCGGCACCTCGCCCGCGCTGGGCGGCGACAACGGCGGCTATGTCATCGGGCAGAACGGCTGGTTTCCGGGCGGCGGTCCGTTCGTCAGCTACAGCGTGTCGCCCGACCTGAAGCTCGGCTTCGCGCTCACCGGCAACTTCGGCGCGCCGCTCAACTACGACGAGAACTGGGTGGGCCGCTACTACGTGCAGGAGGCGACGATCCTCGGCATCTCGTTCCTGCCGTCGATCGCGTACAAGGTGAACGACAAGCTGTCGGTCGGCGCGTCGCTCAACGCCATGTACGGCATCTACAAGAATCAGGTGGCGATCAACAATGTCGATCCGCACTTCGGCGACGGGCAGCTGAAGATGCAGGACGAAGTCTGGGGCTGGGGTGCGAACCTGGGTCTGCTGTATGAGGTGGACGCGAGGACGCGGCTGGGTCTGACGTGGGGCTCGCAGGTCAACCTCGACTTCAACGCCCCGTTGGAGTGGTCGAACCTCGCCCCGGGCATCCGTGCGGCCCTGGGCAAGAAGGGGCTTTTCGATGCGTCGCTGGGTATCGGCATCAAGGTTCCGCAGCAGGTGATGGGCAGCATCTACACCGAGGTGAACGACCGCTGGGCGATCCTCGGCAGTGTCGGCTGGCAGCAGTGGTCCAAATTCGGACAGCTGGAATTGGGCATCGACAATTCCAACGACCCGACCGGCATCACCAGGAACCTCGAGTTCAAGGACACGTGGCATGGTGCGCTGGGTGCGCAATACCAATATTCGGAACCGTGGCTGCTCAATTTCGGCATTGCCTACGATTCCGAATTCCAGTCGGGCAACGTCTCGCCGCTGTTGCCGCTGAACAGCGCGTGGCGATTTGGCGCAGGCGCGCAGCAGCAGCTCGGCAGGAACGCATTCTGGGGCTTTGCGCTCGAGTACGCGTACGGCGGCACGCTCGACGTCGACGCGAAAAGCGAGTTGCCGGTCGCGCTCGGCGGACGCGGCGACTTGAAAGGCTCGTTCAATAACGCCGCATCGGTGTTCCTGGCCGCGTACTACAACTGGAAGTTCTGATGCGCGCACAATCCGACAAAGACACTCCGGACCTCGGCCGCATCGTCCAGGGCGCGCGCAGACTGTCGCGCCCCTACCGTGTCGACAACGGACGCAAGTTCCGTCTGCAGGACGTCGACCCCGGCGATACCGGAGGGCTGGGCGCGGAAGACAAGCCGCGCGCGCGGGAGGCGCTCGCCAGCGGACGTGAAGCGCTCGCGGAACTGCAGGACATGCTCTACGCGCAGGACCGCTGGGCGGTGCTGCTGGTATTCCAGGCGATGGACGCCGCCGGCAAGGACGGCGCGATCAAGCACGTGATGTCGGGCGTGAACCCGCAGGGCTGCCAGGTATTCTCGTTCAAGGCGCCGACGTCGGAGGAACTCGACCACGACTACCTGTGGCGCTGCACGAAGAGCCTGCCGGAGCGCGGGCGCATCGGCATCTTCAACCGCAGCTACTACGAGGAGGTGCTGGTGGTGAAGGTGCACCCGGAGTTCCTGGCCGCTCAGAAGCTGCCGCCGAAGCTTGTCGGCAAAAAGGTCTGGGATCATCGCTATCAGGACATTCGCGCTCTCGAGCGCTACCTGTCGCGCAACGGCGTGCTGATCCGCAAGTTCTTCCTCAACGTATCACGCGACGAGCAGAAGCGCAGATTCCTGGAGCGCATCGACGAGCCGGAAAAGAACTGGAAGTTCTCGGCCGGCGACGTGAAGGAGCGCGGCCACTGGGACGCGTACATGGACGCTTACCAGACGATGATTCGCGAGACTTCGACGCCGGAGTCGCCGTGGTACGTGGTGCCCGCGGACAACAAGTGGTACACGCGCGCGGTGGTATCCGCGGCGATCGTCGACGCGATGGCGTCCCTCGGACTTCGTTACCCGAAGGTCGACGACGCCAAGCTCGCGGAACTCACGGCGGCAAGAAAGGTGCTACTGTCGGAGAAGCGCTGACGACCGACTGCGCCCGCGGGAGCGTTCGCGCGCATCGCCTCGCATCTGCCGCGGGCATGGTTTCCCGTTACCATTGGAGTTCCACTTTTTTCGCCGCCCGCGGCATCGATGAAGTTCAGCGTCGCCACCTACAACATCCACAAGGGCTTCTCGCATCTGACGCGCCGCATGGTCATCCATGAGCTGAAGGAGAAGCTGCATGGACTGTCGGCCGACCTCGTGTTTCTGCAGGAGGTGCAGGGTGCACATCTGCGTCACGCGGGTCGCTACCGCGACTGGCCCGGCAAGCCGCAGCACGAATTCATCGCCGACACGATGTGGCGCGAGGTCGCCTACGGGCGCAACGCCACGTACCGCAACGGGCACCACGGCAACGCGATGCTTTCGCGCTATCCGATCGTCGCGCAGGAGAACGCCGACATCTCGGCGCACGCCTTCGAAAGCCGCGGCCTCCTGCACTGCGAAATCGATCTCGGTGCGCGCGCGCCCACACTCCACTGCATCAACGTCCACCTCGGACTCTTCGAGCGCGGCCGCGCCTGGCAGATCCGCGCGCTCGTCGACCGGATCCGCGAGACGGTGCCCAAGGGCGCGCCGATGATCATCGCCGGCGACTTCAACGACTGGCGGCGCAAGGCCGACAGGACGTTGACCGACGAACTCGGCGTATTCGAGGTCTTCGAGGAAGTGAAGGGACGTCCCGCGCGCACCTTCCCGTCGATGCTGCCGATGTTCCGCCTCGACCGCATCTACGTGCGCGGGCTCGAAGTCGTCGATGCCCGCGTCCACTATACCTTTCCATCGGGGCGCATTTCGGATCATGCGGCGCTTGCGGCGACCTTCGAGGTTCCGCGCAGGCGCCGCTGATTTTGCGCGCACAGTTCGATGTTCCGCTTCACCGCCGGCAACAGGATCGAGTTGCTGCGCAGCGGCGCGGAGTTTTTTCCCGCACTGGAAGCGGCAATCGACGCCGCCGAGCGCGAAGTCTGGCTCGAAACGTACATCTTTGCCGACGATGACGCCGGCCGCGCCATCGCCACGGCGCTCGTGCGCGCGGCCGGGCGCGGTGTCGTCGTGCGTGTGCTGGTCGATGGTTGGGGTGCCAAGCAGTACCTGACCCGGCAGCTCGAGGAGTTGCTTCGCGATGGACAGGTGCGGCTCAAGAAATACCGGCCCGAGGTTGCGCCCTGGCAGTTTCGCTTCCACCGGCTGCGCCGGCTGCACCGCAAGCTTTGTCACGTGGACCGGCGCGTCGCCTTCGTCGGCGGCATCAACCTCATCGACGACATGAACACGCCGGGCCACACGCCGCCGCGACTGGACTTTGCCGTGCGCGTCGGTGGCCCGCTGCTGGCGCCGATCGTCGCCACGATGCAGCGGCTGTGGGCGCTGGCCGAGCTGGCGCAATTCGAGCTCGGCGACGCACCGCTGTTTCCGGAGCCGATCCACACGCCTCGCCTCGGCACGCAGACGGCCAGATTCGTGATTCGCGATAACCTGCGCCACAGGCGCGACATCGAGCACGCCTATCTCGCCGCCATCCGCTCGGCGAGGCGCGAGATCCTGATCGCCAACGCCTACTTCTTTCCCGGCGTGCGCTTCCGGCATGCGCTGATCGAGGCGGCGCAGCGCGGCGTCCGGGTCACACTGCTGCTGCAGGCGCGCGTCGAATACCGTCTGCTGCACTACGCTTCGCGTGCGCTCTATGGCCAGTTGCTGTCGGCGGGCGTGGCGATCGCCGAGTACCATCGCTCGTTCCTGCACGCGAAGGTAGCGGTGATCGACGATCGGTGGGCGACCGTCGGCTCGTCGAACATCGATCCTTACTCGTTGCTGATGGCGCGCGAGGCCAACGTCTTTGTGCGTGACACGCACTTCGCGGACCAGCTGCGCAACGAACTGCTGAAATTGATCGAAACCGGTACGCATCCCGTCGAGCCCGGGCGCTGGCCGGAACGCCCGCTGCTGGCCAAGTTGATCACCTGGCTGGCCTACGGCGTCGTGCGCATCGGCATGGGTGTGGCGGGCTACGGGGGCGACGAGTGGTTCGCGCGACGCCGCCGCCGCGCGCCGTGAATCGCCGGCGAGTGTACTGAGCCGCCGTCACTCGACTGCATCATTCTTCGTTAGACTCGTCGCGATGCGCCACAGATCCACCTCCCTCCCGGGGCCGGCAGCCGAACCGCATGTGCGGCGACCCGGCAACAGCGACTGGACGACGGTACGGACGCTGCTGCCCTACCTGTGGGAGTACAAGGGTCGCGTGCTGGCGGCGATCGCCTGCCTGGTACTGGCCAAGGTCGCCAACGTCGGCGTGCCGCTGCTGCTGAAGCAGATCGTCGACGGCCTCGACCGCACGACAGCCGTGCTCGCCGTCCCGCTCGCGCTGGTCGCCGCCTACGGGGCGCTCCGGCTGTCGACGACGGTGTTCACCGAGTTGCGCGAGTACCTGTTCGCGAAAGTGACGCAGCGCGCGGTGCGCAAGATCGCGCTGCGGGTATTTCGCCACCTGCACGCGCTGTCGATGCGCTTTCACCTGCACCGGCAGACCGGCGGCTTGACGCGCGACGTCGAGCGCGGGCAACGAGGCATCTCGGCGCTGATCAGCTTCGCGCTGTTCTCGATCCTGCCGACACTGGTCGAGATCACGCTGGTGTTGGCGATCCTCGTCGCACGCTACGACTGGATGTTCGCGGCGATCACGGTGGGTGCGCTCGTGCTCTACATCACATTCACGGTATCGGTCACCGAATGGCGCACGCATTTGCGACGCACGATGAACGAGCTGGATTCGAAGGCCAATACGCGCGCGATCGACAGTCTGCTCAACTACGAGACGGTCAAGTATTTCGGCAACGAGGAATGGGAAGCGCGGCGCTACGACGAGAGCATGCAGCGCTGGGAGCAGGCCGCGGTCCGCAGTCAGACGTCGCTGTCGGCGCTCAACATCGGCCAGAGCGTGATCGTCGCGGTTGCGGTGACATTGGTCATGTGGCGCGCGACCGTCGGCGTAGTCGACGGCACGATGACCATCGGCGACCTGGTACTCGTCAACGCCTTCATGATCCAGCTCTACATACCGCTCAATTTCCTGGGCGTGATCTACCGCGAGATCAAGCAGGCGTTGGCCGACATGGAGCGCCTGTTCGGCCTGATCGACGAGCACGCCGAGATCCGCGACCGCCCGGGTGCGCCGCCGCTCGCCGTGCACGGCGCGACCGTCGCCTTCGAGCACGTCGACTTCGGCTACGAGCCGAATCGGCAGATCCTCTTCGACGTGTCCTTCGTCGTCCCCTCCGGCCGCACGGTGGCCATCGTCGGGCCCTCCGGCTCCGGGAAGTCCACACTCGCGCGGCTGCTCTACCGCTTCTACGACGTCAGCGGCGGCCGCATCGCCGTCGACGGCCAGGACGTCCGCGACGTGACGCAGCATTCGCTGCACGCCGCGATCGGCATCGTGCCGCAGGACACCGTGCTGTTCAACGACAGCATCGAATACAACATCGCTTACGGCAAGCCGGGCGCTGCGCACGGGGAGGTCGTCGCGGCGGCGCGCCTGGCGCAGATTCACGAGTTCATCGCCGGACTCCCGGACGGCTACGCCACCGCTGTCGGCGAGCGCGGCTTGAAACTATCCGGCGGCGAGAAGCAGCGCGTCGCCATTGCACGCGCGGTCCTCAAGGCGCCGCACATTCTGATCTTCGACGAGGCGACGAGCGCGCTCGACTCGCGCTCGGAGAAGGCGATTCAGGCGGAACTGCGCGCCATCGCGCAGAACCACACGACGCTGACGATCGCGCACCGGCTGTCGACGATCGTCGATGCCGACGAGATATTGGTGCTCGAGGCAGGCAGGATCGTCGAACGCGGCAGGCATGCCGCGTTGCTGGCTGCCCACGGCGTCTATGCGCGGATGTGGCGTCTGCAACAGGACGAGGAGCGCCTGCATCCGGACCGCCTCGCCTCGAACGAGTACTCCGTCGCTCCGCCTGCCGGAATAGGGCTGCGGTGAGCGGCCATTTGACTTGACGCGCCCGGCGCGCGACCTGGAATGGCCGAAAGCATTGACGATGCCCGCAAAAGCATGAGATAACCGCGGCTGCCGGGTGTACTTTAAGGTGCTGCCTGATGATTCGCTGCTTACGCACTGTTTTTGCTGGATTATTTGCCGCGCATGCTGCCGTGCATGCGATTGCGGCTCCCGCCGAACTCAATCCGGCGAAATTACGTCTCGTGTCCGCCAACGTGGTCGTGCTCGACGCCGAGGACGGCCACCGCGTCTATTCCAAGGCCGCCGACGAGTTGACGCCGATTGCGTCGCTGACCAAGTTGATGACGGCGATGGTCGTGCTCGATGCCGGGCTTCCCGCCGACGAGATGCTGGAAGTCGATATCGACGATTTCGACTTCCTGAAGGGCAGCCGTTCGCGGTTGCGCATGGGTGCCGCGCTGTCGCGTGACGAAATGCTGCGGCTGGCGTTGATGGCGTCGGAGAATCGTGCGGCATCGGCGCTGTCGCGTCACTATCCCGGCGGCACCACGGCCTTCGTTGCCGCGATGAATGCCAAGGCGGCGGCGCTGCGCATGACGCGCACGCATTACGAGGACCCGACGGGGCTTTCGCCGAAGAACCTGTCGACCGCCAATGATCTCGCCAAGTTGGTGCGCGCGGCCGCCGAATATCCGCTGATCCGCGAGTACTCGACGACGCCTGCGCATTCGGTCGAAGTACAGCCTACCGGACAGACCATCGGGTACAACAACTCGAACGGGCTGGTCAAGAACGACGCGTGGGACATCCAGCTGCAGAAGACCGGCTATATCCGTGAGGCGGGCCGTTGCGTCGTGATGCTCGCCACCATCGCCAGCAAGCCGATGGTGATCGTGCTGCTCGACTCGATCGGCAAGCTGGCGCGGATGGGCGACGCGCAACGCGTCAAGTACTGGCTCGAAACCGGCGAATCGATGCCGCCTCCCGTGGTCAAGCGCGCCGTGCAGAAGCCGCGCGCGAAGGCGGGCAAGTCCGGCAAGCGCTCGCGGAGTCGGTAGTTTTCAGCTGTCGGCTGGCGTCTGCCAGCTGACGATCGACGCGACTATCTGCGGCGTCCTGCGGCGAAGAGTTCCTTCGCGTGCGCCCGCGTCTTGGCGGTGATTTCGACGCCGCCCAGCATCCGTGCCAGTTCCTCGACGCGATCGGCGTCCGACAGCCGCGTCAGTCCGCTTGTCACTGCGTTGCCGTCGCCGGTCTTGTTGACGAGGCAGTGCGCATCGGCAAACGCGGCGACTTGCGGCAGGTGCGTGACGCAGAGCACCTGGCGACGCGCGCCAAGCACCTGCAACAGGTGGCCGACGGTGGCTGCGACGGCGCCGCCGATGCCGCTGTCGACCTCGTCGAATACCAGCGTCGGCACCTGCCCGGCTTCGCTGCCAACCACCTGAATGGCGAGCGCGATGCGTGACAGTTCACCCCCGGACGCGACCTTCGCCAGCGCTCCGAGCGCCTGCCCCGGGTGGCTCGCGACGCGCAACTCCGCCTGTTCCAGCCCATGGCGGGCTGCCGCGGCCACGGGCTGCAGCGCGATTTCCAAGCGGCCGCCCGCCATCGCCAGCGTCTGCATGGCCAGCGTCACGCGATGCGCGAGTTCGGTCGCTGCGAACTGCCGCTTTTTCGAAAGCTGTGCGGCTAGCTCGCGGTATACGTTTTCGGCCTCGGCAGCGCGGCCGGCCAACGTCAGCGCATCGGCAGACAGCGCGAGCGCCGCCATCCGCGCTTCGGTCTCGATGAGCAGCGCCGGCAGCGCATCGGCGCGTACGCGGTGCTTGCGTGCCATGTCATGGAGCGCCGACAGACGCTCGTCGACGCGCTTCAATTCGTCGGGGTCGAGGTCGAGGCGACGCTGGTAGTCACGCAGCGCGCGTGCAGCCTCGTCGAGCTGGATGCTCGCCGGTTCCAGCAGGTCGACCACGGCGGCGAGGGCGGGATCGTGAGCGGCAGCCATGCGCAGCCGCTGCGTCAGTTGCGCGATGCGCTGCAACAGCGCGTCGTCGGCCTCGGCCAGCGCCTCGACGCCGTCATTGGCGGCCGCGATCAGCTCCGCGGCGTTGGCGAGCCGCGACTGCGCGGCGGAGAGGTCGCGCCACTCCGACTCGCTGACGGCAAGAGCGGCAAGTTCGCGGCGCCGTCCGTCGAGGAACTCGCGTTCGGCCGCCGTCGCCTCGGCGGCCTGTGTCGCGGCAGCGAGCTGGTCGGCGGCCGTGCGCCATTCGCGCCATCGCTGCTCGACCTCGCGCGCCAGCGTGACAAAGCCGCCGAAGCCGTCGATGAGTTCGCGCTGCGTTGCCGCCTCGCCGAGCGACTGGTGCGCGTGCTGGCCATGGATGGCGACGAGACTTCCGCCGAGTTCGGCGAGCTGCGCCAGCGTGGCAGGCCGTCCGTTGATCCAGGCGCGGCTCCTGCCTTGCGCGTCGAGCACGCGCCGCAGCAGGACCTGATCGTCGTCGGCCGGCAGCTCCTGTTCGTTCAGCCAGGCACGCGCCGCCGGAACGTCGCCGACGTCGAAGCTGGCCGCCAGCTCGGCGCGTTCCGCACCGGCGCGCAGCTGCCGCAGTTCGAAGCGATCGCCGAGCAGCAAGCCCAGCGCGTCGACGAGGATCGACTTGCCCGAGCCGGTTTCGCCGGTGAGCACGGTGAGGCCATCGTCGAACTCGACGTCGAGCTCGGAGACGACGACGAAGTTGCGAATGGCGAGCGAGCGCAGCACGTTCTAGCTGCCGGCACCCGTGATCCGCTCGGGTGTTGCGCTCCAGTGCAGCTTTTCGCGAAGCATCGCGAAAAAATCGTGTCCTTCCGGGTACAGGAAACGGGCACGGAACGGCGCGCGCTTCGCCGTCACGCGATCGCCTTCGGCCAGCGTGTAATGCGCCTGGCCGTCGCAGTGGGCGCCGGCGTCGCGGCCGTGCAGCACGGTGACCGTGACCTGCGCGTCGTCCGGAATCGCGATCGGCCGATGCGTGAGCGCGTGCGGCGCAACGGGAACGATCAGCAGCGACGCGAGCTGCGGCGAGAGGATGGGACCGCCGGCAGACAGCGCGTACGCGGTCGAGCCGGTCGGCGTGGCGATGATGATGCCGTCGGATCGAATCACGTAGCCGAAGCGGCCGTCGATGTCGACCGCGCATTCGATCATGCTGCCCAGCGACCCGCGATTGACGACGACATCGTTGAGCGCGAGCGATTCCTCGCGGTCGCCCGCGGCGCGCTCGACGGCGACGTCGAGCAGCGTGCGCCGTTGCTCGATGTAGCGACCGGCGAGCATCGCGTCGAGTGCGACCTCCATCCGCGCAAGCGGTATGTCGGTGAGAAAGCCGAGCCGGCCCCGGTTGATGCCGATCAGCGGCACGTCGAAGGGTGCCATCTGGCGGGCGATGGCGAGCATCGTGCCGTCGCCGCCGAGTACTACTGCCAGGTCGGCGTTGCGCGACAGGTCGGTGGCAGCGGCGGTGGCGTGCCCCGCGATCGGTGCGTATTCAGCGGTCTCGGCGTCGATGACCACCTGGTGGCCGCGCGCGGCAAGGAACGCGGCGATCTTCGCCAGCGGCTCGGCGATGCCGGGACTGGCAAAGCGGCCGACCAGAGCGACGCGCTCAAAGCAGACGGGTACTTTCGACACGGACATGGCAGCGATTAAACCATACGCTCCGCAAGCGAAGTCATCGCCCGGACGGATGAGCGCCGCCGATCCTGCGGTTGCCCGGAGTTGTTGGCTGAACGGTAGAATGGACGCCATGCCGGATCCGCGCGCACAACACCTGCTGAAGTCGCTGATAGAGCGCTACGTCAGCGACGGTCAGCCAGTCGGATCCCGGGCGCTGTCGCGTCATTCGGGTCTCGATCTGTCTGCCGCGACGGTCCGCAACGTGATGGCCGACCTCGAGGAGATGGGGTTCATCGCCAGTCCGCACACGTCGGCGGGCCGGGTGCCGACTGCCAAGGGCTATCGGTTTTTCGTCGACAGCCTGATGGTTGTGCAGCCGCTCGAGCAGCGCGAAATCCATCGCCTCGAAGGCGAACTGACCGCCGACCGGCCGCAGCAGTTGGTCAGTGCCGCAGCCGGACTGCTGTCGCAACTCACGCAGTTCGCGGGCGTGGTGATGACGCCGAAGCGGCGTGATGCGACGTTTCGTCATCTCGAATTTCTGCGGCTTGCCGAACGGCGGGTACTGCTGATCCTGGTGACGGCCGAAGGCGACGTCCAGAACCGTATCCTGCATACCGACCGGCCGTATTCGCATTCGCAGCTGATCGAGGCGTCCAATTTCTTCAACCAGAACTTCACCGGGCAACCGCTGGCGACGATCCGTGCGCGCATCACCGAGGAACTGCGCGCGCTGAGCGCGGATATCGCGAAGCTGATGGCGGCGGCTGTCGACGCCGGCGAGGGCGCGCTGGCGCAGGGCGAGTCGCTGGTCGTCACCGGCGAGCGCAACCTGCTGAATGCGGGGGACCTGGCGTCGAACATGGAGCGGCTGCGGCGCCTGTTCGAGCTCTTCGACCAGAAGACGTCGATCCTGCACCTGCTCGACGTCTCGCAGCGCGCGCAGGGCGTGCAGATCTACATCGGCGGCGAGTCGGGCCTGGTGCCGCTCGACGAGTGCAGCGTGGTCACCGCGTCCTACGAAGCCAACGGCGAGGTGATCGGCACGCTGGGCGTGATCGGACCGACGCGGATGGCCTACGAGCGGGTGATCCCGATCGTCGACGTCACCGCGAAGCTGCTGTCCAACGCGATCTCGCAGCAGATGAGCGACGGCTAGCGGCCGCCCGCGCAGTCGCACGCCGAATTGCTCGAGGTCAAGCCGCGATGGCGCACGCACCCGAACCTCCGTTCACGCACGATCGCACGCCACGCATCGGCATCCTGCTCGCCAACCTGGGCACGCCCGACGCACCGACGCCGGCGGCGGTGCGTCGCTATCTCGCGCAGTTCCTCTCCGATCCGCGCGTCATCGAGATTGCGCCATGGGCGTGGAAGCCGATTCTCCACGGCGTCGTCCTCCGCGTGCGGCCGCGGCGCTCGGCGAAGAAATACGAGGCGATCTGGACCCGTGACGGCTCGCCGCTGCTCGTGTTCAGCCAGCGGCAGCGCACGCTGCTGTTGGGTTATTTGGGCCAGCGACTGAAGGCAGCCGGCTATCCCGCCGACCTGTGCCCGGTGGAGCTGGGCATGAATTACGGCAATCCGAGCATCGCGTCGGCGATCGACCGGCTGCGCCGATCGCATTGCGAGAAGATCCTGGTGCTGCCGCTGTTCCCGCAGTATTCGGCGAGCACTACCGCGTCGTCCTTCGACGCGGTCGTCGCGCAGTTGCGCGTGATGCGGCGCGTGCCGGCGCTGCGCTTCGTCGAGTCTTTCCATGCCGACGACGGCTACATCAAGGCGCTCGCGCAGACCGTCAACGACTACTGGATGAAGCACGGTCGACCGCAGCGGCTGCTGCTGTCCTTTCATGGCATGCCGCGCCGGACGCTCGACCTGGGCGACCCTTACCACTGCTTCTGCCAGGTGACCGCGCGGCTGCTGGTGCGCGAACTGGGCCTCGCCGCCGACCAGTGGACATTGACGTTCCAGTCGCGCTTCGGCAAAGCGACCTGGCTCCAACCCTACACGGCCGAGGTCCTGAAGACGCTGGGCAGCCAGGGCGTAGCGCGGGTCGACGTCTTCTGTCCCGGTTTCGTCGCCGACTGCCTGGAAACACTCGAAGAGATCGGCATCGAAGGGCGCGCGACGTTCATGGCTGCGGGAGGGCGGGAGTTCCACCAGATTCCCTGCCTCAACCAGCATCCGCGGTGGATCTCGGCGTTGGCCGATCTCGCGTTTCGCAATCTCGCCGGCTGGCTCGCACCGCCGCCCGACGTCGACGCGCGCGAACTGACCAAGGTCAGGGCCCGGGCGCTGGGGGCACCGCGCTAGCCGGGGTGCCCCCGGCGGCAAGCCTCGTGTAAATGGCTGTAGCGGAAGCACAATTTTCGGCCGAACCGGGCCGGACTTGAATTCCCGGTCACGGGCCCAACGTGCTTTGGATCGGCAACAATCCGGCAACAATCGTTCCAGGAAGATCGTAGGCATGACTCACCAACCCGATTCACCGAAGGCCACGGCGGAGGTCATCGCCACCGGCGCGCTCGCCGCGGACACCGGCGTCGACGCCAGTGAGGTCGCGCACGTCGCCGACGATATCGGCGCCCAGCTGATGCAGGTCCAGGCCGAAGTCGCCGAGTTGAAGGATGCGTGGCTGCGCGCCAAGGCGGAAACCGATAACGTCCGCAAGATAGCGCAGGCGGACGTCGCTCGTGCCCACAAGTACGCGATCGAACGCTTCGCCGAGGACCTGTTACCGGTCAGGGACGCGCTGGAAAAGACACTCGCCGCGGGTGGGGCGTCGCTCGAAGCCTTGACCGCGGGCGTCGAACTGACGTTGAAGGCGCTGCAATCGGCATTCGACCGTGCGCAGGTCGTCGAGGTCGATCCGGCGGGTGAGAAGTTCGATCCGCACCGCCATGAGGCGATGCAGATGGTGCCGTCGGATCTGCCGGCCAACACCGTCGTCGACGTCTTCCAGAAGGGCTATCTGGTCAGCGACCGGGTGCTGCGGCCGGCGCTGGTGACGGTTTCGTCCGGTTCGCCCACGGCTGCTTGAGGCTGAATGACGCCACACGAGCGCCACCATTTCCGGGTTGATCCGTTGCGGCGAATCCCCATCTGACGGACAGGCAATCAATTCAGGAACGACGGAGACTTCACATCATGGGCAAGATCATCGGCATCGACCTCGGCACGACCAACAGCTGTGTCTCCATCATGGAGGGCGCAACGCCCAAGGTCATCGAAAACTCGGAAGGCGGGCGGACGACGCCCTCGGTCGTCGCCTACGCGGACGACGGAGAAATCCTGGTCGGCGCGCCGGCCAAGCGGCAGGCGGTCACCAACGCGAAGAACACGATCTACGCGGTCAAGCGCCTGATCGGCCGCAAGTTCGACGAAAAAGAGGTGCAGAAGGACATCGCGCTGATGCCCTTCCGGATCATCAAGGCCGACAACGGCGACGCCTGGGTCGAAGTGCGCGGCAAGAAGATCGCGCCGCAGCAGGTGTCGGCGGAGATCCTGCGCAAGATGAAAAGGACCGCCGAGGACTACCTGGGCGAGGAGGTGACCGAGGCGGTCATCACCGTCCCCGCGTACTTCAACGACTCGCAGCGGCAGGCGACCAAGGACGCGGGCAAGATCGCCGGCCTCGAAGTCAAGCGGATCATCAACGAGCCGACGGCGGCCGCGCTCGCCTTCGGCCTGGACAAGCAGGAAAAGGGCGACCGCAAGATTGCCGTGTACGACCTGGGCGGTGGAACCTTCGATGTGTCGATCATC
>JADYZP010000039.1 GCA_020853025.1 Burkholderiales bacterium
AAGGTATCCGAGGCGGCGGTCCAGGCCGCGATCCATGGTCGACTCGTTGGCAACCGCGACGCCCTCGCCAATCCAGAATCGCTACGTTATTTTGCGCCGGAGCGGTGGCACCATCTGACCTTCTGATATAACTTGAGACTTCCTGAAATAGGGTAGCGCGAATTCATCCGTTTCCGGCGCCGATCAGGGAGGCGAGGGCTGGAGCGATGCTACGCGCGACCCTGTGGCGCCGGCCAAGCGCTCCAAGGTCGCGCTGGCCAAGGTGGCGCGGCATACGCTCGACGATGGCACGCCGGTGCACAGCTTTGCGACCTTGCTGGGCGAACTCGCCACCCTCGTGCGCAATAGCTGCCGCACGACCAGCCGCGGCCACCATTCGCGCGGCACGCGGATCGCGTCGCCGTTCCGGTAAGCGATCAGCAGCAAACCCAGTGCGGCGAAGGGTAGTGTGAACGCGCGGAACGTCAGCGGCGCCAGCTCTTCGATGCCCAGTTTGAGCACCGGCCAGTTGCAACCCCAGATCAGCGTCAGCACCGCGATCGGAACGAAGGCGTGCGCCAACGGATGCGCCGGCCTCATCGGCGCTCGCGGACCGGCAGCGACTCGCCGAACTTCGCCAGGTGCAGCTCGCGCGCCTGCGTCACCCAGGCGTCGCGGCGTATGCGGCCAGGGAACTCGGGCAACTTGGCGTCGAAGTCGTCGATGTCACGGTCGCTCCAGCGCGCGATCTGCCGGTACGTCGTTACACCCAGTTTGTGCAGCATGCGTTCGAGCACCGGACCGATGCCGACGACGAGCTTCAGATCGTCGGGTGCATGCGGGCCGTCGAGCAGCGGTGGCAGCGCGTTGTTCTCGAGATCGACGACGATGTCGCGGTAACGCGCCGTTTCGGCACGCGCCGCGGCGAGTTGGTGCAGCAGCCGGCGGCGATCAGCGGCGAAGGCAATGAGTTGCGTGCGTTCGGCTGCGGCGTCGAGCGCCGCGTCGCGCTGGGTCGCATTCGCCGCCTCGAGTGCGCGCAGCAGGTGCGCCTGTGCGTCCGGCAACGACCCGGCATCGGCAGATGGCGCCGCTTCGTCGCGTGACGCCGTCGCCGTCGTCGCGGACGCTGACTGCGGTGCGGTCAGCGACACGGTGGGGCGAAGCGGAGCCTTAGCCCGCGTCGCCGCTTCGCGCCTGCCTTGCATGATGCCCACCCGCCAGACGACAACGAAGCCGACGGCCAGCGCCAGAATTGCGAGCAAGGTCAGGCCATTCACGGCGAAGGAAAACGGGTGGCAGGTCGTCGGGTTTTGGGAATTCCCGATTGTATTCGACGCACGATGCGGGTGGTTGTCCCGTCGGCGGCTTTCTCAGCAGGCGGACTGCTAGAATGCCTGGGGTTCCTTGCGAATTCCGGCCGTACCCATGGACGAAACCGCGCCTGTGCGCGAACGCACGACCTCCACCGACGGCCAGCCGCAGCCGGACTCGATAGCCAAGCCGGCGTCGCGCCGCATGGTGATCGTCGTTGCCGCGCTGTTCGCCGTCGTCATTGCCGGCATCTGGTTCATCGAACGCGATACGCAGCGCGGCCTGCGCACCGAGGTCGCGAAGCGCCTGACCGATTCCGACGCGGCGCTCGCGCTGGTCAAGGCGCGCGAATCGGATCTCGCCAACGAACTGCGCGAAGCGCGGGCCAAGCTCGCGCTGCTCGAGACGCGATTGTCGGAATCGCAGTCGCAGCAAGACTCGCTGGAGGTGCTCTATCGCGAGCTCGCACCCTCGCGCGACGAACTGGCGTTGAACGAGGTCGAGCAGGTGCTGATGTTGGCAAGCCAGCAGCTGGCGATTGCGGGCAACGTCCAGGCGGCGCTGGCGGCGCTGCAGCTGGCCGACGCCAAGCTCGCGCGCATCGATCGTCCGCAACTCATACCATTGCGCCGCGCCCTGTCGCGCGACGTCGACCGGCTGAAGTCGGTGCCCTTCGTCGATGTTGCAGGTATGTCGCTCAAGCTGGACCAGGCGCTCGCCGCAATATCGATGCTGCCATTGGCACGCGACGAACGCCTGCCGCTGCCGGAGCCGCCGTCACCGCCGTCCGAGCAGCCGGCATGGACGGCCTATTTTCGCGAGGCGTGGAACGAAGTGAAGTCGCTGGTGCGCATCGAGGTCGCCGACCGTCCGGCGGCGCCGCTGGTGCCGCCGGCGCAGGAGTATTTTCTGCGCGAAAACCTGCGACTGCGCCTGCTGACCGCGCGTGTCGCACTGGTCACACGCGATGATGCGGGTTTCAAGACGGACGTGAAGGCCGCCACCGCCTGGGTCAAGCAGTACTTCGACATGCGCAGCAAGCCCGTCGCCGGGCTCGTCGCCACGCTGACGCAACTGGCGGCAACGCCGTTGCCCGCCCAGCTCCCCGACCTCAGCGGGAGTCTGACCGCGCTGCAGACCGTGCAGGCGACGCGCCAACGCGCGGCCGAGCGCGGGAGTGCCGCCGCCCGCCCGCGCTGACCGCGCACGTCCATGCGCGTCCTCTTCGCCTTCCTGCTGCTCGCCGCGTTGGCCATGCTGGCCGCGCTGCTGTTCCGGCTGAACAGCGGCTACGCGCTGTTCGTCGCGCCGCCGTATCGTGTCGAAATCTCGATCAACGCGTTCATCGTGCTGGCCGTTTGTGCGTTCGTATTGTTCCACCTGCTGCTGCGCGTCGCCGCGCGCATCGCCCACATGCCTGCCGAAGTCCGCGATGCGCGTCGCCGCCGCAATAGGGAACGCGCGCGCGTCAAGCAGGATGCCGCGGTCATCGCGTTGCTCGAAGGTCGCTACGGCAAGGCGCGCCAGTTCGCCGAAGAGGCGCTCGCCATCGCGGATTCGTCAGGGCTGTCGGCGCTGATCGGAGCGCGGGCGGCGATCGACACACGCGAGTTCGCGCTCGCCGAGAAGCTGCTTGCGCGTCCCGATGCGAACGTGGCCAGCCTCGCCGTGCCGCGCCTGATGCTCGAGGCCGACATGGCGCTCGAACAGGACCAGCCGGGTACGGCACTATCGCGCCTGTCTGAGTTGAAGCGGGAGGCCGGATCGCATACGGCGGCGCTGCGACTCGAGGTACGCGCGCTGACCGCCGCGGGCCGCCACGCCGACATTCCACCGGTCGTCGACCAACTGGTCAAGCGCCGCGTTTACGATTCCGTGCAGGGCGACCTGATCCGCGCGACGGCACACTCGGAGGTGCTCGCCGGCTTCCGCCACGACGCCGCGGGCTTGCGCAGCTACTGGAATCGGCTGTCGGACGGCGAACGGATGCATCCCAAGGTGGCGCGCGCGGCGGCCGCGAGTTTCCTGGCCACCGGCGGTGACCGCGAAACGGCCGAGCTCATCGAACGCTGTCTCGAGCGCAACTGGGACCCGGATCTGGTCGTGCTGTACGCGCAAAGCAATGCCGGTGATCCAACGCGTCAGCTCGAAACAGCTGAGCGTTGGCTGGTCGCGCACGATCACGATGCAATGCTGTTGTACGCGCTGGGTGTGCTCTGCGAGCGTGGTTCGCTTTGGGGAAAGGCGCAGACCTATTTCGAGGCGAGCCTCGCGCTCGACGATCATTGGCGCACACACGTGGCGTTGGGGGAGTTGCATGCAAGGCTTGGCCGCGGTGAGCTCGCGAACACGCATCTGGCGGCGGCGCTCAAGCGATCGTTGTCCGAACTCGAACGCACGCGTCACTGACCGGGTAAGCCAACGTCGGCGTGTCAGGCAAACTCGGTGTCCGGCAGCTGGCGTCGTTCAACGCGGCGTCGAACCGGCGGAGTTCTTCCGTGGCAGTTTGAACACCACGATTTGCTCGTCGCGGAAGACCGGAGGACCGAGCGCGGCCTCGATTGCCGGCAGGCAGCGGGCAACGTCGGGCCAGCGCGCGCTGTCGCCGGCGGGCGCCGACCAGGGCAGGACGTGCATCACCAGATAGTCGGCGCCGTAGTCGCGGCCGCGCAGGATCGCCGACAGGTGCGCAAAGTGGGCGAATCGGAATCCGGGGTAGCCTTCCGGGTATTCGCCGAATTCGCGTACACCGCACAACGGCGTGGTGAGGCCGATGATCACGTTCTGTCGATGGATCTCCTGATACCACGGATGCGGATTGAAGTGCGATTCCAGCCGCCACGGCGCCTCGATCAGCGTCAGCGAGCCGGCTGGGGCAAGGGCAAGCCGGCGATAGAACTCCGGCACCGGCTCGATCGCTGCCTGTTGCTCGTAGGGATTGTGCAGGGCGTCGTAGTCGAACTGGTAACGCAGGTGGCCGGTGAACTGGTTGGGCAGCCGCGAAAGCGCGGGCAATGGACCTGCGGTCCACAGTCCCACCGCGAGTAACGCGACGATCGGCGCCTGCAGCAGCGAAGGACGACGCGGGACGAGCGCAATTACACCTTCCGCGGCGAGCAGCAGCATGAGCGGCAGTATCGGCACCAGGTAGCGCGCGAGCACCGGTGGGTGCATCACCCAATTCGGCCGCGCGGCGAGCACTGCCAGCGTACCGACCGCTGCGACCGTCAATACGTAGCCGGCGAGCAAACGGTCACGACGCCACCAGCTTAGCGCGCCGACCGCCGCACAGATTGCCAGCAGCACAGCGACGATTGCCTGTGCACTTCCCGCCAGCATCAGCGACGTGCGCACGAAGCTATCGACGGTGACCGAATCCACGCCAGCCTTAGCGGCAAAGCTGAACCAGTCGTTGATGACCGGTGGCAGCAGCACGAGCGCCAGCGGCAACGCGGTGGCCACACCCATCCGGAGCAGGCGACGCAACTGGCCGTGCTCGCAAGTCAGCACGCGGGCACCGAAGTAGATGAAAGGCGCCAGCGTGAACGCGAGCGAGGTCATGTGCAGGTAGCCGCCGGCGAAGGTCGCAGCGACGTAAGCCGCGGCCCACGCGTCGCGATTGCCTTCCGCGCGCCACCAGCGCTCGAAGGCGATGATGGCGATCATCGTCGACAATGCCGTCAGCGCATAAGGGCGCGCGGTCCGGCTTACGTAGACGAGCAGCGGCGACAGCGCCAACAGCAAGGCCCAGGTCGCGCGCACCGGTGCTGTCGTCCACGCGCGGGCGAGCCATGGTCCGACAATGATCAGCGCGATGCCGGCAACCAGCATCGGCAGGTGCATTCCCCACTCGCTGATGCCGATCGTATCCTGCAGCCAGCGGTAGTAGACGGTTAGCGGAATGCTGTAGTCGGCGTAGTCGAGATGGGAGACGATGTTCAGCATGTCGGCGCGCATCAGCTTGCGCAACGCGTGCCACTCGTCGTCGATGATGATCTGGCTGGACAAGCCGCGCAGGCGCAGCCAAGAACCCGCGGCGATCGCGCAGAGGAAGAGCGCGCTCCACGCCACCGTGCCGCGCCCCTGGCGGTTTTCCGAACTCACGCGTGCGCGGTCGTGGCCAGGGTCGGATCGACGAGCTTGAACTCGGACTCCGTCGAGAATATCCGCGGCGACACGAGCCCCCAGCGCCAGAGCCGATAGGCGAGACTGGTCCGCATCACGCCGAAGCCGTAGACGATCGAACGGCGAAAGCTGATCTGGCTCGCATCCTCGAAATAGTGCGTCGGGCAGGATACCTCGCCGATGCGCATTCCGAACGCCAGCGCCTGCACCAGCACCTGGTTGTCGAACACGAAGTCCGACGAGTTGGCGCCCAGCGGCAGCGTTTCGAGAGCACGCCGCGAAAACGCACGAAAGCCGGTGTGGTATTCGGACAGGCGGGCGCCGGTCATCAGGTTCTGGAAGGCAGTCAGCGCGCGGTTGGCGTGGTACTTGTAGCGGGGCATGCCGCCGGCGAGCGCGGTCCGGCCGAGCATCCGCGAGCCTATCGCGACGTCGTAGACGCCGGCCGCGACCAGCGACGCCAGCGCGGTGATCAGCCGCGGCTCGTACTGGTAGTCGGGATGGACCATGACGACGATGTCGGCGCCGGCGCGCAGCGCCTCGCGGTAGCAGGTCTTCTGGTTGGCGCCATAGCCGGCGTTGATCGAATGCCGGAAAGTTGGCAGCCCGAGACGCTCGGCGACGGCGATCGTCGCGTCGTCGCTAGCGTCGTCGACCAGCAGCACCGCGTCGACGACGTCGCGAGGGATGGCGCGGACGCAGACTTCGAGCGTCTTCTCCGCCCGAAAAGCGGGCATCACGACGACGACGCGTTGACCGTGAAGCATGCGCGGTGCACCTGCGGATGGCGTCCGGGTCCGGACGGCCGCATCATAACCGCCCGGCAGCAACAAATCACGCAAAAGCCTGCGTCTAAGGCCGGGCCTCGGTCAGCGCCGCGCAGGTGAAGCTGTCGGCGTAGAACTCCTCCTCCGGCAGCCGGCAGAGCTGCGTGAAGTCGCGCCGCGCGGCGTCGATCATCGCCGGCGCACCGCAGGCGTAAACCTGGACTCCGGAGAGGTCCGGAAAATCGGCGATGACCGCCTGGTGGACCAGTCCCTGACGTCCTGGCCACGCATCTTCCGGCCGCGGCTCCGACAACACCGGGATGAACGTGAAGTTCGGATGCGCCGACTGCCAGCCGCCGGGCAGGCCAGGCAGATACAAGTCCGGCAGCGCGCGCGCACCCCAGTACAGCACCATCTGCCGGTCGAGCCGGTGGTACAGCGCATGCTCGATGATCGCCTTGATCGGTGCGAATCCCGTGCCGCCGGCGACGAACACGATCGGCTTGTCGGACTCCTCGCGCAGGTAGAAGGAGCCCAGAGGCCCTTCGCAACGCAGGATCTCGCGACCCTTGTACTGCGTGAACAACGCGTCGGTGAACAGGCCACCGGGAATGTGGCGCACGTGCAGTTCGAGAAGCCCGTCGTCGTGCGGCGGCGTGGCGATCGAGAAGCTGCGGCGCTTGCCGTCCTTCAGCAGGAAGTCGATGTATTGGCCTGGCAGGTACTGCAGCCGCTCGTTGGCGGGCAGCTTGATGCGCACGACCGCCACGTCGGGCGCGGCGCGGTCGATCGACTCGATGCGGCAGGGCATGCGCTTGACCTGGATGTCGCCGGCGCGTCGCACTTCGCGAACCTCGATGACGAGATCGGTGCGCGGCTTCGCACAGCAGAACAGCGCCAGTCCAGCGCGCTTCTCGGCTTCGGAAAGCGTCGACTCCTGGTGCGCACCATAGTCGACCTCCCCGGAGAGAATCCGGCCCTTGCAGGTTCCGCAGGCGCCGTTACGGCAGCCATAAGGCAGCATCAGATCCGCGCGCATCGCCGACGCGAGTACGGTTTCGCCGTCGTCGCAGGCAAACGAGTGGTCGCTTGGCTTTATGGTAATCTCAAAAGTCATGTCTTAACTTCCGCGCGCCGCGATGCACGGGCGCGGTCCAGGGTCGAAAAGCGTGATCAGGGTATTGTTGATCGGATGCGGCGATGTGGCATTGCGCGCCGCATCGTTGTTGCGCGGACGGGCGCGGATCTGCGGACTGACACGCCGTGCCGACGAAGTCCCGAAACTGCGTGCGCACGGCATTGTGCCCATCGTGGCCGACCTGGACGATTTCGCGAGCATGCGGCGAATTGCGTTGGCGCCACAGGCCGTCCTGCATTGCGCGCCGCCGCCCTCCGATGGACGCGACGATCCGCGCACGCGAAGGCTGCTTGCTGCATTGACGCGCGCGCAGATTATACCGCAGCGCTTCGTCTACATTTCGACGTCGGGCGTTTACGGCGACTGCGCCGGCGCGCGCATCGACGAGACCCGCCCGCGGCGTGCGCGGACGCCGCGCGGAAGGCGTCGCGTCGCTGCCGAAGACCGCTTGCGCGTATGGGCGGCGCATCACGGTGTGCGGCTGGCACTGCTGCGTGCGCCGGGCATCTACACGCAGACGCGGCTGCCGCTTGAGCGCATCCGGCAGGGAACGCCGGTGCTGGCGCCGGACGACGACGTCTACACCAACCACATCCACGCCGACGACCTCGCGCGGGCGGCCGTCGCGGCGCTGTTCCATGGCCGGCCCAACCGCGCGTACAACGTCACCGACGACTCCGAGATGAAAATGGGCGGCTGGTTCGACACCGTCGCCGACGCCTTTCATCTGCCGCGGCCACCGCGCGTGACCTGGGAAGAGGCAGAGCAGCGTATCGCACCGATGCTCCTCTCCTTCATGAGCGAATCGCGCCGGCTCGGCAACGACCGGATGAAGAGGGAACTGCGTGTCCGGCTCGCCTACCCGACGCCGCAGACGCTGCTCGCAAACGTCGCTCCGCGGGAGTTGAAAAAGCAGCTTCCGCTTGCATTGTGACCGCGCCCACCGACCGGTCGACGGCGAAGCCGCGCTGCTCCGGCCCACCGCGGCTGACGTTGCTCCAGCGCATCGATGCCTACGAGCGGCTGGTCCGCCTCGACAAGCCGATCGGCATCCTGCTGCTGCTGTGGCCGACCCTCGCGGCCTTGTGGATCGCGACCCGCGGCCGGCCGACGCTGTCGCTCGTGCTGGTGTTCACACTCGGCACGATCGTGATGCGCTGCGCCGGATGCGCGTTCAACGACTGGGCCGACCGTCACTTCGACGCACACGTGAAGCGCACCGCCGATCGTCCGCTGGCCCGGGGCGACATCGCGCCCTGGGAGGCGCTGGTCGTGGCCGCGGGCTTCGCGTTCGCCGGCTTCGTGCTGGCGCTGGTCGGCACCAATCGGCGGACCGTGCTGCTGTCGGTGGCGGCATTGGCGATCGCCGTCGCCTACCCGTTCTGCAAGCGTTTCTTCGCGCTGCCGCAGGCCTTCCTCGGCATCGCCTTCTCGTTCGGAATTCCGATGGCTTTCGCAGCCGCGCAGGACAACGTGCCGCCGCTGGCCTGGTGGCTGCTGCTGTTCAACCTGTTCTGGGTGGTTGCCTACGACACCGAGTACGCGATGGTCGACCGCGACGACGACCGGCGTCTCGACCTGCGCACCTCGGCACTGACCTTCGGCAGTTTCGACGTGCTCGCAGTGGCGCTGTGTTACGCGGTTTATTTCGCGGGCATGACCTGGGCGGGCCTGCGCATCCCGCTCGGCGCAGCTTACTGGGTGGGACTCGCCGTCGCCGCGGCGCTCGCGATCTACCACGTGATCCTGATTCGCGGTCGCGAACGCGCGCTTTGCTTTCGCGCCTTTCTCGGCAATCACTGGCTCGGCTTCGCGGTGTTCGCCGGTGTGGCGCTCGATTTCGCGTTGCGGTTGCGGGCGTGGCCGCGCGTCGGCTAGCGGCGGCGGCCACGCGTCGCCGTGGATTGGCGCCGGTTCTGGCAATTGATACGCGCGTCTTGATCCTCGGCAGCTTTCCCGGCGAGGCCTCGCTCGCGGCGCAGGCGTACTACGCGCATCCGCGCAACCATTTCTGGCCACTGCTGGCGGCGATCGTCGGCGAAGCGCTGCCGGCGATGACTTACGAGGCGCGCATCGCGCGCTTGCTTGCGCACCGGATAGGCGTCTGGGATACGATCGTTGCGTGCGTGCGCGAAGGCAGCCTCGATGCGGCGATCCGCGCGCCGTCGCGCGCGCAAAGCCGCCGTGTCCTCGTCCAGGCGCCGAACATCGCACTGGTCTGTTTCAACGGCAGGACTGCCGCGCGCGCGATGCGGCAATGGAGCGGCGCCGGCTATTCGACGCTGTCTTTGCCGTCGTCGAGCCCGGCGTACACGCGGCCTTTCGCCGAGAAGCTAGTCGCATGGCGGGTGATCGCCGATCATCTGTGACGGCGCGTTGTCGACCTGGAAATCACGATCATGGCCCCTCCTCGGAACCATCGAACATGGATACTCGTTTCGCGGTCCGGATCGTTGTCGTCACCGGCGCCGTCATTTGAACTATCTGCGCCCGGCATCGCGTTCGCGCACCAGCCAGGTGGCGGCGGCGCCAAAGGCCGCGGTGCCCGCGAGCAGCCACAGTGCCGGATCCCAGGCCTGTGTGGCGGTCGTCGCGACGCGCCCGCGGTCGAGCAGCATGCCCAAGAGCGGCTGCAGGATGCCCACACCGAGGAAGATCCCGAGGTTGACGACCGACGTCGCCATTCCGGAATGCTCGGGCCGGTTGACTTCCTTCGCGACCGCCCATGACAAAGTGAAGCCCGGGGTCAGCAGCCCCATGCCAAACGACCAGGCGAGCGTGGCGGGCAGTGGCCAGACCGCGTGCATCAACCACGGCAGCCACGACAGTGAATAAAGCAGCGTGCAGGCGCGCATCAGTCCACGGCGGCTGCCCAGCCGGTCGGACAGCACGCCGATGGCGACCGATCCGAAGGCCACACCGAGCAGCAGCAGACTCGCATGCTGCGCGGCGGCGACACGCGTCATGCCGTGAACGTCGACCAGGTACGGAACCGCCCACAAGCCGGCGAAGGCGAGATAGCTGCCGCCGATGCCGAAGTTGACGAAGAATCCGGGCCAGGTCGCCGGATTGCGTAGCACTTGCGCGAGCGCGCGCGACCAATGCACGCCCATCACGCCGGCGCCCGCATGAGGATTCACCGGCGCGAAGCCCAGATCCTGCGGGCGATCGCGCAACCAGATCCAGGTGGCGATGCCCAGTGCGAACGACAGCGCGGCGAGCGCGACGAACACGCCGCGCCACGACGTCTGCGTGACCAGCCAGGCCAGCGGTGCGCCGGCGATCACGGCCCCCATGTTGCCAGCGAACATCGTGATGCCGTTCAGGGTGGCAAAGCGGTTGGGCGGGAACCACACGGCGCTGACCTTGAGGATCGCGATGAACGCGACCGAGACGCCGACACCGACCAGCGTGCGACCGGCCGCCGCGATCCCCCACGTTGGCGCCAGCGCGAAGGCGAGCGAACCTGCACCGGCGATCAGCGAGCCGCCGGCGAGGATCCGGCGCGGTCCTGCCGTGTCGGCGAGCACGCCGACGGGAATCTGCAGCAGCATGTAGACGGAGAAGTAGGTCGCGGCGAGCGTGCCCAAGGTGGCCGCGTTGATCGCGAACGCATGGGTGAGTTCAGCGGCGATCGCCGCCGGCGCAGTGCGGTGAAAAAACGACAGCAGGAAGCTCAGCAGCACGATGCCGAACACGATGCGGCGGGTGCGCAGGAACCGGGCGTCGTCGACGCCGGAAGGGTGATGCGGCATTCGGCATTGTAGCTTTGGCTACAATGCGGGATGCCCTACCGCGACCTTCGCGACTTCCTGACGCAGCTCGAGGCGCGCGGCGAACTGAAGCGTGTCGACCTGCCTGTCGACCCGTACCTGGAAATGACAGGGCTGTGCGACCGTGTGCTGAAGGCCGGCGGCCCGGCGCTCTTGTTCATGCAGCCGAAGGGCGGCTGCCGGGCGCCGAACGGCGAATCGATCCCGGTGCTCGGCAATCTCTTCGGCACTCCGCAGCGCGTCGCGCGCGCGATGGGTGTGGGAGGCGATGCCTGGCGCGAATCGCTGCGCGAGATCGGCCGCCTGCTCGCTTTTCTCAAGGAGCCCGAGCCGCCGAAGGGCCTGAAGGATGCGTGGCAGACGACGCGCCCGTTGTTCCTGAAGGTGCTCGACATGGCGCCGAAGCTTCGCAACACCGGTCCCTGCCAGGATGTCGTGTGGGAGGGTGCCGACGTCGACCTCGCGCGGCTGCCGGTCCAGACCTGCTGGCCGGGTGACGCCGGGCCGCTTATCACCTGGGGCCTGACCGTCACCCGCGGCCCGCACAGGAAAAGGCAAAACCTCGGCATCTACCGGCAGCAAGTGTTGCAAACCGAGCGCCCGCACAACAAGGTCATCATGCGCTGGCTCGCCCATCGCGGAGGCGCACTCGACTTCCGCGATCACGCGCTCGCGCATCCGGGTTCGCCGTTCCCCGTGGCGGTTGCGCTCGGTGCCGATCCGGCGACGATCCTCGGGGCGGTGACGCCAGTGCCGGATTCACTGTCCGAATACCAGTTTGCCGGGCTGCTGCGCGGCGCGCGTACCGAGATCGTCCGTTGCCAATCGCACGACCTGTCGGTGCCGGCCAGCGCTGAGATCGTGCTCGAAGGATTCATCCAGCCCGACGCCGCCGACCCCACCGGCTACGAAACCGCTTTGGAAGGTCCGTTCGGTGACCATACCGGGTACTACAACGACGTCGAGCGACACCCGGTGCTGACACTCGAACGCATCACGCTGCGCCACGACCCGATCTATCACTCGACCTACACCGGCAAGCCGCCGGACGAGCCAGCGGTGCTCGGAGTCGCACTGAACGAGGTGTTCGTTCCGCTGCTAGCGAAGCAGTTTCCGGAGATCACGGATTTCTACCTGCCACCCGAGGGCTGCTCGTATCGTCTGGCGGTGGTGTCGATGAAGAAGCAGTATCCGGGGCACGCCAAGCGTGTGATGTTCGGCGTCTGGAGCTTCCTGCGGCAGTTCATGTACACGAAATTCATCATCGTCACCGACGACGACGTCGACATCCGCGACTGGAAGGATGTAGTGTGGGCGCTGACTACGCGCGTGGATCCGGCGCGCGACACGCTGCTCGTCGAGTCGACGCCGATCGACACGCTGGACTTTGCGTCGCCGGTGCCGGGACTCGGCAGCAAGATGGGCATCGACGCCACGCACAAGTGGCCGGGGGAGACGACGCGCAACTGGGGTCGCGCGATCGCCACGGACTCGGCGGTGGCTGCGCGCGTCGACGCGCTGTACCGGGAGTTGGGACTCTAGCGCGCCCGCCAGGCGCGCAACAGCCGCAGCACCATGGCGACCATCGACAGCTTGCGCAGCGCGCCGCGCAGCCGACCGGCGCCGGCCAGCGGCAACGCGAGCCCGATCAGCGTCGCCGCGATCGAGCGCGAAGCGGAACTGCGTTCTGCAGGCGCCGGCGGCGAGACGGCCCGTCGCGCGGCATGCCAGGCGAGCATCGCCTGCATCCGCTGCAGGTCGGACTGCGCGATAAGGCGCGCTTTGCGTTCGGCGAGGTCGGCGGCGGTCATTGCGAAGCCGGTGGGTTGAGCGTGCGTGAGAGCGCAGCGCGGTCCTTTTCGAGCTCTTCCATGCTGGCTGCGAACGGGGTGGCCGCCGTGTTGGCGATTTCTGCGCGGCGCCACAGAAGGACCGCGCCGGCGATCGCGAACACGACCATGACGCCGATGACGGCGGAGAGCCGGTAGGTCTCCCAGAAGTAGATGACGACTGCCGCCCCGGCGAAAAGCAGCGCAAACAGCAGGCAGCCGACACCCGCCAGCAACAGCATCAGCTGATGGCTCAGGCGTTCGCGCTCCTCGCTGTATTCGAGGGTCGCGAGTTCGAACCGTGTACGCAGAAGTCCCAGCAGCGCATCGGCGAGCCGCGCAAGCGCACCGCGCAGCGTGATGCTGCCTGCGTCGCGATCCGCGGCGTCGCTCATCGGTCGCCGGCCGGGATCCGGGATGTCACCGGCGATTCATCAGCAGGCCGACCGCGAAGCCGATGCCGGCTGCGAGGCCGATCGCCTGCCACGGATGGTCGTGCACGTAGTCGTCGGTGACGCGCGCGGCGGCTTTGGCGCGATCGATCGCCTCGCCTTCGAGTTCCTGCAGCTTGAGCTTGGCCGAGAGCAGACGGGCTTCGACCTGCGAGCGCAGGTCGCGCGCCTTGTCGCCGGTTTCCTTGGTAGCTTTGTCGAGCAGCGTCTCCGCTTCGGAAAGCACGGAGGAGAATTCGTCGACGAGCTTGTCGCGGGTGGTGTCGATGGTCATGTCGTCGGTCCCTGGTTGATCGTGCGGTGGGCGCGTTGCCGGCAACGCGGACACCCATTATAACGAGGGACCCTGGGGCTGTGTCGCTTGTGGGCATCTGCGCGATATTCGCCCGGGATTTGCGTATGGCCCGGCCGGCGGAAGGATCGGAGGCGATCGACGGTACCGCGCCGCCGCCGGTCGCGCGCATGGGCAGTCGAGGGAGCCGTATGCGCAGCCGGTCGCGCCCAGGCGCCTTCTGCGCCACCCGCTATTGACCTGACAGGTTTCCGGCCTCATCTTTTGCGGTACGGGCGCCGACGTGCGGCGCGTAACGCATGGAGTTGATGGCCATGGCCGATTTCCCCGCCCCGCAATCCGCGCCCGGTGCATCCACCGTGCCCGTCACCGCCGGGGTGCTCGCCTATGCGCTGTACGCCATCGCGGCGATCATCGGGCTGGCGTCGTCCGGCCTGCCGCTGATCGCGCCGCTGACCGGAGTCCTGGGCATCATCGGCGTCATCGTCTGCTACGTGAAAAAGGACGATGCGGCCGGGACCTGGGTGGCGTCGCACTTCACCTGGCTCATCCGCACTTTCTGGTGGTCGCTGCTGTGGGCGATCCTGGGCTGGGTGGTATTTTTCACGCTCGGGCTCATTCTGATCGGCATCCCGATCGCGCTGGCGATCTGGTTCTTCGCCGGCCTGTGGGTGATCTACCGCGTGCTGCGCGGCTACCTGCTGTACAAGGAAAGCCGGCCGATCCCCGGGGTGTGAACGTCGCTAGCGCCGCAAAGCGGGGTCCCAGTGCCCAGCCTTCTGGTAGACCCACTGCACCAGGTATTCGAGTGCCGCGGCGCCCCGCGCGGCGTTCGGGTGGTTGATGATCGCCACGACGATGAAGCGACGCCCCCGTTCGTCGAACACGTAGCCGGCGAGCGCGCGCACGCCTTCGAGTGAGCCGGTCTTCAGCAGCGCCTGTCCGGCGGCTGCGCCGTTGCGGAAGCGCTTTTGCAGCGTGCCGTCGACCGCCGCGACGGCGAGCGAACTGACGAAGTCCTCGCGCACCAGACTCGCGTCGGCTGCCGCGAGCAGCCGCGCCAGGCCTCCGGCAGTGATGCGCCCGCGGCGCGACAGCCCCGAACCATTGTCGAGCACGAGTCCGGGCAGCGAAAGTTTCTTGTCCCTGAGCCAGCGTTCGACGACGTCGATCGCCAGCGCCGGCGTCGCAGGGGGTGGATGGCGCGCGGTCGCCAGCGTCAGGAAAACCTGCCGCGCCATGACGTTGTTCGACAGCTTGTTGATGTCGCGGACGATGTCGTGGAGCGGCAGCGATTCCATCGTTGCGAAGGGCGTCACTCCGCGCGGCGCTGCGCCTTCGCGCACACCGCCGTCGAAGCGTCCGCCCTTGTCCCGGAAGTATGCGGTGAACATGCCGTGCACGTAGTGCGGCGTATCGAGCAGCGCGACGTACCATTCGCGCTCGCCGCAGCCGCGCGGATAACGTCCCGGAAACGCCGCAGAGGCCGTAACGCCGAGGTTGACGTACTGCGCGGCGAGCGAGGTGCGCCAATCGCCGCAGTTGCCGTTGGCCAACTGCGGCATGGTGTCCAGCGCGATCTCCGGCAGCGGCGGCTCGGCTTTGACAGCGACCGCGTTGCGCGCGACGTCCGGGGAGAAGCTGAAGCGCACCGAGTTGAAGTTCACGAGCAGCGCGTCGGGTCCGACGTTGTAGGGACGCAGCGGCTCGGCGTCGAACGCCGCCGGATCGTGCCGCTCGAGTTTGAAATACGACCGGTCGAGCACCAGGTCCCCGTCCACTCGCTGCAAGCCGCGGCGGCGCAGATCGGCCATGAACGCCTGCCACTGCTCGATGGTGATCTTCGGATCGCCGTTGCCCTTCAAGACCAGGTTGCCGGCGAGCGTACCCGTGCTGCCGAGCGTCCCGTCGAGGTACGCCTCGGTCTTCCACCGGTAGTCGCGGCCCAGCAACTCGAGCGCGGCAAAGGTCGTCACCAGTTTCATCACCGACGCCGGGTTGAGTGGGCGCTCGGCGTCGTGCGTGAACAGGGGCTGCGGGTGGCCGGACTCGCGTACGACGACCGCTACGCTGGAAAGTGGAATGCCGGTATCGTGGAAGGCACGTGCCACGCCGCCCGGCAGCGCCGCCTGCGCGGCGGTTGCGATGACGCCGGCAAGCACGACCACAAGACGCAGTGGTTTCATCCGGAGCGTTCAGGCATCGTCGAGAATCATCCGCAAGCGATTGGCGAGCAGCGACATCTCATCGTCGGTCACGATGTACGGCGGCATCAGGTACAGCGTACGACCGATCGGCCGCAACAGGAGTTCGGCCTCCAGAGCGCGGGAAAAGCACCAGCGCGGAAAGTCGTCGCGCATCGTGTCGACCTCCCAGGCGAAGATCATGCCGCGCTGCCGAAAATCGCGAACGCGGGAATGCGTGGCGACGGGCGTCAGGATCGCCGACCAGCGTTGCGCGCGTTCACGGTTGGCGGCGACGACGTCGTCGTCGCGGAATATGTCCAGCACCGCCAGCGCCGCCCGACAGGCGAGCGGATTGCCGGTGTAGGAGTGCGAATGCAGGAAGCCGCGCGCAACGTCGTCGTCGTAGAACGCCGCATAGACTTCGTCGGTCGTCAGCACGCAGGATAGCGGCAGGTAGCCGCCGGTGATGCCCTTGGACAGGCACAGAAAGTCCGGCGCCGGCGCACCCGCCTGCTCCCACGCGAACAGCGTGCCGGTGCGCCCGAACCCGGTCATGATCTCGTCGGCGATCAGGTGGACGCCGTGCGCGGCCGTGATCGCGCGCGCCAGCGTGAGGTATTCGGGGTCGTACATGACCATCCCGGATGCGCCCTGCACCAGCGGTTCGACGATCAGCGCCGCGGTCGTCGCGTGATGCCGCCCAAGATGCGCGTCGAGCGCGGCGGCGGCTTCCTCGATGCCGATGCCGCGGCGCGGGTCCGGGCAGGGGACGAGCGCATTGGTGTTGAGCAGCGGCGCGTAGGTGTCGCGGAAGATCGCAACGTCGGTCACCGCCAGCGCGCCAAGCGTTTCCCCGTGATAGCTGCCGGTGAGGCTCACGAAACCGCGCTTGTCGGGGAAGCCGCGGTTGCGCCAGTAGTGAAAGCTCATCTTCAGCGCGATTTCGGTGGCCGACGCCCCGTCGGAGCCGTAGAACGCGTGGCCGAGGCCGGCCGGCGCAAGCGCGGCGAGACGTTCGGAGAGTTCGACCACCGGGCGATGCGTGAATCCCGCAAGCATCACGTGGTCGAGCGTGTCGAGTTGGTCGTGCAGAGCGGCGTTGATGCGCGCATTGGCGTGGCCGAAGAGGTTGACCCACCACGAGCTCACCGCGTCCAGGTAGCGATTGCCGTCGAAGTCGTAGAGCCAGGCGCCGGCGCCGCGTGCGATCGGCACCAGCGGCAGCGTTTCGTGCTGCTTCATCTGCGTGCATGGATGCCAGACGGCAGCGCGGCTGCGCGCCAGCCATTGCGCGTTTTTCCCGACTGGCGCTATCACAGGCGTCCGAGGAAGATGTAGAAACTCGACTGTCCGCCGCTCGCCAGGCCCCACGCAAAGTAGAAGGGGCCGGCCCAGGTGTCGGCGGCGACGAACACGCTGCCGGCCTTGCGCAGGTCGGACAGCGACGCGTCGCCGCTGTCGAACCAGACGTTGCCTGCCTCGAGCGAGCCGCCGATGTAGACGCCACGTCCGAGCAGCGGCAGGTTGCCGATCTGGTGGTAGTAGACGGCGCGGGCGAAACCCAGGTAGTTGTTCGACAACTGGTCGGTACGCAGTCCGGACAGGTTGAGGAATCCGCCCAGGTTGAAATCGCTGATGGGGTCCGTCTTTTCGCTGGCGGCCGTGATGCCTCCCGCGCGCACGGCGACGTTGACGAATCCGTTCTTCCACAGATCGTGCGCCAGGTTCGCGTAGATCCCGGCGCGCGACGACTGGCCGTCGTAGAAGGTCATGCCTGCATACTCGGTCTTGCGGTGTCCGAACAGCGCGTCGGCGTTGACCCGAAGGCCGCTGCGCGGAAAGTTGGGATTATCGAGCGTGTCCCAGCGAAACAACGCGCGCACCCCGGTCTCGGTGGTCTTGATCGTCTGGTAGATCTCGGAGGTCTTGTCGGCGATCTCCGGGCCGGCGTTCTGGTGCAGCCACTTGTAGCCGATCCGCAGCTCTCCGCTGGTGCCGAAGGGCGTGCCCAGATCGGCACCGGCGGATTGGGTGAGCACGCTGTACTCGGCGATGCGCTGGTCGTCGTCGAAAAAGAACTCGAGTGCGCGCTGGACGAGGCCGTAGGCAGAAGCGAACACCCGGTTGCGCAGCGTCAGCGGCTGGTAGAACTCGGTGGCGTAGCGCAGCATCGTGCCGAGGACGACCTCGTTCGACCATTCAGCGCCGAGGCTGTTGACCCACACCCGCCGGTGGCCGACCATCGCGTTGAAAAACGTGTCCCCCTGCAGGTCGGCCGACAGCGAAACGCCGAAGCGCAGGAAGTTGGGGCCCCAGGACTTCTCGGTGACGTCGACGACGAGCCCCTGTCCGCGTCCGCTGTCGACGAGCTGGTAGTCGATTTCCGAAAAGTCGCCGCGACCGTAGAGGCGAGCGAGGTCGTTTTCCAGCATCCGCATGCTGAACGGCCGGCCGGGCTGCGTCTCCATCTGGCCGGCCAGAACCTGCGGATTCGTGTACCCGGTCCCCTCGATGGTGACGAAGTCGAGCGTCTCGGGCAAGCGCGGCGGCGGCACGGCGAAGCGTTGCTCCGCCTGCGCGTACAGCGTCGCCGCCGCCGACAAGGCGGCCAGTTGCGGACGTACAGCCTCTGCCGCCTTGGCTCCGAGATACACGAACTCCCCCGCAGCGGTGAAGTCGAGAAAGGTCAGGTGTCCCAGGTCCGGCGAGATCAGGATGTCGCCCGGCCGCAGCTTTGCGAGCTGCACGCGCACGTTCTGCTCGGTCAGGATGTTGATCATTTGCGACGCGTAGCCGACCACCGACTGCAGCTGGTCGCGCGACATCAGCGGCGTGCCGATGTTGACGGCGATGACGATATCGGCGCCCATCGCGCGGACGACGTCCACCGGCAGGTTGTTGACCAGGCCGCCGTCGCCGAGGATCTGCCCGTCGAGTTCCATCGGTGCGAACATGCCCGGCACCGACATGCTGGCGCGCATCGCGTGGTACAGCGAGCCGTTGCGGAAGACCACTTCCTGACCCGTGACCATGTTGGTCGCCACCGCCCGGAACGGGATCGGCAGTTTGTCGAAGTCCTGGATGTGGTCGACTCCGCGCGTGAGCTCGTGCAGGTAAAGCTCGAGATTGTTGCCCGACAGCGCTCCCTTGAACCAGTGTATTTCGCCGTCGCGGTAGCCGATCTCGAAGCCCATCGGAAACGCGGTTTCCTCCTCCTTCCGGCGAAAGCCGACGTCGGGACGAGGCGGGTTGTCGGACAAGAGCGTCGGCCAATTCACCGCGCCCAGCTGCCGCTGCATTTCAGCGGGCGACATGCCGCTCGCGTAGAGGCCGCCGACGATCGCGCCCATCGAGGTCCCCGCGATGTAGTCGATGGGGATCTTCATCTGCTGCAGGACACGGAGCACGCCGATGTGCGTGAGCCCGCGAGCACCGCCGCCGGAGAGCACCAGTCCGATCTTCGGGCGCGCGTTGGCCGGGACATCGGCCGCCGCCGCCGCCGCAATGCCGGCCGCGGGCTGCGCGCATGCAGGCTGCACGAACGCGAACGACGCGAGCAGCAGCACGCGGACTACGAGCCGCGCACTGCGCATCGCCGGCAGCAATGCGCACCAGCGAGAGTGTCGGCGTATCGGCGAGCGACGCACGCGCGGTCGACCCGATCAGGCGACGCGCGTGCGCATCCGCTGTACGGCGTCGACCAGCGCGCGCGCGATGCCGGGCTCGCGCACCGAGTGCCCTGCATCCGGAATCACGATGTACTCGGCCTCGGGCCACGCGCTGGCCAGCGCATGCGCGGTCACCGGCGGGCATACGGCGTCGTAGCGTCCCTGCACGATCGTGCACGGCAGATGGCGGATGCGCGAAACGCCGGCCAGCAGTTCGCCGTCGCGCAGGAACCCGCCATGCACGAAGTAATGCGCTTCGATGCGCGCGATCGCCAGCGCCGCGGCGTCGCCTTCCTGCTTCGCCGGCGTGTCGAATTGCGGCAGCAGCGTCGAGCAGGCGCCTTCGTAGCGGTCCCAGGCAACCGCCGCCGGCATGTGCACGGCGGGATCGGGGTCGGTCAGCCTCCGGTAGTAGCCGGCGAGCAGATGATCGCGCTCGGCCGTGGGCAGGTGGCCGGCGAATGCGCGCCACGCCTCCGGGAAGATCGTACGGATGCCGTGCATGAACCAATCGATTTCCGGCGGCGTGGCGAGAAAGATGCCGCGCAGCACGAGTCCGAGTACGCGCTTCGGATGCGCCTGCGCGTACGCGAGCGCGAGCGTGGAGCCCCACGAGCCGCCGAAGACGAGCCAGCGCTCGATGCCGCGCGTTTCGCGCAGGCGCTCCAGGTCCGCGACCAGGTGCTGCGTCGTATTGCCGGCGAGCGTTGCGCCGGGTGTGGAACGCGGAGCGCCGCGCTGATCGTAGAGAACGATGTTCCAGAATTCGGGGTCGTAGTAGCGGCGATGATGCGGCAGGCAGCCGCCTCCGGGTCCGCCGTGCAGGAACACCAGCGGCGTGCCCGCGGCGTTGCCGCAGGCTTCCCAGTACATCGTGTGGACGGCGTCGAGCGGCAGGCGGCCCGTGGCATACGGCTCGATCTCGGGAAACAGCGCTGCGTCGGGCGCGCCGCGGCAGGTGGCGTCGGTCCCTGCCACTACCCCGCGCTCCATGGCGTTTTCAGGCGCGTGAATTCCAGCCGGTAGATCGCGCGGTCGAGTGCGGCCGCACCGTGCGCCTGCAGCGCCGGAGCAAGATCGTCGGCCGCGCCATCGACGTCGGGCACCGTGTTGCCTTCGATCAGGATGATCCAGGCGGGTACCTGTGTTTCGTCGGCGCACGCCTTCTTCTCCTGCGTCTCAATAGTGCTGGCCGCGTCGTCGGCGAGTGCCAGATGGACGCCGGCGACGCCCTTGCGATAGACGAGCGGCGGCAATATGCGCCTGCGCAGCGCGTCGACGGTGCCGTCGCGCCGGGCGACGTCGATGGTGAAACGCAGCGTCAGCATGACGCCGCCGCTGCCGACGCCGTTGGTGAACGCCACACGGCAGATCGAGCGCGCGACGTTGCGAAACGAGGGAACGACGCGCCGCGTCCAGGCGGTCGGCGCGTTCAGGCGGATAAGGTAGTCCTGTCCCGAAAGCGTCTGCGGACTGTCGGCTTCGTAGAGGTTGAAGTACTCGGGCGTGCCGCTGATCGCCACGTAGCGGCGGCCGCGGCGAAAGCCGGGAATGCCGACGCGCTCGGGCATGTGCTCGCGGTTGTGCCACTCGTGGAAGTCGTCCCGCGCCGCAGGCACCAGGTCGTGCCAGATGGCGACGATGCCGAGTCCCGCCAAGCTCATGCGTCTAGCCTGCCTGCGTCAGCGTGACCGACAGCGTGCCCAGGTCGCCGTAGCGAATCGTCAGTGCCTGGTCGAAGGGAACATCGAGCACGCCGCAATACGAGCCGGTGGTGACGATCTGGCCGGCTCGAAGCGGCGTCGCCGTCGTTGCCAGATGGTTGGCGAGCCAGTACAGCGGGCGCAGCGGATGCGCATCTGGATGCTTGCCGTCGTGTTTCGCGAGCGCGCCGCCGTTCGCTGCTACGGTGACCGTAAACGCTTCGAGCGGCCTGTTGAAGGCGTCGTCGACGACCGGCCCGACGAACAGGCCCTGGTTGGCCACGCTGTCGGCGAGCAGCTCGGGAAAGCCGATCGACGCCGGATCCTCGTAGCGCGACCCCATGATCTCGAGCACCAGCCGCGCGTCGCCTATCGCAGCGCGGATTTCGCCTTCGCCGTACGGTGTTGCGCGGGCAGGCAGGTCGCGGGCGAACACGAATGCGATCTCCGGTTCGACTTTCGCGGTGGCGCCCCGGCCGATCACCGGATACGGAGACGCGGTGTGGATCGTCGGTGCGAAAATCGGCGCCGCCAGCACCGGCCGCGCGTCCGACGGCAGCGAGCACTTCCAGCCGCCGATCGGTGCTCCGATCAGGTCGGCCACGCGCTGCTGGATCGTCAGCGCGTCGACGACGCTCGATGGCCGGCAGTCGGCCGGAATGCGCGGACCCGGCGTGCGGCGCTTGCGTGCGGCGAACAGGAACTGCGCGGCGGCTTCGTGTGCGGCACTGGGCATGATCGTGTTATCGGCGGTGGGGACGCTCGGCAGGCGCATCTGCTGCTGACTTCGCCCATTCTGGCATAGCTTCGCCGCCGGCATTCTCGATCGGCGGCGCGTGAGCGCCGGGACGTTCAGCGCCTCGACTTGAACGGCACCACACGCTGCCGCTGTTCGCCCAGGCCCGAGATGCCCAGCGTGACCACGTCGCCCGCCTTCAGGTAGTGCGGCGGCTTCATCCCGAGACCCACGCCCGGCGGCGTGCCGGTGGTGATCACGTCGCCCGGCAACAGCGTCATGTACTGCGACAGATCCGAGACCAGGTCGGCGACGCCAAAGATCATCGTGCGCGTATTGCCGGTTTGCCGGCGTACGCCGTTGACTTCGAGCCACATGTCGAGGTTCTGCACGTCGTCGATCTCGTCCTTGGTGACCATCCACGGCCCGATCGGACCGAAGGTGTCGCAGCCCTTGCCCTTGCCCCATTGCGACGCGCCGTGCTTCAGTTGAAACTCGCGCTCCGACACGTCGTTGATCAGGCAGTAGCCGGCGACGTAGCGCAGCGCGTCCTTCTTCTCGACGTAGCTGGCTCGGCGGCCCATGACGATGCCCAGCTCGACCTCCCAGTCGGTCGACGTCGAGTTCTTCGGCAACATGATGTTGTCGTTGGGGCCGCCGATGCAGGTCTCCGCCTTGAAAAAGACGATCGGGCGCTCCGGGATCGGCGCGTTGGCCTCCTTCGCGTGATCGACGAAGTTGAGCCCGATGGCGACGAACTTGGGAGGAGTCGCCACGCAGGCGCCCAGGCGCGGCCGGCCCTTGACCAGCGGCAGCTTCTTCGGATCGAGCTTGGCGAGCTTTGCGAGTTCGGCCGGCGTCAGCGTGGCGCCGTCGATGTCACCCACCTTCTTCGACAGGTCGCGCAGCTTGCCGTCGGCGTCGATAAGACCCGGCTTTTCGCGGCCGGCGGGACCGTAGCGTACGAGCTTCATGCATTCCTCCGTAGTTGCAGCAAGAAAGGGGTCGCAAATACGCGCCGGCGACGCCGGCCCGGGCCCACAAGAAGTCTCAACGAAAAAAGAACAACCCGCAACCTTCGCGTCGCATCTACAGGCGCGCACACGCTCACGCCGATCCCCGCGCCCTCACTCAAGCTCTCGACCAACACGCAGCTGTGGATCGGGCGGGAACAGGACATCGATCTCAACTGCGGCGAGATCGTCGACGGCGACGCGACGGTCGATGCGATCGGGCAGCGACTGTTCGCGATGATCCTCGACTCCGCGTCGGGCGCCGCGTCGAAGAGCGAGAAGCACGGCTACGGGCAGAACCTGTTCGTGCCCTGGTACCCGGGAGCCGTCATGTCGGCACGACAACGGCGTGCTGAAGCCGTCAGCCGCGACGCGCGGCTGGTTCAAGCGCTACTGCGACACGGTGCTGCAGGCAGATCGCGGCATGGACCTCGATTTTCTGGTCGGAGCCTCGGGTGCCCCAAGGTTGGCCGCGTCTTGTACTGACAGCGACGTCCGGAGCGGCGTGCCAGGAAGCCTAGGACTCGGGCACCGGAGATGCGGCGTCTGCAGCGTCAGCGGGCGGCGTCGCCCCGTCGGCGGGGTCGGCGGGTACGGTTGTCTGCTCGGCCTTCTTCTTGCGCTTCTCTTCCTTCTTGCGCTGCTTGGCGAGATCTCTTTGCCGCTTGGCGAATGCGTAGTTGGGACTTGCCAATGGACCGCTCCTTTCAGGGTTGAGACGAAAACCGTAGCCTAAGGCATTTTCGGCCGCGGCGCAGGCGAAAATCGCAATGCGGCTTGCCGAGATCTACGCTGCACCGCGGGGTCACAGTTCGACGATCCGCCATTCGTCGCCCATTTTCTGAAACGAAACGCCGGTTTCGCTGCCGTCCGTTTTCGCGATGCTGCCGCTGCCGGCCTCGTCGTCCATGTGCGTGATGCGCAGCGTCCGCATCGAATTCGCGAAATTGCGCATGCCGGGCAGCTTCCACTGCGAAAACGACTTCCGGTATTCGTCACGCAGCGGACCACCCAGGCAGCGCAGCGCCGCATTGGCGTTACCGTTGCGCAAGGCCTCGTGGAACGTCGTCCACGTTCCTTCCGGCGTGGCGAGCCGCGCGTCGGAGGGGCCCGCGTTCTGGTCGAGAAAGGCGACGACGCCGTCGCATTTTTCGGGGCTACGGGACGGTGCAGACTTGGCCGAGGCGGAGGCGTGCTGCTTGCGCTGGGTATCGAGCCGTCGCGCAAACTCCGGATGGCGCTCGGTCGCGACGACACTTTGCAGGTTCTGCTGGCGCCAGCGCGTGTAGTTGGCCGCGACCTTCTGGCTGAACCCGGGAAACTGCTCGTCGCATCCGCGCTTGGTCAGAATCAACGTCGCCATTTCTGCGTTGAATTCGGCAGCCGAGCTCGCGGTCGGCGCTCCGTTGACGGCGGGCTCGGCGGCAGGTGAATCGTCAGGGGGGGCTGCGGGTTTGGGGTCGAACTGCGACGGCGTGTGCGTCGCCGTCCCGTTGCAGGGACGCTGCTGGTAGCTTATCTTGCCCTGGGCGTCTCGGCATTTGTGGATCTGGCCCGCTGCATCGTGCGAAATCAACGCCAACGCGCACGTCAGCGCCATCAGCGCAATAAACTGCGTCGAGCTGACCATTTTCGACCTCCGGTGCGGCACCGTCCCCCAACCGACGGCATGCAGAACAAATCCTTCTGCGCCTCGTCGGCGCGTGGCGGGCGGCGGCATCGGCAGATCGCGGTACGAGAGATCACGCGGCTTCATCGCCGCGATTTTACGCCCGCCCGCGAATCCGCCTAGAATCGCGGGCGACCGCGCGTCGGACGCAACCCGAACACATCCCGATCGGCCCCCGGCAATCCGATGACCAACCCGAAAACCCACCGCTTCGACACGCTCGCGCTGCATGCGGGCGCCACGCCTGATCCCGCCACCGGCGCGCGCGCGACGCCGATCTACCAGACCGCATCGTTCGTGTTTCCCGACTGCGACCACGCGGCCGCGCTGTTCAACATGGAGCGCGCCGGCTATGTCTATTCGCGTATCTCCAATCCGACCGTCGCGGTGCTCGAAGAGCGCGTCGCCGCACTGGAAGGCGGCGTCGGTGCCATCGGCACTGCGAGCGGGCAGGCGGCGCTGCACCTGGCGATAGCCACCATCGCCGGAGCCGGCGACCACATCGTCGCCTCGCGCTCGCTCTACGGCGGATCGCACAACCTGCTCGACTACACGCTGCCGCGCTTCGGCATCGCGACGACCTTCGTCGACGCGCGCGATCTCGACGCCTGGCGGGCGGCGATCCGGCCGGAGACGAAACTGTTGTTCGGCGAGACGCTCGGCAATCCGGGGCTCGAAGTGCTCGACATCCCGCGCGTGGCCGCACTCGCGCACGACCAGGGACTGCCGCTGCTGGTCGACTCGACCTTCACGACGCCGTGGCTGATCGAGCCCTTCGCGCACGGCGCCGATATCGTCTTCCATTCGGCGACCAAGTTCCTGTCCGGCCACGGCGTGGTCATCGGGGGCGTGCTGGTCGACGCTGGCCGCTTCGACTGGGACGGCGGGCGCTCGCGTGGCAAGTTCCCGACCTTGACGCAGCCGTACAGCGGCTTCCACGACATGGTGTTCTCCGAGGAATCGACGACCAGCGCGTTCCTGCTCCGCGCGCGGCGCGAAGGCGTGCGCGACTTCGGCGCCTGTATGGCGCCGTTCACCGCTTTCCTGATCCTGCAGGGGATCGAGACGCTGCCGCTGCGCATGGCGAAACATGTCGACAACACGCGCCGTGTCGCGGCATTCCTCGCCGCGCATCCTTTCGTTCTGTCGGTCGGCTATCCCGAGCTGCCGGGGCATCCGGATCACGCACTCGCGCAGACGCTGCTGCCGCGTGGCTGCGGTGCCGTCTTCAGTTTCGCAATCCGCGGCACGCGGGAGCAGGGCCGCAAACTGATCGAGTCGCTGAACCTGTACTCGCATCTGGCCAACGTCGGCGACGCCAAATCGCTGGTCATCCACCCGGCGTCGACCACGCATTTCCGCATGTCGGCCGAAGATCTGTTGGCCGCGGGCATCACCGAGGGAACGATCCGCCTGTCGATCGGCCTCGAAGACCCGGACGACCTGATCGAGGACCTGTCGCGCGCGCTGCACGCGGCGGCCAAGGTTTAAGCGGCGAGCATCACGGGTATGCGCATCGACGTCGACGGTTCGGAAGTCTATGTCTACACGGGCACACGGGTGCTCGCTCCCACGCAGCCGACACTGGTCTTCGTCCACGGGGCCGCGCACGACCACAGCGTCTGGACGCTGCAATCGCGCTATTTTGCGCATCACGGCCGCAACGTGCTCGCCGTCGATCTGCCGGCGCACGGCCGGTCGGCGGGCGCGCCGCTGCCGTCGGTCGACGCGATCGCGCACTGGCTGGTGCGCGTCCTCGACGCCGCGGGTGTGGACGAGGCGGTGCTGGTCGACCATTCGATGGGTTCGCTGGCGGTGCTCGACTGTGCGGCGCGGTTCCCCGATCGCGTGTCCCGCGCCGCCTTGCTCGGGCCCGCGGTGCCGATGCCGGTTGGCGACGCATTGCTCGCTGCGGCGCGTGCCGACGATCATCTCGCCTTCGAATTGATCAATGCCTGGTCGCACAGCGCGGCAAAACAACTGGGCGGCAACCAGATACCGGGTGCGTGGATGACCGGTGCCTCGATGCGGCTTCTCGAACGCGCGCAGCCCGGCGTGCTCTACACCGATCTCGTTGCCTGCGCGGCCTACGCCGACGGCCTCGACGCCGCGGCGAGCCTTCGCTGCCCGGCGCTGGTGATCCTCGGCCAGCGCGACGTCATGGCACCACCCAAGAGTGCGCAGCGACTGCTGGAGACGCTGACCGACAAGCGTGTCGTCACGCTCGCCGGCACCGGACATGCGATGATGGCGGAGCAGCCCGATGCGGTCCTCGACGCGCTGCGCGCGTTTGTCTGAGCATGTCTGCAGCTGCCCGCAGCAACGCCGGACCGCCGTCGCGATGGCGCGAACCCGAGTGCACGACGGTGACGGAGAAATGACGATGGCGCCCACCGAGGAGGCCCGAGCGCACGTTCCCGAAGTCCGCGTCGTTGCCGCGGGCGCGCCGTTGCGCTGGCTGGCCGCGGGCTGGGGCGATTTCCGCGCGCATCCGCTGCCGAGCGCGTTCTATGGTGTGTGCTTCGCGGCGATGGGATTTCTCGTCTATTTCGTATTCCAGCACGCCTACCCTTACGTCTCGGCGCTGATCACCGGCTTCTTCCTGGTGGGACCCTTTCTCGCCATCGGCCTCTACGCATTGTCGCGCCGTCGCGAACGCGGCGATCCGGCCTGGCTCGCACCGACGCTCGATGCCTGGGCGCCGAACAAAAGCGCGCTCGGAATGTTCGCGCTGGTACTCGGCGTGATCCTGCTCGTGTGGGCACGCGCCTCGCTGGTCGTCTTCGCACTTTTTTTCACGCAGGACATGCCGGACGTGCACGACTTCGTAGGCCGGATCTTCGTGCGCGACAACCTCGAATTCCTGCTTGTCTACCTGTGCGTCGGTGGTTTTTTCGCGATTCTCGTCTTCGCGATCAGCGTCGTCTCGGTGCCGATGATGCTCGACCGCAACACCGACGGCATCGTCGCGGTGCTGACGAGCCTCAAGGCTTTCTCCGCGAACGTGCCGGCGATGATCGTCTGGGGCTGCCTCATCGTTGCGCTGGTGGCGTTCGGCTTCGCCACCTGGTTCGTCGGCCTCATCGTCACGGTGCCGGTCATCGGCCACGCAACGTGGCACGCATACCGCGAGCTGGTCTAGCGCGGCGATGCGGCAGCAGGCACTCGTGCAGGTGTACGCCGGCGACGCGTTGGCGGCGGCGCGCCGGCTGGATGCCGCGGTGGCGAGCTATGACCGCGCGCTGGCGCTCGACCCCGGCCTCGCCATCGCGCACTTCAATCGCGCGCAGGCGCTCCACGGGCTGCGGCGATTCAAGGATGCGCTCGCCGGCTACGATGCGGTAATCGCCATTGCCCCGGGCTCGGCCGAGGCGTGGAACAACCGCGGGCATGCGCAGGCGTTGCTGGGGCGCGTCGATGACGCTCTGGCGAGTTGGGACCGCGCACTTGCGCTGCGGCCAGGCTTCGCCGAAGCGGCGGCGAACCGTGCCGCTGCGCTGCAATCGCGCTCGCGCGACGCCGGCTTGGCCGTCGCGAACGTGGCTGCGGATGCGGCGAAGGCGCGGGTAGCGCTCGATGCAGTGCTCGCGACGCGACCCGATTTCGCCGAGGCCCGCAATAATCGTGCAGGCTTGCTGCGCGACCTCGGCCGATACGCGGAGGCGCTTGCCGACTACGATGCCGCGCTCGCCGCAAACCCCGAACTCGCCGACGCGCATCTCAACCGGGCGCTGCTGCTGGCGGCGCTCGGCCGTCGCGACGAAGCGCTGGCGGGATGCGACGAGGCGCTGGCACGCACACCCGACTTCGTCGCGGCACTCGTGCACCGCGGCTCGCTGCGCGCGCAGGCCCGGCGCCATGCGGAGGCCGCCGGCGACTTCGAGCGCGCGCTGGCAATCGAACCTGGCGCGCCGGCGTTGCCCGGCCTGCTGCTCCAGGCGCGCGCGAACTGCTGCGACTGGGCCGGCCGCGATGTCGCCGTGCGCGCGCTCGTCGCCGACGCGCGTTCGGGTGTGCGCAGCGCTGCGCCGCTGCAACTGCTCGCACTCACCGACACGGCAGCCGATCAGGCGGCGTGCGCGCGGACGTGGGTGCGGGCGACGATGCCGGCAGCACCGCCGCTATGGCGGGGCGAGCGCTACACGCACACGCGCATTCGCGTTGCCTACCTGTCGTCCGACTTGGACGAGCACGCGGTCGCGTATCTGCTCGCCGGTGTGATCGAAGGCCACGACCGCGATCGCTTCGAGCCGGTGGCCGTCTCGTCCGGCCCGGACCCGGATGGAGGCATGCGTGCGCGGTTGAAGGGCGCCTTCGAGCGTTTCGTCGACGTCCGCGGGAGGAGCGACCGCGAGGTTGCGGTGCTGTTGCGGGAACAGGAAATCGACATCGCAGTCGACCTCAACGGGCACACGCTGGGCAGCCGCACCGGAGCGCTGGCGCTGCGGCCGGCACCCGTGCAGGTGAGCTACCTGGGCTATCCGGGAACGCTCGGCGCCGACTTCGTCGACTACGTGCTCGCCGACCGCTTCGTGATTCCCGGGGAGCAACGGGCGCATTACGCCGAGCGGGTCGTGTGGCTACCCGATGCTTTTCAGGCAAACGACCGACGGCGCAAAATCGCGACACGCGCGCCGGTGCGAGCGGAAGCGGGGCTGCCGGAGAAAGGCGTCGTGTTCTGCGCATTCAACAACAGCTACAAGATCACACCGGCGATGTTCGACGTGTGGATGCGCGTGCTCCGCTACCACGAGGCGAGCACGCTGTGGCTGCTCGGCGGCGAAGCAGTGCTGGAGCACAACCTGCGGGCGCAAGCGCGCCGGCGCGGCGTCGATTCCGCGCGGCTCGTGTTCGCGCAGCGGCTGCCTTACGCCGAGCACCTCGCGCGCTTGCGCTTGGCGGATCTCTTTCTCGACACCTTTCCGTTCAATGGCGGCACGACGGCCAGCGACGCGCTGAGGGCGGGCCTGCCGGTACTGACGCTGGCCGGCGGCGCGATGGCGTCGAGGATGGCGGGCAGTCTCCTGCATGCGATCGGCTTGCCGGAACTGGTGACGTCCTCGGAGGCTGCCTACGAAACGATGGCACTGGCGCTCGCGTACGCGCCGGAGCGCATCGCCGCGCTGAAGGCGACGCTCGCCGTCAACCGCGACACGCACCCGTTGTTCGACACCGACCGCTTTCGTCGCCATCTGGAGGCGGCGTACATCGCGATGGTCGAGCGCAGCCGGGCAGGAAAGGCGCCTGCGGCGTTCGCGGTTACGGCGATCGCCTGAGCTGCCGATGGTCACGCCACGCTTTTGCGTCCCCGCACCGCTCAGCGCCGCCGACGTCGGCCGCGAGTTCGAGCTGCCCGACGCGCAGGCGCATCACGCGCTGCGCGTGCTGCGGCTCGCCGTAGGCGACGCGCTGACGGTATTCACTGGCGATGGCGGCGAGTTTGCGGCCACGCTGGTGCATGCGGGCAAGCGCGCCGCGACGGTGCAGCTCGACACCTACCTGACGGTCGAGCGCGAGCCCACACTCGCCGTGACGCTCGTGCAGGGTATCTGCGCGAGCGACACGATGGACGCGATCATCCGGCACGCGGTCGAACTCGGCGCGGCGGGCATCGCACCCGTCGTCACCGCACGCGGCGCACGCTTTCCTTCGGGTCCGCACGGTACCAAGCGCCTCGCGCACTGGCGCCAGGTCGTCGTCGCCGCATGCGAGCAGTGCGGCCGCAATCGGCTCCCGCCAGTGCACGACGTCGTGGCCTTCGCCGATTGGTGCCGCATGCGCGAATCGTCGCGTGCGGGCATCGCGCTCGATCCAGGTGCCGACCGCGCGCTTGCGGTGCTGCCCGCCGTTGGCGGTGCGCTCGATCTGCTGGTCGGCCCCGAAGGCGGCTTCGCACCCGATGAAGCGGCGCGCGCGCGCGCCGCAGGATGCACACCCGCTCGGCTGGGGCCGCGCATTCTACGTGTGGAAACAGCATCGCTGGCAGCGCTCGCCGCCGTCCACGCGCTGTGGGGGGACCTGCGATAAGACCGTGGTGGCGGTCGCCAGCCGCGCGCGCGAGCACGATGGCACCCGCCATCCACTCCGGCTAATTTGCGGGCAGCGGAAGCGGGAGTGCCGGGGTGCCTGCGATCACCAGCGCGGTCGAGGTCAGTTCGTCCCAGACGTTGCCGCGCCCGATACCCTTGGACAGCGCATCGAGGTGGGCGGTGGCCTTCAGCAACGGTGCGACGAGCGAAGGCGCGATACGCGAAGCGGCGCGCTCGAGCGCGCTCTGGCGCCTGCCCCACACTCGCGCGCCACGCACGGCCGCCGACACTGTCGTGCCGCCGCGCATCTGTTTGATGACCGTCGCCAGCGCGTGGACGTCCTCGGAGAGTTGCCAGATCGCAAGCGTCGGCGCCTCACCCCCGACTTCGAGCGAGCGCAGGATCCGGATCGCCCGTGCCGAGTCGCCGGCAAGCCACGCCTCCGACAACTGGAAGATGTCGAAACGCGCCACGTCGGCGACGGCGCTCTCGACCGCCTCGTGTTCGAGGTCGCCTTCCGGCAACAGGAGCGCCAGTTTTTCGATCTCCTGCCGTGCCGCGAGCAGGTTGCCCTCGCAACTTTCGGCGAGAAACGTCAGCGTCTCCCGCGCCGCGCGCTGCCCTTGCCGCCGCAAGCGCGCGGCGATCCAGCCGGGCAGCGCCTCGCGTTCGACCGGATGGACCGCGATCGTGGTTCCCGCGGCTGCCAGCGCGGAAAACCAGGCCGACGACTGCGTCGCACGGTCCAGCCGGGGCAACGTCACCAGCGTGACGTTGTCGGGGTTGGGGTTGGCGGCGTACGCCTCCAACGCCTTGCCGCCTTCGGTGCCGGGCTTGCCAGAAGGAATGCGCAGGTCGACGAACTTCCGCTCACCGAAGAGGCTGGCATTCGCGTTCGCGGCGACGAACGCATCCCAGCGGAAGCTGGGCTCGGCCACCAGTACTTCGCGTTCCGCCGCGCCTGCCGCGCGAGCCGCGGCACGGATCGCGTCGCCCGCTTCCAGTGCAAGCAACGGCTCGTCGCCGTGCACGACGTACAGTGCCTTCACTTCGCGCCGAAGATGGCCTGCCAGTTCATCGTGCTTCAGTTGCATGGCGGATTTTCATGGCGCCGCAAGCGGGCCGTATCGTCGGTCAGCACCTGCGGCTGCACAGTAGAAATCAGGCCGGCTTCCGCGCCGTCTGCAGCCTGCGGAGGATCTGCTGCACGGCGTCGGTCTGCATCTCGCGCAACAGCCGCTGCTCCTGGAGATCACGCGCCAGCACCTGCGTTTCGTTGAACGTGTACGAGCGGCGAACGATGATCTCGCCGGCCGGCATCCAGTCCCCGCCATTGCGGTCGTGCAGGCGGAACTGCACGCGCTTGACCAGCGCGTATTCGCGCACCGAGCCGCCCGACGACAGCGACAACACGTCCTTGTCGTTGACGACGATCGGCACGTCGAGGACGACGTCGGCCGCGCCGGCGGAATCGACGATTTTGGTTCGGCTTCCGGCACCGATCGCGCGCGCGAGTTCGTTCGCGAATGGCGGCGCCGACGGCGCGTTGACGAAGATCGACGAGAATGGGAAGTCGCTCTCGCCGCGCAGGTGGAAGCCGCAGGAGCCGAGCGCGACCGACAACAGCAGCGCGGTGCCCGCACGCAGCATGCGGCCGACGCTGGCGTCAGACGACGACATTGACCAGCCGTCCCGGAACCACGATCACCTTTCGGATCGGGGCGCCGTGGGCATGCTTGGCGACTTCGGCGCTGGCGCGCGCGGCGGCCTCGATCGCCTGGCGGTCTGCTTTGGCGCCGACGACGATTCGGCCGCGCAGCTTGCCGTTGACCTGCAGCACGAGTTCGATTTCCTCCTGCTTGAGCGCCGCGGGGTCCACTTCCGGCCACCGGGCGTCGATCAGGTCGCCTTCGGCGGCGGAGAAACCGAGGTCATTCCAGAGGACCCAGGTCGTATGCGGGATCACCGGATAGAGCACGCGCAGCAGGATCGAGGCACCCTCGCGGATCAGCGACTCGCGGCCGCGCGCCGCCGCAGGCACCGCCTCCAGCGAGTTCAGCATCTTCATGCCGGCCGAAACCACCGTGTTGTACTGGATGCGCTCATAGTCGTGGTTGGCCTGCTTCAGCGCGACGTGCAATTCCCGCCGCGCCGCGCGCACGGCGTCATCGGCATCACGAAAATCGGTCTTGCCGGTCGCCGTACGCAGCAGGTCCGCATGCGCCTGGCCGAAGGCCCACAGCCGCTTGACGAAGCGGTGCGCACCCTCGACGCCTGAGTTCGACCATTCGAGCGTGGCCTCCGGCGGTGCCGCGAACATCACGAACAGCCGTCCCGCATCGGCGCCGTAGCGGTCGATGATGTCCTGCGGGTCGACGCCGTTGAGCTTCGACTTCGACATCGTGCCCAGCCCGCCGTATTCCAGCGGCGAGCCGTCGGACTTCAGGCGTGCGCCGGTGATCCGGCCGGCATCGTCGCGGACGACATCGACGTCGCTCGGCGCGACGTAGTCGAGGCCGCCCCTTGCGGTGCGCCGGAAGTAACTGTGGTCGAGCACCATGCCCTGCGTCAGCAATCGCGTGAATGGCTCGTCCATGCGCACGAGCTTCATGTCGCGCATGACCTTGGTCCAGAAGCGCGCGTAGAGCAGGTGCAGGATCGCGTGCGTGATGCCGCCGATGTACTGGTCCATCGGGTTCCAGTACTCGTTGCGCGCGTCGACCATCGTCGGCGCATCGGGACATGCGTAGCGCATGTAGTACCACGACGAGTCGACGAAGGTATCCATCGTGTCGGTTTCGCGCTTTGCCGCGCCGCCGCAGCGCGGGCAGGCCGTATTCACGAAGTCGTCGCGCTTGGCGAGCGGATTGCCCGAGCCGTCCGGGACGCAGTCCTCGGGCAGCACGACCGGCAGGTCGCGCTCCGGCACCGGCACCGCGCCGCACGCCGGGCAGTGGATGATCGGGATCGGCGTACCCCAGTAGCGCTGGCGTGAAATACCCCAGTCGCGCAACCGGTAGGTCGTCTTCTTCTCGCCGAGGCCGAGGGCGGCCAGGTCGGCGGCGATGGCGTCGACGGCCTCGGCGTACGGCAGCTCGTCGTACTTCACCGAGAACACGCAGCGCCCGCGATCCTTGTCCGCGTACCAGGATTGCCACGAGTCGGTCGTGAACTGCTCGTCCGCGACGGCGATCACCTGCTTGATCGGCAGTCCGTACTTCTTCGCGAACTCGAAGTCACGCTCGTCGTGCGCGGGCACGCCCATCACCGCGCCGTCGCCGTAGCTCATCAGCACGTAGTTGCCGACCCAGACCTCGACCGCCTCGTTGGTCAGCGGATGCCTGACGTAGAGGCCGGTCGGCATCCCCTTCTTGTCCATGGTGGCGAGGTCGGCCTCCATCACCGATCCGCGCTGGCACTCGTCGACGAAGGCCGCGAGCTTCGAGTTCGATTGTGCCGCGTGCTTCGCCAGTGGATGCTCGGGCGACACCGCGCAGAAGGTGACACCCATGATCGTGTCGGCGCGCGTCGTGAACACGTACATGCGGCCGTCGCCGATGGGCGTTCCATCCCCGTCACGAATGTCGTGCGGAAACGCAAAGCGAACGCCCTCGCTCCTGCCGATCCAGTTCGCCTGCATCGCCTTCACGCGCTCGGGCCAGCCGGGCATGCGGTCGAGGAATTCGAGCAGTTCGGACGCGTAGTCGGTGATCTTCAGGTAATACATCGGAATTTCGCGCTTCTCGATCGGCGCACCCGAGCGCCATCCGCGACCGTCGACCACCTGCTCGTTGGCGAGCACCGTCTGGTCGACCGGGTCCCAGTTGACGACCCCGGTCTTCAGGTACGCGACGCCTCGCTCGAGCATCTTCAGGAAGAACCACTGGTTCCACCGGTAGTACGCGGGATCGCAGGTCGCGAACTCGCGCGACCAGTCGATCGCCCAGCCCATCGCCTGGCACTGGCCCTTCATGTAGGCGATGTTGTCGTAGGTCCACTTCGCCGGCGGCACACCGTTCTTGATCGCCGCGTTCTCGGCGGGCAGGCCGAAGGCGTCCCAGCCCATCGGCGTCAGCACGTTGTACCCACGCATGCGCAAATGCCGATACATCATGTCGTTGATCGTGTAGTTGCGCACGTGCCCCATGTGCAGCACGCCGGACGGATACGGCAGCATCGACACGCAGTAATACTTGGGCCGGTCGTCGCGCTCGGTCGCGCGATAGACGTCGCCGGCCTTCCACGCCGCCTGCGCGCGGGCCTCGATTTCGTGCGGGTTATACGGGGTCATGGCGAGCTTCCGGTAAGTCGTTGATTATACCGGCCGGGTCGCGGTGGGGACGTCGGCAGCGGTGGGATTGGCGGCGACGGCAACCATGCTATTGTCATAACGTCCCGACGCCGGCGCCGCCGGTCGGGAAAAGGCGATAATCACTCATTTGGTCAGGAACCTTGTCGGGCGCGCTGCGAACCAAGTGTCGTAACGCCCCGGTCACGCACATTGCCCATGCTTCGCTTGCTGCATCTCCTCCTAGCCGCTGCCGCCACGCTGGCCGGCGCGGTCGCGGCCGCGCCGGTTTCGACGCCGCACGTCGAAGCCGAACTCGTCTCCGAGCGCACTGCCTTCGTTCCCGGCCAGACGACCACCGTTGCGCTGCGCCTCAAGATGGCCGACGGTTGGCATACCTACTGGCGCAATCCCGGCGACTCCGGCCTGCCGACCACGCTCGCCTGGACGCTACCCGATGGCGTGACCGCCGGCCCGATTCTGTGGCCGGCGCCGCGTGTGCTGCGCGCCGGACCGCTGGTCAACCACGGCTACGAAGGCACGGTGCTGCTGTTAACCGACGTCGCCGTGGCCGCGCCGGTGGCGCCGGGAGCAACGCTCAAGCTGTCGGCGAAGGCCGAGTGGCTGGTGTGCCGCGAAACCTGCATCCCGGAAGAGGCGCAGCTCGAGCTGGCGCTGCCGGTCGCACAGCGCGCCGATCGCTATCCGCAGTGGGGCGATGCGATCGCCGCCACGCGTGCCGCGCTGCCGGGTCAGCTTCCCGGATGGCTGTTTGCCGCGCGCGGCGAAGGCCAGAAGGTCGTCGTCACGCTGACCGGACCCGCAGGTGCTGCAACGCCCACCGATGTCCACTTCTTCCCCCATCAGGAAGGCCAGGTCGAGCCGTCTGCGGCGCAGACCTTCGTCCGTGAAGCGAACGGCACCTTCGCGCTGACGCTTGCCGTGGCCAACCAGCTCGCCCCCGGGTTCACGCAGATCGCCGGCGTGCTGACGTCACGCAGCGGCTTTGCCGGCGGCGCGCCGAACGTCACCGCGATGACTGTCGACATGCCGCTGGCCGGTGCCGTAGTCGCCGGACCGAAACCTGTCAGCGCGCAGGCGCCCACGCTCAACGTCACGACGCCGCCGGCCGCCGGCTTGTCGCTGGCGGTGGCGCTGGTGTTTGCGTTCCTCGGCGGCATCGTGCTCAACCTGATGCCCTGCGTGTTCCCGGTGCTTTCGCTCAAAGCGCTGTCGCTCGCCGCACCCGGTCACGGCAACCGCGACAAGTTGAAACTCGAAGGCTTGAGCTTCGGCACCGGCGTCATCGCGACCTTTGTAGCGCTCGCCGCGATCCTGCTGGCGTTGCGCGCCGCCGGCGAGCAATTCGGCTGGGGTTTTCAGCTGCAGTCGCCTGCCGTCGTCACCGGGTTGGCGTTGCTGTTCTTCGTGCTTGCGTTGAACTTCTCGGGAGCTTTCGAGTTCGCGACGCTGGTGCCGTCGTCGGCCGCCGGCTGGTCCGCGCGCAATCGCTACGCGGACGCGATGCTGTCGGGTGTGCTCGCAGTCGTCATCGCGTCGCCGTGCACGGCGCCTTTCATGGGTGCGGCGCTGGGTTTCGCGCTGGCGCAGTCGGCGCTGGTGACGCTGCTGGTCTTCGTGGCCCTCGGGCTGGGAATGGCGCTGCCTTTCGTCCTTCTCGCCTGGTTCCCGGGGTGGCGGCGGATGCTGCCCAAGCCGGGTGCCTGGATGGTACGGCTGAAGCAGTTTCTCGCCTTCCCCCTGTACGCCACGGTCGCGTGGCTGGTCTGGGTGCTCGGCGCGCAGGTCGACAACGACGCCGTGATGCGACTGCTGGCCACGCTGGTAGCCGTGGCCTTCGCGCTCTGGGCGTGGCGATCGTATCGCTACGGTGCCGCACGCGCATTCTCGGTCGTCGCCGCCGCCGGATTGCTGGCGGCGGTGATCGTCGCGTGGCCACTGTTCACCAGCGGCGCCGAGTACGAAAGCCCGGCACCCGCGCAGGCGCGTGCGGCCTCCGGTGTCGACGCTCGGTGGCAGCCGTTCACGCAGGCGCGCGTCGACGAACTCGTCGCCGGCAACAAGACCGTCTTCGTCGACTTCACCGCCGCATGGTGCGTCACCTGCCAGTTGAACAAACGGCTGGTGTTGAACGACAGCGAGATCAAGAACGCCTTCGCGCAGCGCGGAGTCGAGCTCGTGCGCGCGGACTGGACGCGCCGCGATCCGGCGATCACGCGGGCGCTCGCCGCGCTGGGCCGGCAGGGCGTGCCCGTCTACGTGCTGTACCGGCCGGGCAAGGAAGCGCTGCTGCTTCCCGAGGTTCTGAGCAAGCAGATGGTGTTCGACGCGTTGGCCGCGACTTGAACCGAAGGCACGGCGGCGCGTTGCTGCAGCATCCGGTACAGGTTCATCGCCGCTGCGCCCCGGTATCGGCCGCCTTGCGCCAGACGCTGGCCAGCCACGGCTGCTGCGCGCGCGGCTGTCCTTCGGGCCGGTAGTAGTGCTCGAGTTCGACGAAGCCTGCCGCTTCCGCGAAGCGGCGCCAGGTTTCCGGCCGCAGATATGCGCCGTAGCGGCCGCGATTCCAACCTTCCTCGTCGTTGCCGTGCGGATTGGAGGCGAACAACACCCCGTGCGGCTTCAGAGCGGCATGCAGTTCGCCTAGTACGCGCGGCAATTCCTGCGTTGGCACGTGGAACAACGAGGCGTTGGCGAAGACGCCATCGAAGCGCTGCGCGGGCAGGTCGAGTGCCAGAAAGTCCTGCTGCCAGACCTCGCAACCGCTGTAGGCACTCGCCATCGTGGCGAAGGGCGCAGCACCCTCCAGCCCTACCGCGACGTGTCCTTGCTCGGCAAAGGTCTTGAGGTCGCGTCCGGGGCCGCAGCCGAAGTCGAGAATCGCAACGGGCGCCGCAGCCTCGATGTGTCGCAACAGCGCCGCGATGTTCTGGCTGACGTCGTGGCCGCGCGTGCCTTGCCAGAATTCCTCGGCGCGTCGGGCGTAGTCGTCGAGCGTCCGCTGCGCGATCGCTGCGAGATCGGACTTCGCCAATCCCGGTGCGTGCTCACCGGTCATTCCAGCAGTTCGACGCGCTCGCCCCGCGAGCGGATGGCTTCGGCCCGCGCCTGCAGGTAGCGCTGGAACTCCGGTTCATGCCTGTAGACGCCTTCGGCGACATAGGCAAACGACGACGACAGGTGAAACGGCCGCGTGTAGGCATCGATGCGGAACGCCTCGCGCCCGCCGTCGCCGAAGAACACGATCGTCGGTGTGTACACGACGTCGAGTTCACGCGCCCATGCCCGTGCCGTGCTTTCGCGGCCGTCCGGAGTGGTCAGCGCAGTGTTCGCCGTCAGCGAAAAGCGTGCGACGTCGAAGCGTTGCACCTGCGCCAACACCTCCTTGCGCCGGAAGCCTTCGCGATGCATCTCGTCGCAGGGCGCGCAGTCCGCGGTCTCGAACACGACCGCGAGCGGCTTGCCGCCGGTCTTGCGCCGCAGGTCGTAGGGTGCCGCCATGAAGAACGGCTCATCGTGCAGCTTCGGACTGGCGCGCTCCTTCGCGGCCGTGACCAGGTAATCGGAAAGCCGCTGCGAGCGCTCGAGCTTCGCCGCTGCGAAGTCGAGCACCGCCTCGAAGCGGTTCGGCGGGTAGTAGCCGTTCATCCGCACGGCCACGTCACCGGCTTCGTCGAAAATCAGGATCGTCGGCGTGAACTGCACGTTGAGCGTGCGCGCCAGTTCCTTCTCGCTCATCTTCCGGCCATCGATCCACGTCACCTCGCGATCGCCCCAGATGTTGAGCGCAATCGCGACGAAATGCTGCTGCGTCTTGGCGACGATTCCGCGCTGTGAGAAATTGACCGTCATCAGCATCGTGCAGTACGGGCAGCCGTCCTGGCCGAAGTAGACGAGCAGGCGGCGACCGTCACGCACGGCGTCGTCGATGTCCTCGCGGAAGTCGAGAAACGTCGTTGCGAACCAGCGCGGGATGTCGATTTCGTGCGGGGAAGGCTGCTGCGCGGCCGCACCGCCGGCCCACATCACCGCAAGCACTGCCAGCAGGCGCCAGAGCGTCATCGAGCTTGCCATTTGCACGAAGAAGAAAGCGGACAGTGTAGCGCCATTCGACCGGGCGCACAGCCGGTCCGCGTATTCGCCGTGCCGCCCCACCTTGCGCAGCGCGCGACGCGCATCCTCCACACCGGCTGCGTCAACGCAAGGCCAGCACCAGCCCGATCGGCACGAAGACGACCGACAGTACGTTGCCAATGAGCACGATCGACGCGACCTTGGCCGGCTCCTGTCGGTACTGCTCGGCGACCATGAAGTTGAGCACCGCGGGCGGCAGCGCACCGAACAGGATCAGCATGCCCTGCTGCATGCGATCGAGTCCCAGCAGCGGCGCCAGCAGAGCGGCCATTGCGATGCCCGTCAGCGGGCAGACGAGGCCGCCGATGACGCCCAGATGCCAGTCGTTCCAGCGGACCTCGTAGAGGCGCACGCCGAGCGAGAGCAGCATCATCGGTATCAGCGCGTCGCCAACCAGCTTGATACTCACGCTCGCCCATTCCGGCATCGGCGGATGCACGATCGCAAACGCGAAACCGATGAAAGTCGACCACACCATCGGGTTGCGCAGCAGGCTGGTGAAGCGGGCGTTGTGGTCGACGAGCCAGGTACCGAGCGTGAAATGCAGCAGGTTGGAGATCGTGAACAGCGCGACCATTGCGGGAAAGCCCGCCTGTCCGAACGCGAGCACCGCCAGCGGCAGGCCCATGTTGCCGCAGTTGTTGAACATCATCGGCGGCACGAAGGTGCGGGGATCGACGTGCAGCACCCGGGCGAAGGGCCAGGCGAGCAGTCCCGAACCCAGCACGACGCCGATGCTGGCGAAGATCAGTATTCCATTTGCGGCGACGTCGAAATCCTTGCTCGCCAGCGCCGAAAAAATGAGCGCCGGCGCGAGTATGGTCATGCTGATCCGATTGACCATCGCCATGTCGGGCTTCACGCGCCGCGCGTAGAAGTAGCCGACCATGATGATCAGGAAGACCGGCAGGATGATGCCGAGGATTCGGTCGAGCACGTCAGGGACAGATGGAGGGACGCGGCACGCCAGGGGCCGGCGCGCACGGCCCGCCGCTCACAGGATGTAGCGCGACAGATTGTCGTCGTCGGCGATCTCGGCTAGCGTGGCGTCGACGAAGGCCGCATCGATGGCGATGTGCTCGCCGGTGCGCCTGGCCGCGTGGAAGGAGACGTCGTCGAGCAGTCGCTCCATCACCGTGTGCAGGCGGCGCGCGCCGATGTTCTCCTGTTTTTCGTTGACGGCGAAGGCGATCTCCGCCAGCCGCCTGATACCGTCCGGCTGGAACTCGAGATGCACCTGCTCGGTGGCAAGCAGCGCCGCGTACTGCCGCGTCAGGCAGGCGTCGGTCGCGGTCAGGATTTTCTCGAAGTCGGATACCGACAACGACGACAGTTCGACGCGGATGGGGAAGCGTCCTTGCAGTTCGGGTATGAGATCCGAAGGTCTCGACAGGTGGAACGCGCCCGAAGCGATGAACAGTATGTGATCGGTCTTGACCATGCCGTGCTTGGTCGATACCGTCGTGCCCTCGACGATCGGCAGCAGGTCGCGCTGCACACCCTGCCGTGACACATCTGCGCCGTGCATTTCGGAGCGCGATGCGATCTTGTCCATCTCGTCCAAGAACACGATGCCGTTCTGCTCGGCGGCGGCGAGCGCCTTGGCCTTGATGTCGTCGTCGTTGAGCAGCCGCGCGGCCTCCTCGTCGGTCAGCGCCTTCATTGCCTCGGCCACCGGCATCTTCTTCAGCTTGCGACGCCCGGAGCCCATTTGCTGGAACATGCCCTGGATCTGGTTGGTCAGTTCCTCCATGCCGGGGGGTGCCATGATTTCCATCTGCGCCGGCAGCGTCGTGATCTCGATCTCGACCTCGCGTTCGTCGAGCGTGCCTTCGCGCAGCATCTTGCGGAATTTCTGCCGGGTGGCTGAATCGGTGGGCTTCAAGTCGGCGAAGTTGACCTCGCGCGCCGGCGGCAGCAACACGTCGAGCAGCCGCTCCTCGGCGTTGTCGGCGGCGCGGTCGCGCACCTTGCGCGCCTCGGTCTCTCGCGTCTCCTTGACGGCGACCTCGACTAAGTCACGGATGATGGTATCGACATCGCGGCCGACGTATCCGACTTCGGTGAACTTGGTCGCCTCGACCTTGACGAAGGGTGCGTCGGCGAGCCGCGCCAAGCGGCGCGCGATCTCGGTCTTGCCCACGCCGGTAGGTCCGATCATCAGGATGTTCTTCGGCGTGATCTCGTGCCGCAAGGGCTCGGCTACCTGCTGCCGGCGCCAGCGGTTGCGCAGCGCAATGGCGACTGCGCGTTTGGCCGCCTCCTGCCCGACGATGTGCTTGTCGAGCTCGGAGACGATCTCTTCGGGGGTCATTTGCGATGACATGGCGGGACGGTGCGCATGAATCGGCCGTCGTTTCTGGCGAGCCGGAAATTGTACCGGAAGCGATGGCCGCCGATGTTCACGCCGGACGAAGCATGCGAAATGTGCAAGGCAAAGCATCGTGGATCGGGAAATGCGACAATGATGCGCATGGATTCGTGGCTTCGACCCGTCGCGGCGATGGCGTTTTTCGGCGTGCTCGCCGGTTGTGCGTCGTTCAAGCAGGAGACCGACGAGATCCTCGGCCGCGGAGCCGGCCTCATGGCGACGCTCAAAGGTACCGGCTCTGCGGCCACCGGTACCGTGCGCGTGTCCGACTATCGCGATGGCGTCTCGCTGCAGATGACGCTCTACAACGTGCTGCCGGGCACCTACCGGATCGCGCTGCACGAGCGGGGCAACTGCACGTCACCCAATCTGTTCTCCGCGGGCCCGGCCTGGGCGCCGCCTGACTCGGGCAAGGCGCCCGGCGACCTGCTGCCCGAGTTCAGCGTCGATACCGGAGGCGACATGAAGGGTTACGTCGCCTCTTTCAAGGGTGGCCGGGTCTCGGGCCCGCAATCACTCGCCGGCCGCTCGGTGGTGATTCACCACGGCTACACGCTTTCGGAGGCGCTGCCGGGCTTGCCCAATAACCGGATGGCCTGCGGCGTGCTCCAGCCCGTCCAGCAGCGCGTCTTTTGAAGGCCTGCACGATACGCGCAGATTTCGCCGCCCACTTTTTCGCACCCAACCCGACGCCGAATACTTATGCCCTTTCTCGCCAACCGCAAGATCCTGATCACCGGAGTGCTTTCGAATCGCTCCATCGCCTACGGTGTCGCGCGCGCCTGCCAGCGCGAGGGCGCCACGCTGGCCTTCACCTACGTCAACGACGAGCTGAAGGATCGGGTGACGAGGCTGGCAGCGGACTTCGGCACGATTCCGGTACTGCCTTGCGACGTGACCCACGACGACGAGATCGATGCTTTGTTTGCGTCACTCGCGTCGGAATGGGGCGGGCTCGACGGCATGCTGCACTCGATCGCCTTCGCGCCGCGGGAAGCGCTGGCCGGCGATTTCCTGAACAGCATTTCGCGGGCCGCGTTCACCACCGCGCACGACATCTCGAGCTACAGCCTGGCGGCGCTGGCCAAGGGTGCGCGTCCGCTGATGCAGGGGCGCGACGCCGCGCTGGTCACGCTCACCTACCTCGGTGCCGTCCGCACGCTGCCCAACTACAACGTAATGGGCCTGGCCAAGGCGAGCCTCGAGGCCAACGTCCGCTATCTCGCGGCGTGCCTGGGAGCCGAGCAGATCCGCGTCAACGGCATTTCGGCCGGCCCGGTCAAGACGCTCGCCGCCGCCGGCATCGGCGGTTTCACGAAAATATTCGGCTTTGTCGAGAAGGCGGCGCCGCTGCGGCGCAACGTCACGATCGACGAGGTCGGCAACGTCGCCGCGTTCCTGCTGTCGCCGCTGGCGAGCGGCATCACCGGCGAGATCACCCACGTCGACTGCGGCTTCTCGAACGTCGCCATCGGCCTCGGTGACGAGTAGCGCGCGCCGCTACGACGCCGTCGTCATCGGCGGCGGCCACAACGGCCTCACCTGCGCCGCGTACCTCGCGGCCGCCGGCCTGTCGGTGTGCGTGGCCGAGCGTCGCCGCGTGGTGGGTGGCGCGGCCGTGACCGAGGAGTTCCATCCGGGCTTTCGCAATTCGACGGCGAGCTACACGGTCAGCCTGCTCGACCCGCAGGTGATCCGCGATTTGAGACTCGCGCAGCATGGCCTCGTGATCCGCGAGCGGTCCATTGCGAATTTCCTACCGCTGCCCGATGGTCGTTACCTCAAGGTGGGCGGCGGCCTGGCCGCGACGCAGGCCGAGGTCGCGAAGTTCTCGCGGCGCGACGCCGACGCGCTGCCTGCGTACTACACGATGCTGGAGCGGATCGCCGCCGTGCTGCGCGGGTTGCTCGGTGCGCCGCCGCCGAATCTTGCTGCCGGTACGGTGCGCGACATCGCATCTCTGGTGGACGTCGTCCGCTCGGCGAAGCATTTTCGCGCGCTATCGCTGCCGGCACGACGCGACGTCATGGATCTGTTCACCAAGAGCGCCGGCGATATTCTCGACCGCTGGTTCGAGTCGGTGCCGATCAAGGCGGCATTCGGCTTCGATTCGGTGGTCGGCAATTTCGCGAGCCCTTACACGCCCGGCTCCGCCTACGTCCTGTTGCATCATGTCTTCGGCGAGGTGAACGGCAGGCCCGGCCGGTGGGGGCACGCGATGGGCGGCATGGGATCGATCACGCAGGCGATGGCGATCGAGTGTGCGGCGCGCGGCGTCGTCGTGCGGACGAATGCGCCGGTGGCCCGCGTCATCGTCAAGGCGGGCCGCGCCGTCGGGGTCGAGCTCGACGGTGGCGAAGCGATCGACTGCGCGCGCGTGGTCGCCAACGTGAATCCGAAACTGCTGTTCCGGAAGATGGTCGCACCCGAACACCTGCCGGAGGATTTCCGTGCGCGTATCGACGGCTACCGCTGCGGATCCGGAACCTTCCGCATGAACGTCGCGTTGGCCGCGCTTCCGGATTTCACCGCGCTGCCTGGACGCCACGCACAGCCGCACCACGACAGCGGCATCATCCTGGCGCCGTCGCTCGCCTACATGGAGCGCGCATACTTCGACGCACGCACCGACGGCTGGTCGCGCGCGCCGATCGTGGAAATGCTGATTCCGTCGACTGTCGACGATTCGCTCGCACCGGCCGGCATGCATGTGGCGAGCCTGTTTTGCCAGCACGTGCATCCGGACCTGTCGTCGGTGCTGCCGGGGATGGGCTGGGACGACGCCCGCGACGAAGTCGCCGACCTGATGATCGCAACGGTGGATGGTTTCGCACCGGGATTCGCCGCCAGCGTGCTCGGCCGTCGCGCGCTGTCGCCGCTCGACCTGGAGCGCGAGTTCGGGCTGGTCGGCGGCGATATCTTCCACGGCGCACTGGCACTCGACCAGCTTTTCTCGTCGCGGCCGGTGCTGGGCCACGCCGATTACCGGATGCCGGTGCCGGGGCTCTACCTATGCGGGTCGGGCGCGCACCCCGGCGGCGGCGTCACGGGAATTCCAGGCCGCAATGCCGCGCGCGAGATCCTGCGCGACGTGCGCCGACGCAGGCACTAGGATGAAACAAGGTCGAAGTCAGCCGATAAGCCGGGTTCTGTTACGGCGCACCGATGAAGTGCGCTATGGCCGTCATTCCTCTAGGCGCCGCGTTGCCGCGGCGCTCGTGCCACCTACCCGCGGACTAGACGAGCAGCCTGTACTTCCAAATGCGCGTCCGCTTACTTGGTGTTGCTCCGGATGGAGGTTGCCGCGTTTCACCCGCTTCCCGTCACCGGAAAGCGACTCGTCTCTGTGGCCCTGTTCCTCGCCTTCGTCGGCCGCGCTAACGGCGACTTATAGCGTCCGGGCGTTACCCGGCATCCTTGCTCTGCGGAGCCCGGACTTTCCTCTCCCCGCTCCTCGTTTGCACGAGCGCGGGCAGCGACGGTCTGGCTGGCTTCGGAATGCCGATTTTACGCGAAATTGGCAGACGAAGCATCAAGTTTTCGCGCCGTTCACCGTGCCGCGTCCGCGACCCGCCAGCGCATCGTCTCTCCGGCCCGCAGCGGGACCAGCGCGTCCGCGCCGAACGGGTACTGGTCGGGGACGGTCCACGGCTTGCGCTCGAGCGTCACGTGGTCCGTATTGCGCGGCAATCGGTAGAAGTCCGCACCATGGCGGCTCGCGAATCCTTCGAGGCGATCGAGCGCACCGGCATCTTCGAACACCTCCGCGTACATCTCGAGTGCCGCGGGCGCCGAAAAGCAGCCCGCGCAGCCGCAGGCGTTTTCCTTGGCATGCCTTGCATGAGGCGCGGAATCGGTGCCGAGGAAAAACCGCGGGTGGCCGGACGTGGCGGCCTCGACCAGCGCCTGGCGGTGGGCTTCGCGCTTCAGGATGGGCAGGCAGTAGTGGTGCGGCCGCAGTCCGCCGACGAATAGTGCGTTGCGCGACCACAACAGGTGTTGCGGAGTGATCGTCGCCGCGATGGGGGCGTCTGCTTCACGCACATAGGCCACCGCCTCGCGAGTCGTGACATGCTCGAGGACGACGCGCAGACCAGGGAAGTCGCGGCCGATGCGTGACAGCAGCGTGTCGACGAATACCCGTTCGCGATCGAACATGTCGACGCCGGGATCGGTGACCTCGCCATGCAGCGACAGGACCACACCAAGTCTTTCCATCGCTTCGAGCGCCGGGTACACGCGTTCGAGCGCGGTGACGCCGGAGTCCGAGTTCGTCGTCGCGCCGGCCGGATAGTATTTGACGGCGTGCACGAATCCCGAAGCATGGACTCTTTCGATTTCGGATGGCGGAGTATTGTCGGTCAGGTACAACGTCATCAGCGGCACGAACGGCGACGCCGCCGGCAGCGCTGCCCGGATGCGTTCGCTGTAGCCGGCAGCGGCCGCCACCGTGGTGACCGGCGGTTGCAAATTTGGCATGATGATTGCACGCGCGAAGACGCGGGCGGTATGCCGGACGATGGTCGCGAGCGATGCTCCGTCACGCAAGTGCAGGTGCCAATCATCGGGTCGGAGCAGCGCCAGCTTCGGGTGCGGGTCGGTCATCGAAACGCCTTGTTTTTCATGATTATACGGGCGGTGATTCAAGGCTGGCGACGAGTGGCTTCCCCGGGCTATAATGCGCGGTTAGCGGCCTGGGACGCCCTCCTCTGGCCGTCAGGAAAAGGAGGGGCCCCGGGCCCCGCGAGCAAGGTGAAACGAAGCATGGCAACCAAAACCGCAGCCGCCGTCAAGAAAATTCGTGAGCTCTCGGACGAGGAGATCCGCAAGGCGCCCGAGAAGGACTACATGAACGAGGCGCAGCTCGCCTATTTCAAGAAACAGCTGGTCGAGCTGCGCGACCAGCTGTTGCAGAACGCCGACGACACCGGCGAGCACCTGCGCGAGAACGAGGTCACGACCGATCCCTCCGATCGCGCCACGCTGGAGGAAGAGTACACGCTCGAACTGCGCACCCGCGATCGCGAGCGCAAGCTCCTCAAGAAAATCGAGAAATCGCTGCGCATGATCGATGACGGTTCCTATGGCTGGTGCGAGGAAACCGGCGAACCGATCGGTGTCGCGCGCCTTATCGCGCGACCCACGGCGACCTTGTCGCTCGAGGCACAGGAGCGACGGGAGCGGGTGCAGAAACTGTACGGGGACTAAGTTTAGAAGACTTCAGGAATGAACGGGTCGCAGGGCTAACGCCGCGACCCGTTGGAAAAATCACGACGCTGACTGCCGTACGACCACAAAGCGTGAACGGGTCGCAGGGCTAACACTGCGACCCGCTGGATAGTTCGCGGCGGGCGGCTTGCCTGCGCTACGGGAGTCGCAGTGCGTAGCGAACCATGCTCCGCCTCACGGGGTACAATCGCCAGTTCACCCAGGACCTTGGGTTTTCGCGAGGAGCATCCCGCATGTTTACACTTCCCCCTCTGCCCTACGCCGACAACGCGCTCGATCCGGTGATCTCGGCGAACACGATTTCCTTCCACTACGGCAAGCATCACAAGACCTACGTCGATAACCTCAACAATCTGGTCAAGGGCACCGATTACGAGAACGCACCGCTGGAAAAGATCATCAGCGAGACGGCGGGCAAGGCCGACCGTGCCGCGCTGTTCAACAACGCGGCGCAGACCTGGAACCACACGTTCTACTGGAATAGCCTGAAAGCCAATGGCGGCGGCAAGCCGGCGGGCAAGTTGGCACAGATGATCGATGCGTCCTTCGGTGGCTACGACGGTTTCAAGAAGGAAATGTCGGCGACGACGGTCTCGCAGTTCGGGTCCGGATGGGGCTGGCTCGTACTCGACGCGGGCGCGCTGAAGATCGTGAAAACCGGCAACGCGGAAGTACCGTTCACGAAGGGTGCGAAGCCGCTGCTGACGATCGACGTCTGGGAACACGCCTACTATCTCGATCATCAGAACAAGCGCGCCGCCTACGTCGACGCGGTGATCGACCGGCTGCTGAACTGGGATTTCGCCACGCAGAACCTGGGCTGAAGCGGACATCGCCTGGCGGTGCGCGCCTTGTGGCGGCGCACAGGTTGGGACGATAATTCCCAGCGAATACGACTGCGGCAATCCCTGCCGACCCGATGGCCCTTTTCTCCAAACCGCCGGCCAAGAAGCCCGAGGCCGCCAAGCCGAACCTGAAGCCGGCGGCGGCGGGCACGCGCGCACCGGTGTCCGCGCGCGAGGTCGCCGTGCAGGCGCAGGGCCGCCGCGCGGTGTCGGAGCGCCCGCGGGCGCAGCCGGAAGGTGATTTCACGGTGACCGGAACGAGCCTTGTCGACTGGTCGCCGATGCGGACGTCCATCGAGGTGGCGCAGGCCAACCCGGGGCTGTGCGCGGTGCTGGAAAATGCAGCTCTGCTGTATGCGAGCGGACAAACGGCCCCGGCGCGCACCATGCTCGAACAGGGCGTACAGAACGACGCCGACGCGAAGGTCTCCGCGCTGGCCTGGCTGGCGCTTTTCGATCTCCTGCAGCGAAGCAATGACCGCGCGGCGTTCGACCGGCTCGCGCTGCAATACGTCGTGCAGTTTGAACGCTCGCCTCCGGCGTGGGAAGACGGCGCGAAAACGCCGCTGATAACGGCCAAGGCGACGGCCGGCGGTTACGTGCAACTGACCGGCAAGTTGACCGCAGCCAGCGCGCCGCAGGTCGATTCGCTGCGCCGTGCAATGGCGAAGGCCACGTCGCACGCTCGGCTCGACCTCGCGCAGGTCGCGGGTTTCGACGACGCGGGCGCGCACCTGCTGGCGGACGCACTGGCCGAAGTGCGCCGCCTGCGCTGCGCGCTGACGTTGCAGCGTCCGGAGAAGATCCGTGCGGCGCTCGACATACTGCTGCGGCGCGGGCGCGATGCGGGCGAGGGCCCATGGCTGCTGTCGCTCGAGTTCCTGCAGTTCGACGGCAAGCAGGAAGCCTTCGAGGATCGCGCAATCGAATACGCCGTTGCCTTCGAACAGTCGCCACCGTCATGGGATCCGCCGCCGATGCCGGAAGCCGAAGCGTTGGTCGTCGATTCCCCGGACGCGACCGCGGACAGCGAGGAACGAACGGTCGGCGCCGGTGTGGAACTGATCGCCTGGAGCGGCGTGATGACCGGTTCGGCAACACAGCCTATGGCGAAGCTTTCCGAATACGCGTACGCGCATCCGGTCGTGCCGATCGACATGTCGGAAGTCGAACGCGTCGATTTCGTCTGTGCGGGCGCGCTGCTCAACGCCATCAACCGGGTCGAGACCCAACGCAAGGCCGTGCAGATCGTGGGTGCGTCGCCGATCATTCGTGCGCTGCTGCTGCTCATCGGTATCTCGCCGCGCCACTTTCTGAAGAAACCACAGTAGCCCATCGCCGCCGGCATCGCCGGTCCGTGCCGTTGCCCAACACATGGAAGCCTTTCACGGTACGACCATACTTTCCGTTCGCCGCGACGGTGCGGTGGCGCTGGGCGGCGACGGGCAGGTGACGCTTGGCAGCATCGTCGTCAAAGCAACCGCGCGCAAGATCCGCCGCATTCATCACGATCGCGTGCTGGCCGGCTTCGCCGGCGCCACCGCCGATGCGTTCACGCTGTTCGAGCGTTTCGAGGCGAAGCTCGAGAAGCATCAGGGGCACCTCGTGCGCTCGGCGGTGGAACTGGCCAAGGACTGGCGCTCCGACCGCGTGCTGCGGCGGCTCGAGGCCATGCTCGCGGTGGCGGATTTCTCGGCATCGCTGATCCTTTCCGGCAACGGGGACGTGCTGGAACCCGAGTTGGGCATCGTCGCCATCGGCTCCGGCGGACCGTATGCGCAGGCCGCCGCCCGAGCGCTGCTCGAGCACTCGTCGTTGCCTGCTGCGGACATCGTCCGGCAGTCGCTGACGATTGCCGGCGACCTGTGCATCTACACCAACCAGCATCACGTGATCGAGGTGCTGGAACCCGCGGCGGGCACGGCGGCTTGACGCCCGAACGCTTTGACGTCGTCGTCGGCGGTGCGGGACTCGTAGGACTCGCGCTGTCGACCGCGCTGGCGAGAGCGGGATTGCGCGTCGCGCTCGCCGATCGCGTGCGGGTCGCCGCTCCCGATTTCGATCCCGCGACCTGGGACCTTCGGGTCTACGCGATCAGCCCCGGCAGCGCCACGTTCCTGCGCGCGCTCGGTGCCTGGCAGCGCCTGCCGGCCGAACGCGTATCGCCGATCGAGGCGATGCAGGTGGAAGGTGATGCCGGGGGCAGCCTTCGTTTCTCGGCCTACGACCTGGGCGAGCGCGCGCTCGCCTGGATCGTCGAGGAACGGACGCTGCGTGCCGCGCTGCTCACCAGCGCCCTGGATGCCGGCGTCGACGTCATCTCCGGGTTGCCGTTCGTCGGTTTGTGCTTCGCCGCGGACGAGGCCACGCTACTGCTGGGTGAGGAGGGCGACGAACGCCGTACGTTGTCGGCGCAGCTCGTCGCCGGAGCCGATGGCCTGCGGTCCTGGGTGCGCGAAGCGGCAGGAATCGTCGTCCAGCCTCGCCGTTACGGGCAAACCGCAGTGGTTGCCAATTTTGGCTGCGAGCGGGCGCATCACGGACTGGCGCGGCAGTGGTTCCGGACCGATGGCAGCATCCTGGCCTGGCTGCCGTTGCCCGGCCGCGGAATGTCGATCGTCTGGTCGGCGCCGGAAGTGCTGGCCGGGGAGTTGCGCGCACTGCCGCCGCAGGCGCTGGCTGCACGCGTATCCGAAGCCGGTTCGCAGGCGCTGGGCGAGCTCACGGCCCTGGGCGAGACCGCCGGGTTTGCGTTGTCGCTGCTCAAGCTGCCGACCACCGTCGCGCACCGCCTGGCGCTGGTGGGGGACGCCGCGCATGGCGTCCATCCCCTGGCCGGCCAGGGAGTCAACCTGGGCTTCGGCGACGCGCTGGTGCTGGCGCAGGTACTTGCCGATCGGGGGCCGGTGTGCGATTTCGGCGCGCCAGTGCTGCTCGAGCGCTTCGCGCGAAGACGCGCCGAACCGGTGCTGGCCATGCAGACGGTCACCGACGGACTCACCCGTCTGTTCGGGCCACCGGCCCCGTGGTTGGCCGCGTTGCGCAACGCCGGAATGACCGCCGTCGATCGGCTGCCGTTGCTCAAGCGCGCATTGGCGCAACCTGCACTGCGCTAGACTGTCCTATTGCTTTCGCCCATTCCGGAGAGGTCATGACGTTCCGATCGTTTGTCCAGATGTTTGCACGTCGGTCCGCGCGAGCCGCCCTCGCCGCCATGGCCGCCGCCGCCATTGCGGTGTCCGCCTTCCAGGCGTCGGCGCAGAGCACCGACAAGCCGGTTGCGCTGACCGGCGAAGCCGCCGCCATCAAGAAGCTGGTCGAGCAGAAGTTTCCCGGTGCCCAGGTGCGCGGCGTCACCAAGACGCCCTACTTCGGACTCTACGAGGTTCAGTTCGACGATCGACTGCTGTATACGGATGCCAAGGCGAAGTACGTCGTCCTGGGCGCGGTCTACGACACCGAATCGAAGATCAACCTGACCGAGGAACGGCAACGCAAGCTCAATCGCGTCGACGTCTCGACGCTGCCGCTCGACATGGCGATCAAGAAGGTCAAGGGCACCGGCGAGCGGAAACTGGTCGTCTTCTCCGACGCGGACTGCCCGTTCTGCCACAAGCTCGAAGAGGAACTCAAGAAGATCGACAACGTGACCATCTACACGTACCTGTTTCCAATCGATTCATTGCATCCGGATGCGGCGCGCAAGTCGCGCATGATCTGGTGTGCGCCGGATCGGGTTAAGGCATGGGACGCGTACTACGCGACCGGCGCGCTGCCCGACAACACCGGCGACTGCGAGAATCCGGTCGCGAAAGTTGCCGAACTCGGCGCCCGCTACCGCGTCAGCGCGACGCCGACGCTGGTCTTCGCCGACGGCTCGATCGTTCCCGGCGCACTGCCGGCGCAGAAGATCGAAACCGAACTCGTCAATGCCGCGGCCGAAGTCAAGAAGCTGGCGGCGGCGGCGAAGAAATAGGGTCCTCGCCGGCGAAGCATCAGGCAAGCTGCGATCGGCGCCGAAGGCCCGCCGATCGCACGGTTCTCCTACGGAATATTCGACACATGGCGATTCTCTACTTCGGCGATCCCGAGCGGCGCCGGATCGGTGCCCAGTGGCGCGTCACACGCGCCACCGCCGATAACTTTCTCACAGCTTGATCATGGTGCAGCCAGGAAGCGGCCGGCGCGCCGTGCTCATGGCGCTCGCAGGATTGGCGATTGCGTTCGCCGCACCGGCCGCGGCGCAGGATCCGCGAATGACCGAGGCAAAAATGGCCACGCTCGACTGGCTGGTGCTGGCCGATGCCGACGACGGCGCAGGCAGCTATGCCGCGGCCTCGCAGCGGTTTCGGACGACGATGCCTCAGGACCAGTGGACAAAAGCGTTGAAGCAGGCACGTGCGCAGTTCGGTCCGACGGTGCGCCGCACCTACATCGGAGCGCAGCCGTTGGCGCACGCCAAGGATGCTCCGCCCGGCGAGTTCGTCGTCGTCGCCTTTCGCACAGAGTTTGGCAAACGCTCGACCGGCACCGAGTCGGTCACGCTGGAGCACGAGTCCGATGGCCGTTGGCGCGTGGTCGGATACATAATGCGCTGACCGCGCACCAGGTGTTGGTACTCGGGCACGGTCCGGATCGCCCTCGGGCGTGCTAGGCTCTTCGCATCGTGAGCGGATTCCGTGCCGTCGCCGTCGTAATCGCCCTGTTGGGAGTCGCACTGTCCGCGTATGCGGAATTCGGGACGCCGCGCGCCCCCGGTGTCGAAGGCTCGTTCGGGTGGTTCGCGTTCGAGGCGGGCCCCTTCGTGCTGGCCGCGATTCTCGCGCTGCTGACGACCTACGGGCGAACGCTGAGCGTCGTCGGGTTCGCGATGCTGGCGCTCGAAGCCTACGCCTACTACGTCGTGTTCGTGCTCCCGCCCGAAGGCGATGCGGCGCTCATCTACCTGCGCAAGCCCTTCTACGGACTCGGAATCGTCGCCACCGGCATGCTCGCGGGGTTCCTGCTTACGCGCTCCAGGACGACGCGGGGATAGCGCGCGGCGACGCAGTTTCGCTTCGACGGGAGGCTCGATGCCCGTCCGATCGAGCGCCGGAGGATCGAGCGCGAGATCCCCGGATAGTGGTCGGTCAATGTGCCGTCGAGGTCGACGAGCAAGTGTATCGGCGACGCCGGGTGCGGTCGGGGTCATCGCGAGTCTCCCTCGCGCAGCAGGCGGATGCGGTAGTCGAGATAGGCGCCCTGCCTCCCTGCCTCCCATTGCAGGCAATAGCGGCGCGCGTCCCTTGCCAGAAAGACGCCTGCGAACTCGGTCACGTCGTCGCGTGACACCGGCGACAGAAAGGTGGCGCCGACCTTGTAGTACAGATGGAAGGTCACCGGCGACGTCGCATCGAAGCGATAGTCGAGTCGATCGCCTTTGGCGAGCGTCGCGCATGCCTGGTGTCGCTCGTAGGGTGCGATCGGAAAGTGGCTGATTTCATTCGCTATTCCTGGCACGATGGCGTCGGAGGCGCAGCCGCAGGCGATGAGCGCCACGACGAAGGCGCCCAGTCGCCGTCTCCACGCCGCTGCGGTCACGAGGCGCGCGCGCCGGCGTGCATGCGGCGCAACCTGTACCAATCCTCGGCGAGCATCGCCAGGCGGACATGGTCGCGCCAGCGGCCGCCGATTTTCACGTAGCGGCGCGAAAAACCCTCGCGCGTGAAGCCCAGGCGCGCGACCAGCGCCAGCGAGCGCTGGTTTGAGGGTTGGATGTTGACTTCGACTCGATGCAGCCGCAGCGTGCGAAATGCCACATCGAGCGCCAGCGCCATGCCCTCGGTCATGTAGCCCTGTCCGTCGTGCGGTGCAAAGCCGAAGTAGCCGAGATAGGTGCTGCAGAACGCGCCGCGAACGATCTCCGAATAGTTGAAGACGCCGACCAGCGCATCGTCGTCGCGGCGAAACAGCAGATAGCCGGCGTGCGTGGTTACATCGCCGCGTGGCGCATAGCGGCGGACGAAGGCGGTGAAACGCTCGCGCGTATCCGGAGGCCGCGTCCAGCGGCCGTGCAGCGAACGACTGGCGGCGGCAGCGGCCAGGAACGCGGCGGCATCGCGCATTCGCGGCGGCCGCAGGTAGACCCGCGCGCCGATTGCGGTCGCGGCGTCCTGGCGGGTAGGCATAATGGCAATTTTACTCGACGCGCGAGGACGGCCGGAATGGCGGCATGGGTGGAAGGGCGGCCGGCGCTGGCGTAACCGCCTGTGTTATTGCGCAGGTCCGGCGCGCAGCCCACCAGGATCTGTACGAGGAGACCAGCATGACGCACCCCAAGAGGCGTGCAACAAAGCGCATATCGTCGGTGACAGCCGCCGCATCGAAGCGTAAACCGAAAACCGCGCCGCCGACCGACGAATCGGCGCTGATCGGCGTCGCGCGCCAGGTGCGCTCGTGGTCGGACTCGGTGCTGGGCATCGCCGGCGCCGCCGCCGACGTGTCGATCGGTGCGGCCAAGGCGATTCTGGTCCGGCCGGAGCAACGCAATGCCCTTGTCAGGACCGGTTCCGTCCTGCGCGGCATGCGCGAGGCCGCCGGTCTCTCGGTGAAAGAGGTCGGCGAGGCAATCAATCTCAAGGATCCGGCGCTGCTCGAACTGGTCGAGAACGGCAAAGTGGCGCTGCCCTTCGAGATCATCCTGCGGCTGGCGTCGGTGCTCGGTCGCAACGATCCGATCTCGTTCGTGATGCGCTTCACGCGCTCGTACAATCCCGAGGTCTGGCACACGCTGGAGAACCTGGGAATCGGCCGCTTCGCCGTCCAGGCCGGACGCGAGCGGGAGTTCGCCAATATCTATCGCGGCAGCGATGCGGCGCGTCGTCTTTCCGACGAGGACTACGCGGCCGTGCTGGCGTTCACCAAGGCGGCCTTCGAGATGGCGATGGCCTTTCGCGGCAGCAAGGTCGCGCCCGTCACGCGCCGTTCGAAGGCTGCCCGCTCCTGACTTCAGTCGGCCAGCGTTCGGGTCACGACTTCGGCGACGTCCGGTGAAAGTCCGGGCGTCGCGACGATCCGCTGCATGGCGGCCTGCATCAGGCCGCGGCGGGGTTCGGGGAATCGCTTCCATAGCCTGAAGGCTCCGGCGACCGTCGCCGCGAGTTGCGGGTTGGTGGCGTCGAGACCCAGCACGCGGTCTGCGGCGAAGACGTAGCCGCCTCCATCGATGGCGTGGAAGCGCGCGAAGTTGCGCAGCGCGAAGGCGCCGACCAGCGATCGCACGCGATTCGGATTGCGCGCGTTGAAGCGCGGATGCGCAAGCAATGCCTGCACGCGCGCCAATGCGTCGGTACGCGCCAACTGCGCCTCCAACGCGAACCACTTGTCGAGCACCAGCGGTTCGTCGCGCCACCTCGCCTCGAATCGCGCATACAGCGTATCGCGTTCCGGCGCCATGCTGTCCTTCAACGCCGTCAGCGCGCCGATGCTGTCGGTCATGTTGTCGGCCGCATCATATTGGGAGACGGTCAGCGCGAGCGCCGCGGCGTCGCCCGCTGAACACAGATAGCGCAGACAGACATTGGCGAGCTTGCGCGATCCGATCTGGTCGGGTGTGGGCGCATAGGGTGCCGCCACGCGTCGTTCGCGATAGCTGCGCTCGAACTCGCCGCGCAGTTCGCGCGCGATTCCTTGCAACAGGAAATCGCCGGCGGCGACCATGCCGTCGACGTCGATCATCGGTGTCAGCGAGGCGACGTAGTCCGGCGACGGCGGCGTCAGCGCAAGCGCCAGCAATGCCGGATCGCTCGCCTGGTCGGTGAGCAGCCCGGCGACGATTCCGGCGAGCGCGACGGGCAGCACGAGCGGCCTGCCGTCGCGATGGTCACGGGCCAGCCCAAGCAGCGCGGCGGTGAAGCTGCGTTGTGCGGCGTCCCACCGATTGACCGGATCGCTATCGTGCGCGGCGAGGAAGGCCAGTTCCCCTTCGGTGTAGTCGAAGACGACGGTGACCGGCGCGGAGAACCCGCGCAGCAGCGAGGGCACCGGCCGCGCATCGATGCCGGCGAAGCGGAACACCTGCGCGGCCTCGCGCAGGTCGAGTACGCGCGTGGTTCCCACCGGAGCGGCTTCGCCTTCGAGCCGCAGCGGAATGTCGCGGCCTTGGGAGTCGAGCAGCCCGACCGCGAAAGGCATGTGAAACGGCAGTTTATCCGGTTGTCCCGGAGTGGCCGGCGTGTGCTGCGCGACGTCGAGCGTGTAGCTCTGCGTTGCCGCGTCGAATTGCGCGCGGACCGTGAGCACCGGCGTGCCGGCTTGCGCGTACCACCGCTTGAACTGTGTCAGGTCGACGCCCGACGCGTCGTGCATCGCCTGCACGAAGTCATCGCAGGTCACCGCCATGCCGTCATGGCGCTCGAAGTAGAGATCCATGCCGCGGCGGAAGCGCTGCGCCCCGAGCAGCGTGGGCAGCATCCGGATGACCTCGGCGCCCTTTTCGTAGACCGTCGATGTGTAGAAATTGTTGATCTCGAAGTACTCGTCGGGGCGCACGCCGTGCGCCATCGGTCCCGCATCCTCTGGAAACTGCACGCGGCGCAGGTGTTCGACCGCCGAGATGCGCTCGACCGCGCGCGAGTTGAGGTCGCTCGAGAATTCCTGGTCACGGAAAACCGTCAAGCCTTCCTTCAGCGACAGCTGGAACCAGTCGCGGCAGGTCACGCGGTTGCCGGTCCAGTTGTGGAAGTACTCGTGGCCGACGACGGCTTCGATCGCCGCGTAGTCGTCGTCGGTCGCGGTGGCGGGATCGGCTAGCACCAGGCGACTGTTGAAGATGTTGAGCCCCTTGTTCTCCATCGCGCCCATGTTGAAGTCGTCGGCGCAGAAGATCATGAAGGCGTTGAGGTCGTATTCGAGTCCGAACCGCTCCTCGTCCCAGCGAAACGCGCGCTTGATCGACTCCATCGCGTGCCGGCAGCGCGGGAGATTGGCGGCCGTGGAAAAAATCCTCAGCGCGACGTCGCGCCCCGACCGCGTCGTGAATCGGTCGTCGAGGCAGGCCAGGTCGCCGGCGACCAGCGCGAACAGGTACGAGGGCTTCGGATGCGGGTCGTGCCACGTCGCGAAGTGCCTGCCGTCGGGCAGCGCGCCCTGCGCCACCAGGTTGCCGTTGGAGAGCAGGATCGGGAACGCCTTGCGGTCGGCGCGCAGCGTCACCTGGTACCGCGCGAGGACGTCGGGACGGTCCGGGAAGTAGGTGATGCGGCGGAAGCCTTCCGGCTCGCATTGGGTGCAGAACACGCCCGACGAGATGTACAGGCCTTCGAGTGCGGCATTGCGTGCCGGTGCGATGCGCGATCGCACGGTGAGTGTGCCGGCCACCGGCGGGTCGACGACGCTGAGCGTGCCTTCGCCGAAACGCAGGCGTTGCGGGGGCAGCGACACGCCGTCGAGTTCGACGTGGACGTCGTCCTGCTGCTCGCCGTCGAGCACCAGCGGCGCCGCACCGTCGGTGCCGACTGCCTCGGGATTGCGCCGGAACGCGAGGCTGGCGGTGACCACCGTCGATTCGGCTTCGAGCTCAAGCTCGAGATCGACCGAATCGACGAGAAATGACGGAGGCCGATAGTCGAGCCGTCGCTTCACCGGCGTGCCGGCGTCGCGGGGTGTCACGGTCGTACGGCCTATTTCACTTCGAGCAGCTCGACGTCGAAGATGAGGGTTGCGTTGGGCGGAATCACGCCGCCGGCACCGCGCTCGCCGTATCCCATGGCGGGAGGAATGATCAGCGTCCGCTGGCCGCCGACCTTCATGCCGACCACGCCTTCGTCCCAGCCACGTATGACCTTGCCGCCACCCAGGAAGAATCCGAATGGCACCTTGCGGTCGAGCGAACTGTCGAATTTGGCCCCCTTCCCATCGGGCTTGGAAGGGTCGTAGAGCCAGCCTGTGTAATGGACGATCACCGGTTTTCCGGAGATTGCTTCCGCTCCAGATCCCTGTTTTTTATCGACTTTCTTCAATTCCTTCGGCATGGCATCCAACTTGCTTACTCCTTCGGTAGAAAGGCTGCTGGCGGGTGCCTGCGCGAATACGGCGACCGGCGCCGTCGCCAGCATCGAAAACAATGCAAATGTCCACATAAAGGTCGTAGTACATGGCAAAACGGCGATCATCGGTTCGTTGACACGGTTGCGAGGCGCGGGCATCGATGCGTCCTTGGAAAAACGAGCGTTCAAGAAAATTTGCCCAAGACACGCCGGCGCGCGCTTGATGGTTACGAATTGTAGCTGACGGCTATGCTCTTTTGCGCGAACGCGGAATTTGGTCTATAAACGCCGGTTCCCTTGCCGTTATCGGCGTCGTTCGGCACAGTTCGTTCCATGCAGTGGACGCAGCGCGCACGCAGTGGTTTCCCGTCGTACCCACACGAGGCTTCATGTTCGAGTTTTTGACATCCGGAACCAAGGAAATCGCGGATCCGCTGGTCTCGGCGAAAACCGTCGCGACCTGGCTGCGCCAATTGCCGGCGCTCGATGTCATCGGGCGCCAATTGGCGGTGATGCGCGCATTCGATGCGATGCGTCAGTCGCGCAGGTCGATCGATCTCGCGCGCGTGCAGGCGGTCGAGTACCTGGATGCCGCGCTGGGCGCCGACCGGCGTCAGCTGATCCGACAGTACGTCGAAAACTACGACAGTGCCCCAAAGCTCGCCGAACGGATCTGGCAGGCGATCTACGACATGTCGCAGGGATTCATGTATGCGTATCAGCGCACGCTCGAGGAGGCGCTGCGGCAGAGCCACAACGCCCGCTGGAGGCCGCTGTCGCCGCTGCTCTTCGCGCGCCTCTTGCACTACTACGGGACCGACGCGAAGCTGCGCGTATTCCGGTTCGAGCGCTGGATCCCGGCAAAGTGGATGGACCTGCACCGGACCTACCTGCGCGCATCCGAACTCGGCATCGATCGAGTTCCCACGGTCCTGGGCAGCGCGGGGCCCAACACGACGCCGTGGACCGTCGAGCAGGAGTACCTGAACGTTTTGCTGATCCACCAGCTCAACACCGGCAACATGACGCCGCCGCAGCTCGACTGGGCGATGTCGCAGCTTCGGGCGTGGAGCAGGCGCCTGCAGCTCGACTCCGTTCCGCGATCACCGGAAGGCTTTTTCGTCGATATCGCCGGCAAGACCGGCTTGGGCCGGCGCACCGGCAACGACTCCGGGTCGATGCTGCGCTATCTCGACACGACGCCGCTGGCGGACTCGCTGGACAGGGCCATCGCGGCGCTGCGGCACGCCGAAATCACCGATCAGGGTCCGGCTGGACCGATCAACCAGCTGCGCATCGCGATACTCGAAAAGGTCGCGCCTTCGGTGTCACCCAATCTCAATGCCGAGCTTCGCCGCGACCCGCGCATCGTCTGTGCGGTTGCCGCGAAGGTCCGTATCGGACTCGCGCGCGTCTGCCACGAATTGATGCAGAAGGATGCGGGCGACTTCGCCCCCGAGGTCGCTTCCGGTGCCGAGCAGATCGAAGTGTTCGCCGTCGCCGACGGCTCGCGGGCGAAGCGCCGTGTGCCCGACGAGCACGATTCGCTCGCCGCCAGCCTGTCGTCGTTCTCTGACCCGATGTGGCAGGTCAAGGATCGAAGCGTGGCGGGACTGCGCATCGCCGCCTCCGGCGGCATCGGCCAGGCGTTGACGCTCGGCGCGCTGGTCGCGGTCCGGCAGTCCGACCTCTCCGACTGGGTGCTCGGCGTCGTCCGGCGTCTGAACAAGGTCTCCAACGACGAGGTGGAGGCCGGCATGTCGATCATCGCCGATCGCGTGGTGCCGGTGACGCTGCATGCGGCGCGCCAGCCTTCCGACGACATGGGATTCGTCGTCGACGGCATCGACGTGTCGACGATGGGCGCGCGTTTCCAAGCGCTCTACCTTCCGCCACCGTCGCGGCCAGACAAGCCGCTGGCGGTGAAGACGCTGATCGTGCCCACGCAGGAATACTCCGAAGGTCGCAACGTGATCCTGACCACCGGTCGTTCCGTCTACACGATTGCGTTGCGGCACCTGGTCGAACAGCGTGCCGACTGGAGCTGGGCCGCGATCCAGATGATCGAGAAGAAATCGCGAATCTAGCGTGCACCACTAGTCCTGCGGTCGGACCTTGAGCGTGAGTACGCGCTGGAAGAGATCCGCGCGGTCGGGGCGCGGCAACGGCGACGACTTCAGTATGGCGCGCTGCACCGCCTCGTCGTAGGCGCGGCTGCCGCTGGATTTGCGCAGCGTGGCGTCAATGATTTCGCCGGTCGGCAGCTGCACGACCTCGAATATTGCCTCCGGGTTTCCCGGCAGCTCCGACGGTACGATCACGTTGCCGCGTACCTTGGCCTGGATGCGGCGAATCCAGTCGGCCTCGGCCTTCGAGCGCGCGGCGGCCTCGGCCGCCTGGCGTGCCCGGACTTCCGCTTCGCGTTCGGCTTGCGCACGCAGCTGCGCCTCGCGTTCGGCCTGCGCGCGCAGCACCGCGGCCTGCCGCAGCGCACGCTCGCGCGCCTCCTGCTGCCGGCGCTCCTCCAGCTTGCGCTTCTCTTCGGCCTCCTTTGCTTCGTGCAGCTTGCGTTCGGCTTCCTTGACTTCGCGCAGCTTGCGTTCGACTTCGAGGCGCTCCGCCTCCGCCTTTTTCTTGCGCTCCTCCTCCTGCTTCGCCTTGAGCGCGATTTCGGCAGCGCGCGGGTCGGGCTTCTCCACCACCGGCTGCGGCTTGGGCGGCGGCGGCTTGACCTCCGGCACGGGCGCCGGCGGCGGCTCGGGCTCGGGCGGTGGCGGCGGCGGTCGCGGGGCTTCGACCTTCGGCGCCTTCACCGGCGGTGCGTAAAGCTCGGCGCTGACCGGCACCGGTGGCCGGTTCTGCCACTGTACCGAAAAGACGAGCACGCCCAGAAACGCGAGCTGGACGACGATCGCCAGCAGCAGCGCCCACCATTTCCCTTTGAGCCGGCGTGGCGGACGTGGTCGGTCGGATTTGACCATCGTGTCGGTGCTCCCGGCCTCGCTGCGCGCCTCAAGTCGCCGGCGGATGCGCGAGCAGGCCGACCTTCTTCACGCCGTTGCGCTGCAGGAGGTCGAGTATTGCCAGCACATCTTCGTAGCGCGCGTTCTTGTCGGCGGCGACGACGACCGGCTGTTCTGCCCGCGCCTGCTTGGCCAGCACGCGGGCGACCAATTCGTCGCGCGTGACCCGCGCGGCGGGCGTGTTGGCTGCCTGGTCGCGCAGCCACAGCGTCATGTCGTTGCGCAGCGTGACTTCGAGCGGTTGCACCGGTGTGGTGAGCTTGCTGCCGACCGACGGCAGCTCGATCTCGCCGGGACTCACCAAGGGTGCGGTGACCATGAAGATCACCAGCAGCACCAGCATCACGTCGATGTAGGGCACGACGTTGATCTGGTTGATGGCTTTGCGCGGGCGTCGCATGCGTCAGTTCACTGGGCCGGCACCTGTCATCGCGGATCCCGGAGCTAGCCCTGGCGCTGCAGGATGTTCGAGAACTCCTCGATGAAGGTCTCGTAGCGCGTGGCCAGACGGTCGACGTCGTGCGTGTAGCGGTTGTAGCCGATGACCGCGGGAATCGCGGCGAAGAGGCCGATTGCCGTGGCGATCAGTGCCTCGGCGATGCCGGGTGCCACGCTGACCAGCGTCGCCTGCGCGACGTTGGCCAGGCCACGGAACGCGTTCATGATGCCCCATACGGTGCCGAAAAGGCCGATGTACGGGGACACCGAGCCGACGGTGGCGAGTCCGGACAGGCTGGCCTCGAGTGTGTCGATCTCGCGCTGGTAGGCAGCGCGCATCGCGCGGCGTGCGGAATCGAGGGTGACGATCGACGTGCTGCCCTGCTTGCGGTGCTTCGCATATTCGCGAAAGCCGGCGGTGAAAATGTGCTCGATGCCGCCGCCGGTGCGCGCCTGCGCAGTGCGCTGGTAGAGGTCGCTAAGGTCGCCGCCCTTCCAGAACTCGTCCTCGAAACGGGTGGTCTCGCGGTCGGCGCGCCGCAACTGGAACATCTTGAGGAAGATCTGCCACCACGACCACAGCGAGAGCAGGATCAGTAGCGCGACCACCGCCTGCACGACGATGGATGCGTGCGCGATCAGCGTGACGAAGGACAGGTCGGCATGCACGTTCAAGCGGCAGTCTCCATTCGATTGGCCAGCGGCGCGGGAATACGCACCGGCCGCCAGCGGGCAGCGTCGACGCAGGCCAACGTCACGCGCGCGGTGGTCATCACTTCGTCTTCACGGCGCACTTCCTGGCGTGCAACCAGCCGGCTGGCGCCCCGGTGCTCGATTTCGACCGTGACCGTGAGTACATCGTTCAATCGTGCCGGCTGCAGGAAATCGATCTCGCACCGGCGGACGACGAACACGACGCCATGGTTGTGCTCGAAAGCGGCCAGCGGAAAGCCGATCGCCTCCAGCCACTCGGTACGCGCGCGTTCCATGTACTTCAGGTAGTTGGCGTAGTAGACGACGCCGGCGGCGTCGGTATCCTCGTAGTAAACGCGGACCGGGTGCCGGAAGGGTTCGTTGTCATCCCCCCGAGGCGGCGCTGCGCCGCTCATTCGGTGAACATGTCGTTGACGCCGCCCGGCGGCGTGATCCCGAAATGCCGGTACGACAGCGCGGTGGCGACCCGCCCGCGCGACGTGCGTTGCAGGAAGCCTTGCTGAATGAGGAACGGCTCCAGCACGTCCTCGATCGTGTCGCGCTCCTCGCCGATGGCGGCGGCGAGGTTGTCGACGCCGACGGGGCCGCCAGCGAACTTGTGCAGCACCGTGTGCAGCAGCTTGCGGTCCATCACGTCGAGTCCGGAGCCGTCGACATCGAGCATCGACAGCGCGGCATCGGCCACCAGGTGCGTGATCTGCCCATCGAACTTCACCTGCGCGAAATCACGCACGCGGCGCAGCAGGCGATTGGCGATCCGCGGCGTGCCGCGCGAGCGGCACGCGATTTCGCGCGCGCCGTCGGGCTCGATCGCGATGTCGAGCAGCGCCGCCGAACGCGTGACGATGCGGGTCAGCTCGTCGGTATTGTAGAACTCGAGGCGGGCGACAATACCGAAGCGGTCGCGCAGCGGATTGGTCAGCATACCGGCGCGGGTCGTCGCACCCACCAGCGTGAATGGCGGCAGATCGAGCTTGACGCTTCGCGCCGCCGGCCCCTCTCCGATCATGATGTCGATCTGGAAGTCCTCGAGCGCCGGATACAGGATCTCCTCGACGATTGGCGACAGCCGGTGGATCTCGTCGATGAACAGCACATCGCGCGGCTCGAGGTTGGTCAGCAGCGCGGCTAAGTCACCCGGACGCTCGAGCACCGGCCCCGAGGTCTGCCGCAGGTTGACGCCGAGCTCGTGGGCGATGATGTGCGACAGCGTGGTCTTGCCCAGTCCCGGCGGACCGAAGAGCAGGACGTGGTCGAGCGCCTCACCCCGCTGTTTCGTGGCCTGTATGAAGATCGACAGCTGCTCGCGGATCTTCTCCTGTCCCACGTACTCGGCGAGCCCGCGCGGTCGCAGAGCGCGCTCGATGACCGCCTCCTGCGCACCGGCGACCTTGGCGCCGACCACGCGATGCAACTCGTCGTTTTCGATGGCCATGTCAGTTCCGCCTTGCGCGACATCGCGTCAGGTTGAAGCCTGACTCACAACTGGACAGTGAGCAGCGAGACTGTTTCATTTCAGGCCTTCGCCAGCGCCTTCAACGCCTGCCGGATCCCGTCGCTCACCGCCAGGCCATCGGGCAGGTTCTTGACTGTCGCCACCGCCTCCTTGTCGCTGTAGCCGAGCGCCAGCAACGCATGCAGGATGTCGCTCGAAGCCGGCGGCGCGCGCTGGATGCCGACGGCGGTGGACAGGTCCACGCCAAGCTTGTCCTTCAGTTCGAGCAGTAGGCGTTCCGCCGTCTTCTTCCCGATGCCGGGAATCTTCGTCAGCCGCCCGGTCTCCTGCATCGTGACCGCCTGCGCGAGTTCGGCGACAGACAACCCCGAGAGCACCGATAGCGCGGTGCGCGCGCCGATGCCGCTGATCTTTACCAGCAGACGGAACGCGCGGCGCTCGCTTTCGCTGCCGAATCCGAAGAGCAGGTGCGCGTCCTCGCGCACGACCAGGTGCGTGAACAGCGTGATGCGCTCTCCGGTCGACGGCAGGTTGTAGAAGGTGCTCATCGGGACGTCGACCTCGTAGGCGACGCCCTGTACGTCGAGCAGCAGCTGCGGCGGATTCTTCTCGAGCAGGATGCCCGACAGGCGGCCGATCATGGTCGATTATCGCATCCGCATCAAGGCTGCGCGCCGCGGCAGCGGCGAGGCCGCGGTGCCAGCAGCGGCGATCGCGTCATCGCACGAAGCGCCCGGCACGGCGCCGATAGCCCGACGAGCGCAACTCGCCCACGCCGACGCTGCCGTGCGCATGGCAGATCGCGCAGGCGAGGGCGTCGGCGGCGTCTGGCGTCGGCACTCCGGGTAGCTGCAGCAGACGCCGGACCATTTCCTGGACCTGCGATTTGACCGCGCGGCCGCGGCCGACCACCGCCTGCTTCACCTGGCCCGCCGTGTATTCATGCACGGGCAGACCGGCCAGCACCGCGGCGGCGATCGCTGCACCGCGCGCCTGCCCGAGCAGCAGCGTGGACTTCGGATTGATGTTGACGAACACCTTTTCGACGGCCACTTCGGTGGGCCGCACTTCCGCGATGACGTGCGCCAGGTCGCGTGCGATGACGCCTAGCCGCACCGGCAGGCTCGCGCCGCTCGCCCGGATGCAGCCGCTGGTCACGTAGACCAGTTCGTTGCCGTGCTGGATCAGCACGCCGAAACCTGTGACCCTGAGTCCCGGGTCGATACCGAGAATGCGGCGCGCTGGCGACGGAGCGGGCAAGGGGATGGGCGCTAGGCTGCGTCGAGCGCCGCCGACGTATGCACTTCCTGCACGTCGTCCAGCGACTCGAGTGCGTCCAGCAGCTTTTGCATCCGTGCCGCGTCTTCGCCCGTCAGTTCCACTTCGGTCGTGGGACGCATCGTCACTTCGGCGAACTCGGCCGTGAAGCCCGTCTTGGCGAGCGCGTCTTTGACGGTCACGAAGTCGTAGGGACCGGTGATCACCTCGAAGCTGCCATCGTCGTTGGTGATGACGTCCTGCGCTCCGGCATCGAGCGCGGCTTCGAGCAGCTTGTCCTCGTCGGTACCAGGCGCGAACACGATCTGGCCGCAATGCTTGAAGAGGAACGCGACCGAACCATCGGTGCCGAGGTTGCCGCCATATTTCGAGAACGCATGACGAACGTCGGCTACGGTGCGGGTACGGTTGTCGGTCATGCAGTCGACGATCACCGCCGCGCCGTTGATGCCGTAGCCCTCGTAGCGGATCTCCTCGTAGCTGACGCCTTCGAGATCACCGGCGCCGCGCTTGGCGGCGCGCTCGATCGTGTCCTTCGGCATGTTGTGGCCGGTCGCACGGTCGACGGCCAGACGCAGCCGCGGGTTCATCGAAACGTCAGCACCGCCCAGCCGCGCGGCGACCGTGATCTCCTTGATGAGGCGCGTGAAGATCTTGCCGCGCTTGGCATCGGTCGCCGCCTTCTTGTGCTTGATGTTCGCCCATTTGCTGTGGCCGGCCATGGTGCTCTCGACTGCGGTTGCGGCGGGAAAGCGCGAATTATACGCGGCGCGCGTTGTATCGGAGGCCGTGCCCGCATGGCGTGCGCGGTCAGAGCAGGCCCTGCTGGAGGAGGAACTTTCGCAGCACCTGCAGCCGCACGTCCGAATCGTTGATTTCGAGCATGCTCTGCTTGATCGACAGCGGCAGCGGCAGCACTTCGGCCAGGCGATAGCCGACCCACGACGCGTCGTCGTAATCGCGTTCGGTGGGGAAGTTCTGCGGTCCGACGCGGGTGGCGATCAGTTCGAGCAGCTTGGCGAGCGGCGCGTATTCGTCGGCCAGCGGCTTCGAAGGTTCGACAGGGATCGGCGTTACCTCACCTACCACCCGTCCCGACGGCTGCACCGAGTGGCTGCGGACCTGGAAGCGGCCCTCGCCGTGTGTGGCCAGGTGCAGGATACCGAGTTCCGGCATGTCCCAGTCGGTGATCCGCGCCAGCGTGCCCACCGTCGCGATCTCCGGTGCCTTTCCCCTGGTTGCGGCGACTTCGTCGCCGCGGATGATCAGGCTCACGCCGAAGGGCCGATGGTTCGCGAGACTGTCCTTGGTCATCTCGATATAGCGCTGCTCGAACACCTTGAGCGGCAGCCGCCCGCCGGGAAAGAGCACGGTCTTCAGCGGAAACAGTTCGAGCATGTAGGGCTCGTGCGCCGCCCGCACGGTGCCGAAGGGCCACATCAGGCGCTGCCGGCACCGGTCAACGCGAGCGTGACGGTGTACCGAGGGTTCATCGTTCGAAGAGGGTGATGCGCTCCGGGCAAGCGACACTAGCCCAGTTCGCGGTGCCTGACCAGTATCTGGTGGAGGGATGCGAACGCCGCGCTAAGCCGCTCGACCAGGTAGACCGACCGATGCCGGCCACCGGTGCAGCCGATCGCGACCGTCAGGTAGTTGCGGTTGTCGCGCGCATAGTCCGGCAGCCAGCTCGCGACGAAGCGATGGATGTCTGCGTGCATGCGTTCGACCGTCGGCGATGCCTCGAGAAACGCAACGACGGGCGGGTCGCGCCCGGTCAGCGGCGCCAGATCAGGCTCGTAGTGCGGATTGGGGAGGCAGCGCACGTCGAACACCAGATCGGCGTCGAGCGGGACCCCATGCTTGAAGCCGAAGGATTCGAAGAGCAGCGTCAGCCGAGACGGATCGACGGCGATGAAATCCTTGATCCAGCCGCGCAACGCCGCGGCCGAGAGGTCGCTGGTGTCGAAGGAGAATCCGAGTTCGCGCGCCTCGGCCAACAGCGCGCGCTCGTATTCGATCGCCTCGGTCAGCGTCCGCGCGTCGCTGGAGAACGGGTGGCGCCGCCGCGTCTCCGAGAACCGCTTGACCAGCGTGTCGGTCTTGGCGTCGAGATAGAGAAAGCGCACGTTCCAGCCGGTGCGCTTGGCGGCGGCGATCGACGTCACCAGTCCGGGCAGGCCGGGCCCGGTCCTCACATCGAGTGCGATGGCCACTCGGTGCTGTCCGCCGTGTGCAAGGCCCGCGACGGTCGCAACAAGCATCGACGGCGGCAGGTTGTTGATCGCGTGGTAGCCGGAATCCTCGAGCGCCGCCAGTGCGACGCTCTTGCCGGAGCCCGACACGCCGCCGATCAGCAACAGGTCCATCGGCGCCCTAATCCCCGTCTTCCATGAGCTTCTGCTGGCGCTCGATGAATTCCTTGGTGCTGTCGATGCCACGCTGATTGAGCACGAAATTGCGCACGGCGGCCTCCACCAGAACCGCCAGGTTGCGTCCGGCCGCGACCGGGATGGTGACCTTGCGGATGGGCACCGAAAGCACGTCCTGGTAGGTCGCGTTGACCTGCAGGCGGTCGAGGTCGCTGAAAGCCTCGTGACTGTGGTCCTCGAGATGCACGATCAGTTTCAGGAGTTTGCGCGGTCGCACGGCCGTTTCGCCAAAAATGGTTCGGATATTGAGCACGCCGATGCCGCGGACCTCGAGGAAGTCTCGCAGGACGGTCGGACAGCGGCCCTCGATCGTGTCGGGCGAAATTCGGTAGAGCTCGACGATGTCGTCGGCGACCAGTCCGTTGCCGCGGGAAATGAGCTCGAGCGCCAGTTCGCTCTTGCCGATCGCCGACGCGCCGGTGATCAGCACGCCCATTTCCAGCACGTCGAGAAAGACGCCGTGCAGCGTCGTCGACGCGGCGAGCATCCGGGCAAGGTACAGCCGCAGGACATCGACCATGTGCGGCGACGGTTGCGGGGAGGTGAACAGAGCCACATGGTGCCGGTTGCACTGGTCGAGCAGGTATGGTGATACCGGTTCGCCGTTGGCGACGACGATCGCGATCAGTTCGGGCGTAAACAGGCGGTCGACCGACACCTGCATTGCACCGTCACCGAGATCGCGAAGGTAGGCGCCTTCCGCGGCACCCAGGATCTGGATGCGGAACGGGTGGATCAGGTTCATGTGGCCGACCTGGCCGACCGTCGCTTTCAATTCAGAGTCGCCGGTCAGTGTGCGATTGCCGCCCTGGCGGCCGCCTTTCCAGTGCAGCTCCAGCCGATCCGCGTTGTCGTCGAGCAGGCGCTTTACGCTGACTTGGCGCATCGCGATTTCTCCGTTCAACTCATGGTGCCCGGCTCGAGGGCCGCGGTGCGCCGACGCTCATGGCGCCGACTCCCAGGTGCGAAAGAGCGTCACGAGGTCGTCCGCGTTGTCGACCGCGGCCAGCTTTTCGCGGAAGGGCCTCTCGGAGAACATCTGCGCCAGCTCGGACAGCAGTTGCAGGTGCAGGTCGGTGGCCTGCTCGGGCACCAGCAGCACGAACACCTGCGAAACCGGCTTGCCGTCGGGCGCGTCGAAGGGCACCGGGTGCTTCAGGCGTACGAAGGCGCCGCGCGCCTCCTTCAAGCCTTTGATCCGGCCGTGCGGGATCGCCACTCCCTGACCGAGTCCGGTCGAGCCCAGTTTCTCCCGCGCCGCCAGGCTCGACGCGACGCTGGCCCCATCGAGGCCGCCTTGCGCGGCAAACAGCGCGCCGACGGCGTCGAACAGACGCGGCTTCGAGCCCACGTCGAGGTCGAGCGCGATGTTCGCGGGAGGGAGCAGTTCAGCGATCTGGTTCATGGAAATGAAACGGCGGGCGGTCAGAACCCCTGACTCCCGCCGACTCAGGCTGGGCGGAATTATACGCCGGTCACTTGGCCGGCTGGCCGGGAGGCTGGGTCGACGCCAGCGTGCGCTCGATCACCTCCCGGTCCGCCCGATGTGCGGACAGCTTCTCCTTGTGCTTCAGGACTTGGCGGTTCAGCTTGTCGGCCAGGCAATCGATCGCTGCGTACATGTCGGATTCGACGGCTTCGGCGTGGATTTCCTTGCCCCGGACATGGATGTTCGCCTCGACCTTCTGTCGCAGCTTTTCCACCGAAAGAACCACAGTGACGTCGATCACATGGTCGAAATGCCGATTCACGCGGTCAAGCTTGCTGACGACATACGCGCGAATTGCAGGCGTGATAACCAGGTGGACGCCGGTGAGGTTCAAGTTCATCGAGCTCTCCTTTTTCTGTGCAGCGATGATGCTGCGTTTGCGCAAAATCCGCGCCAGGCTCGTGTCCACTAGAAGGCCTTGCGCAGGTTGACGGGAGGAATCGACAGCGCCTCCCGGTACTTGGCGATGGTCCGGCGGGCGACGATGATCCCCTGTTCGCCCAACAGTTCCGCGATCCTGCTGTCGGTCAACGGCACTTTCTGGTTCTCCGCGGCGATCAGTTGCTTGATCAGCGCCCGGATCGCGGTTGCCGATGCCGCACCTCCGGTGTCGGTGGCGACGTGGCTGCCGAAGAAGTACTTGAGTTCGAAGGTTCCGCGCGGCGTCAGCATGTACTTCTGCGTGGTCACCCGCGAAATCGTCGACTCGTGCAGGTCCAGCATGCTGGCGATTTCACGCAGCACCATCGGCCGCATCGCAACCTCCCCATGCTCGAAGAACCGGCGCTGGCGCTCGACAATGGCCTGCGCGACGCGGAGGATGGTCTCGAAGCGCTGCTGGACATTGCGGATCAGCCACTTGGCTTCCTGCAGATGCGCGGTAAGTTGCTGGTTGGACGACTCGCGGTTGCGCGTCAGAATGTCCGCGTAGATGCGGTTCAGCCTCAGTTTGGGCATCGCGGCCTCATTGAGCGACGCGGTCCAGGTGTTGCGCAGCTTGCGCACGACGACATCCGGAATCACGAAGTTCGCCTCGTCGCGGGAGAACGAAGAGCCAGGACGCGGGTTCAGGCTGCGGATCAGCTCGCGCACGCTCTTGACGCAGGCGTCGTCGCAGCGCAGTACGCGGCGCAGCTTGGTGAAATCGCGCGCCGCCAGCAGCTGCAGATGGCCGTCGCAGATCGTGAGCGCCTCGGCGCGATACGGCGTGTCGGCGGGCAGCACCTTGAGTTGCAGCGACAGGCATTCTGCCGGACTGCGCGCGCCGACACCGGCCGGATCGAAGCTCTGCAGGAACTTGAGGCCGATCATCAGCTCTTCGGGCTCGAGCGCATCGTGTTCGGAAAACATGTCCGAGATCTCGTCGAGCGACGACGCGAGATAACCGTCGTCGTCCAGTGCGTCGATCAGCGCCTCGACGATCTGCCGATCGCGCAAGGGCAGCTTGAGCAGCGCGAGCTGGCCGATCAGGTGGTCGCGCAGCGAGCTGGTCGCGACCTGCTGCGGCGAGAAATCCTCGTCCTCGTTGGAACTGCCGCTGCCCCAGTCGCCGTCGGTCGCCCCGCCGCCGTAATCGGAGAAGTCGGTGATGTCGGGAAGGTCGTCGCGTGAGGGCGCCGTGTCGACGCCGGCCATGCCTTCGCCGTCTCCTTCGCCGTCATCGTCGCGTGGAGGGCGCTCGACGGTGGCTGGGCCCGGGGCGGTACCGGCGACCGCGTATTCCGGCGGCGGGGCGTCGTCGTCGCCCTCCTCGCGTTCGAGCAGCGGGTTCTCCTGCAGCATCCGGTCGACTTCGGCGTTGAGCTCGAGTGTCGACAACTGCAGCAGCCGGATCGACTGCTGCAACTGCGGCGTCAGCGTGAGATGCTGGGTAAGCTTGAGCTGGAGCGTTTGTTTCATCGAGCAGAACTGCTGCGCGGCTCCGGTGGCCGGCTCATAGCCGGAAATGCTCACCAAGGTAGACTTTGCGTACGTCCTCATTATAAACAATCTCACCCGGAACGCCCGAGGCGAGGACCCGACCTTCGTTGATGATGTACGCGCGGTCGCAGATCCCGAGCGTTTCACGAACGTTGTGGTCGGTGATCAGGATACCGATGCCGCGTTCCTTGAGGAAGCCGATGATCTTCTGGATATCGAGCACGGCGAGCGGATCGACGCCCGCGAAGGGTTCGTCGAGCAGGATGAAGCGGGGGCGCGTGGCCAGCGCGCGAGCGATTTCGCAGCGGCGGCGCTCGCCGCCGGACAGCGAGACCGCAGGCGCGCTGGCGAGATGCGAGATCGACAGGTCCTCAAGCAGCGCGTCGAGGCGGTTGGACAGCGTGTCGGGATCAAGGTCCTGCAGTTCGAGGATCGCCCGCACGTTTTCGGCAACCGTCAGCTTGCGGAAGATCGATGCCTCCTGCGGCAAATAGGAAAGTCCGCGTCGCGCACGCTTGTGGATGGGCAGGTGCGACAGGTTCTCGCCATCGAGCTGGATACTCCCGCCATCGGCGGCCACCAGGCCGACGATCATGTAAAAGCAGGTCGTCTTGCCGGCACCGTTGGGGCCGAGGAGGCCGACGACTTCGCCGCTCGCCACCTCGAGCGACACGTCGTGGACGACGGTACGCGCCTTATAGCGTTTCTGCAGGCGTGCCGCCGAGAGGAGGCTCATTGAGCCGCCGGCTTGATTTCTCCGGACGGCCGCAGCGGCAGCGCCGGAGCGGCCTTGCCATCGGTCCCCTTGCCGGGGCTCGCCTTGCCGGGCAGCACGTCGCTTTTCGGCTGGAACACGCCGCGCACGCGGTCATCGCGACCGGCGGCGCCCGGCTTCGGTGTGGACGACGCGCGACCTTCAGCGCGAAACAGCTCGGTTGCCGAGTTGTAGGAGATGAAGTTGCTGCGGATCTCGTCGTCGCCGCGCTTCAGGATCGCATTGTCGAAGAGCTCGATCTGCTCCTTCTGGCCGTCGTACTCGGCACGCTGCGCCCAGCCTTCGTAGTAGCCATCCGCGTCGTCGCGCTTCTGGCGAAACGACAGCGGATTACCGAAGGCGGTCGCCGACAGCGAATTGTCGGGGTTCTGCGTAAAGTTGATGCGGTCGGCGCGGATGGTCATCGTGCCCTGGGTGATCACGACGTTGCCTTTGAGGACGCCGGTGCGCTTCTCGTAGTTGACCTCGCCATCATCCGACGTGAAGGTGATCGGCTTCTCACGGTCGGTCTTCTCCGCATGCGCGGCACACGTCACGAGGATCGCGCAAAGGGCGGCGGCCAGGCGCAGCAGGAGGGAGTCTCGATTCACTTCGGCAGGGCCTGTGGTTGCAATGTGCCGCTCACGCTGGAGTGAAGCTTCAGCGTCTTGGCCTTATTGTCGAGTTCGAGCCCGACGGACCGGATTATTCCACGAGGCTCGTCGATCGTCACCGCCTTGTCGGTCCGCGCCAGCTCCCGGCCCGGGATGACGTGTAGGTATTCGGTGGTCAGCGTCACCTGGCCGGTGGCGTCGGCGCCGGGCGTCGCCGGTGCGGCTTCGCGGACCGCGCGCACGGCGCCGATGAACGTCACTTCCTTGCGGTCGCCCGACAACACCGCACGCGCCGCGGTGATGCGCATCGGCGGCTTGCCCGCAGCGGTCTGCGACAGCATCGGCTCGATGACCTCGGTGGTCTGGTCGTCGGCGAAATGCAGCGCCCGGCGGCCAGCGATTGCCTGCGTCGGGTGCCCGTGCGCGTCCAGCGACACGGCGCGGAAGCCGTCGGCGAAGATGTCGGGATCATGCCGCGCGGAGCCGTCGCGTCGCGGTTCCGGAAGCTGTACCTGGGCGTCGAGCCACCAGGTCAGTGCGGCCAAGGCGCCCAGCAGAACGACAGGCGACCAGGCGGTGATGCGGTCGAGCGCCGAACGAAGGTTGATATCGCGCAGCATCGTTCGCACACGTGCCGCCTACGCTGCGCGCGGCGGCACGCCGGCCAGCGTGCTGCCCTGCGCCGCCAGTATGAATTCCGCGAGTTCGCGCACGGCGCCGAAGCCGCCATCGCGCGCCGTGACGTAGTGCGCGTGCTCGCGCACGGCGGCCGGAGCGTGCGGAACGGTCACCGCGAAGCCGCAGGCGTCGAACAGCGGCACGTCGGGCAGGTCGTCGCCGATGTGCGCGCAGTCCTCCGGTGCCACTCCGACTTGCGCACGAAGCACCTCCCACGCCGCGAGCTTGTCGGTGACGTCGAGTACGACATGCGCGATGCGCAGGCCGCGCGCGCGATGCGCAACGGCCGGGGCGGCGCTGCCGGTGATCCAGGCGACGACGATGCCAGCGCGCGCCAGCAGGTTGAGACCCACGCCGTCGAGAGCCGAAAATGCCTTCATTTCGTGGCCGCGGTCGTCGACGTAGATCCTGCCATCGGTGAGCACGCCGTCGACGTCGCAGGATAGAAGGCGCACCCGGCGCGCCCGGTTCAACGCTTCGGTGGGCATCGGCGTATTCAGACGATTCGTGCCCGGAACAGGTCGTGCAGGTGCAGCGCACCGATCAGGCGGCCCTCGTCGTCGACCACCAGCAACTGCGAAATCTTGGGTGACGCCTCCATCGTTTCGACGCAATCGACCGCAAGCTGCTCCGCACGAACGGTTCGTGGCGCGTGCGTCATCACGTCGGTCACCGATACCGCGGCCACGTCGCGAACGCGATCGAGACACCGGCGCAGGTCGCCGTCGGTGAAGATTCCCTGCACGCGTCCATCGGCATCGACGACCGCCGTCATGCCCATGCCCTTGCGGCTCATTTCGACAATCGCCTGCGCCAGCGTGGCGGTGAGCGGCGATACCGGCAGCGCGACGCCGGTGCGCATCACGTCGGACACCCGCGTTAGCAGTCGGCGGCCGAGTGTGCCTCCTGGATGCGAGCGCGCGAAATCCTCGGCGGAAAATCCGCGCGCATCGAGAAGCGCCAGCGCCAGCGCGTCGCCAAGCGCCAGCGCCGCCGTCGTGCTCGCGGTGGGGGCGAGGCCGAGCGGGCAGGCTTCCGTATCGACCGCCGCGTCGAGGTGCACATCCGCCGCCTGCGCAAGCGAGCTGCCCGGGTTGCCGGTCAGCGCGACGAGCTTCGCGCCTTCGCGTTTCAGGTGCGGCGTCAGCGTTAGGAGCTCGTCGGTTTCGCCGGAGCGCGACAGCATGATGACGACATCGCCGGGCGCGATCATGCCGAGGTCGCCGTGCGAGGCTTCGGTCGGGTGTACGAAAAACGCCGGCGTTCCCGTTGACGCGAGCGTTGCCGCGAGCTTGCGTGCTATGTGCCCGGACTTGCCCACACCGCTGACCACGACGCGACCGCTGCAGCGGTAGATCAATTCGACGGCGGCGACGAAGGGCGCGCCGATGCGCGCGGCGAGGACGCTGATCGCGGCCGCCTCGGTCACGAGCACCCGCCGGGCGAGCGCGAGCGCGCGCGCAGCATCGACGACGCCCGCAGGTGCGGCGCGTGTCTCGTCGTCCGGAACCCGGCCATTCATGCACGAAGTATAACCGCGGGCGTTCCCTGGCAGCGCGCGTTCTAGCGCCGTTCAACGCGTGTCTCCGCTGCGGCACCGCACTCCGGAAGCAGCGCATCGGTGTCCCAAGCCGATCGTGCTGACATATGATGCAAGCAGGATCGGGCCTTCGCGCCGTCGAGCATCGATCGTGGCGAGACTGGTCCGCGCGGAGAATCGATCGCCTATGCCGCATTCGCTGTTCCTCATCATCACGCTGCTCGCCGCGGCGGTCGTCGTCGTCGTCGTCTGCCGCCTGGTGCGCCTGCCACCGATCGTCGGCTACCTTCTGGTCGGCGTGGCGGTCGGCCCGAATGCGCTCGGTTGGGTGCCCGACGACGAGGCGACCCGCTATATCGGCGAGTTCGGCGTCGTCTTCCTCATGTTCTCGATCGGGCTCGAGTTCAGCCTGCCGCAGTTGCGCGCGATGCGCCGAGCCGTGTTCGGACTGGGACTGGCGCAGGTGGCGATCACGACCATCGGCGCGATGATCGTTCTGCATTTTGTCGGTTACGGCTGGCAGGGGGGGCTGGTGCTGGGCGGTGCGCTCGCCATGAGTTCCACCGCCATCGTGTCGAAAATGCTCGCTGAAAGGATGGAGCTCGGAACGCTGCACGGCCGGGACATCATGGGTATCCTGCTGTTCCAGGACCTGGCAGTGGTCGCGTTCCTGATCGTCATTCCGTCGCTCGGCAAGTCGGGCACCGAACTCGCGACGGCGCTGTTGATCGCGGCGTTCAAGGCGGCCGCGGCGCTCGCGGTGATCCTGTTCCTCGGCCAGAAGCCAATGCGGGTCTGGTTCCACGTCGTCGCCCGCCAGCGCTCGTCGGAGCTATTCATGCTCAACGTGCTGCTGGTGACGTTGGGGCTAGGCGCGCTGACCGAGAGCCTCGGGCTTTCGCTTGCGCTGGGTGCCTTTCTCGCCGGCATGCTGATCGCGGAAACCGAGTACCGCTATCAGGTCGAGGAGGACATCAAGCCGTTTCGGGACGTGCTGCTCGGGCTGTTCTTCATCACCGTCGGCATGGTGCTCGATGTCCACGTCGTGGTGGCGAGCCTGGTGTGGGTGATGGCGCTGCTGCTGGTGCCGGTCGTCGCCAAACTGCTGCTGATCGTCGCGCTCGCGCGAATGTTCCGCGCACCACTTGCGACCGCGCTGCGCACCGGCTTCTACCTGGCGCAGGCAGGCGAGCTGGCGTTGGTCATGATGGCACTGGCCTTTCAAAACAGCCTGCTGCCACGGGACCTGCTGCAGCCGGTGCTGGCGGCGATGATCATTTCGATGCTGCTGGCGCCGGTCATCATCGAGTTCGGCGAGCCCATCGTGCGCAAGCTGACGGCCAACGACTGGCTGGCGCGCGCCGCGCAGGTGACGCAGATCGCCGCGCGCACCATGGCGCGGAAGGATCACATCATCATTTGCGGCTACGGACGCAGCGGACAGAACCTGGCGCGCCTGCTGGAGGCCGAGGACATCTCCTACGTGGCGATGGATTCGGATCCGCTGCGCGTACGCGAGGCCGCGGCGGACGGCAGCAGCGTGGTCTACGGCGACGCCAGCCGCCGCGAGGCGTTGATGAGCGCCGGGATGTCAAAGGCCCGCGCGGTCGCGATCACCTTCGCCAACACGCCGATCGCGTTGAAGATACTGCATCATGTCCACCAGCAGCATCCTGAACTGCCGGTAATCGTGCGTACCGTCGACGACAGCGAGATCGACAGGTTGCTGGCCGCGGGCGCCACCGAAGTCGTGCCCGAGGTGCTGGAAGGCAGCCTGATGCTCGCGTCGCATTTGCTGCTGGTGGTCGGTGTACCGCTCGCCCGCGTGCTGAAGCGCATTCGCGTGATCCGCGAGGAACGCTACGGGCTGTTTCGCGGGTTTTTTCACGGTGCCACCGACGCGGCGGCTGCAGCCGAAAATCTGCAGGCACGTCTGCATACGGTCGTGTTGCCGGATCGCGCATCCGCGGTGGGCCATACGCTCGCCGACATGCAGCTCGAAGGCCTGGTCGAGGTGACCGGGGTCCGCCGTCGCGGCGCGCGCTCGCAGCGACCGGATGCCGACTGGCTTTTCGAGGCTGGCGACATCGTCGTGTTGCTCGGGCCGCCGGAGCGCCTTGCCATGGCCGAGCAGAAATTGCTCCAGTCCTGAAAAGGGATCCGGGGCTCCGGGGTCGCGACCTCCTACGCGCATTGCACTCGCGGCACTTGGCGTTGTCCAACCCGCCAGGTCGCTAATTGACCGTTGGTCATTGCTGCGTACAAGGCGTACCGGCTACAATCGCATCCCTTTGACGTCCCCGCTCTTCTGCCTTGAACGCAATCCCTGCTCAACCCGCAACCGCGCCAGGCGACGCGTTGACCAACGCCATCGAGCTCGATGACGTCAGCTTCGGTTACGATCGCCGGCGGCCGGTGCTGAAGGGCATCACGATGTCCATTCCACGCGGCCAGGTGGTGGCGATCATGGGCGGATCGGGCTGCGGCAAGACGACGATCCTGCGCTTGATCGGTGGCCAGCTGCGCCAGCAGCATGGGCAGGTGAAGGTCGACGGCGCTTCCGTGCGCGATCTCGGCCGCGAGGAACTGTATGCATTGCGTCGCCGGATCGGCATGCTGTTCCAGTTCGGCGCGCTGTTCACCGACATGACGGTATTCGAGAACATCGCCTTTCCGATGCGCGAACACACCGACCTCAGCGACGCGCTGATCCGCGACCTGGTGCTGATGAAGCTGCACGCGGTCGGATTGCGCGGCGCCGCACAGCTGAAGCCCTCGGAACTGTCCGGAGGCATGGCACGCCGCGTGGCACTGGCGCGGGCGGTGGCGCTGGATCCGATGCTGGTCCTGTACGACGAACCCTTCGCCGGACTCGATCCGATTTCGCTTGGCGTTGTCGGACAGCTGATCCGCCGGCTCAACGACGCGCTCGGCATCACTTCGGTCATCGTCACTCACGACGTCTACGAGTCGCTGAAGATCGTCGACTATCTGTACTTCGTGTCGGAAGGCCGGATCATTGCGCAGGGGACGCCCGACGAGGTACGCAACTCGGCCGATCCCTTCGTGCGCCAGTTCGTCGACGGTGAGGCCGACGGTCCGGTACCGTTCCACTACCCGGCGCGTTCCTACGCCGAAGAACTGGCCGCCGGTGCCAACTAAGCCCCTCGCCAACGGCCTGCGCAGGATCGGTGCGGGAACCATTCGCGCGGTCTCGCGCATGGGTTTCGCCGCGCGGTTTTTCGTCGCCGTGCTCTACCATTCGCCGGCGGCGCTGCGTCGAATTCCACTCACGCTGCGTGAAGTGTATTTCGCCGGCGTGCTGTCGCTGGTCGTCATCATCGTGTCGGGCGTGTTCGTCGGCATGGTGCTCGGCCTGCAAGGCTACGACACGCTCAACCTTTATGGCGCCGGCGACTCGCTGGGTTTGTTCGTCGGACTGTCGCTGGTGCGTGAACTGGGACCCGTGGTCGCCGGCCTGCTCTTCGCCAGCCGCGCCGGCAGCGCGATCACCGCCGAGATCGGGCTCATGAAGACCACCGAGCAGCTGTCGGCAATGGAGATGATGGCGGTCGACCCGCTCGCGCGCATCGTGGCGCCGCGCTTCTGGGGGGGCGTGATCTCGATGCCTCTGCTGGCCGCGCTGTTTTCGGTGATGGGCGTGTTCGGCGCCTACGTGGTGGGCGTGCGGCTGATCGGCGTCGACAGCGGCACGTTCTGGGGCAACATGCAGGCGGGCATCGAATTCCGGCCGGATGTCACCAATAGCATCATAAAAAGCGTGGTTTTCGGCGTCGCCGTCAGTCTCATCGCCGTGTTCGAGGGTTACGATGCCAAACCGACCGCCGAGGGCGTATCAGCGGCGACCACGCGCACCGTGGTCGAAGGCTCTCTGGCCATACTCGCGCTGGACTTCATACTCACGGTCTTCATGTTCAGGGGCGTTGGCGATGTCTAGCGCGCAAATGGAATTTCGCATATGAACCGTTCGGCCATCGACCTCTGGGTCGGAATCTTCGTGACCATCGGCATCGGCGCCATCGTCTTCCTCGCGCTCAAGGTCGGCAACCTCGCGTCGCTCGACTCGAAGCCGAGCTATCACCTCGAGGCCAGCTTCACCAACATCGGCGGATTGAAGCTGCGTGCGCCGGTCAGGGCGGCCGGCGTGATCGTCGGCCGGGTCGAATCGGTGAAGCTCGATACGACGACCTACGAGGCGCGGGTGACAATGAGAATCGACAACGACTATAAGTTCTCGAAGGACACGATCGCCGCAGTCCTGACCTCCGGCCTGCTGGGCGAGGTCTACATCGGGCTCGAGATCGGCGGCGACCCGCAGATGCTCGCCGACAACGGCAGGATCACGAAGACGCAGTCGGCGCTCGTGCTCGAAAAGCTGATCAGCCAGTTCCTGTTCGACAAGGTGTCCAGCGGACCCGGCCAGTGACGACTCGCGCGCACACTGTCGTCGCGCTGGGCATCGCCGTACTGCTGTCGGCGTGCGCGAGCACGCCGGGTCGGCCCTACGACCCTTTCGAGGCATCGAATCGCGTGATGTACGCGATCAACGACCCACTGGACAGGTATTTCGCGAAGCCTATCGCACAGGCCTGGGTCGACTACATGCCGGACGTCGTGCAGATGGCGGTGCGCAACTACGTCAACAACATCGACGACCTCTTCTCCGGCGTCAACGGCCTGCTGCAGGGCAAGCTCGACAAGGCCGGCAACGATTTCGGACGCGTGCTGATCAATTCCGGGTTCGGGCTTGCCGGTTTGATCGACATCGCGTCGGACGCGGGCATTCCGCGCGGCAACGAGGACTTCGGGCAGACCTTCGGCTACTGGGGCATTCCGCAGGGGCCCTACCTCTTCATCCCGCTGTGGGGACCGACCACCGTGCGCGACGGCACCGGATCGATCATGCGCCTGGTCTGGTCGCCGACGACCGAGATTCCGGACGTCGCGGTCCGCAACGTGATCTACGGCCTGGGCGCGATCGACCTGCGCGCAGGCGCCTTGGAGGCGACGTCGCTGATCGAGCAGGCGTCGCTCGACCCCTATACCTTCGTGCGGCGCTCGTACCTGCAGCGCCGCGAATACCAGGTTTATGACGGCAAGCCGCCACCGGAAAAGGACGAGGACTGATGCATTACGCTTATTGGTTGCCGCGGGCCATCGTAGGCCTGCTCTGCGCGGCCGCCGCGGCCGTCGCCTTCGCGCAGGAGGCGCCCGACGCGATGGTCAAGCGCGTGTCGCAGGACGTGATGGCGACCATCCGATCGGACCCCAGGCTGCAGGCCGGCGATCCGCAGCGCATCCGTGAGGTCATCGAGACCAAGCTGTTGCCGAACTTCGATTTCGAACGGATCACCGCGCTGGCTATGGGCCGCAACTGGCGGCAGGCGACACCCGCGCAGCAGAAAGAGCTGATCGAGCAGTTTCGCGCGCTGCTGGTGCGCACGTACTCGGGTGCGCTGACGCAGTACAAGGACCAGACGATCAGCTTCAAGGCGCTGCGCGCCGAAGCCGCCGCGACCGAGGTGACGGTCAGGACCGAGGTCGTGCGGCAGGGGCAGTCACCGGTCCCGATCGACTACGGAATGATCAAGACCGCCGGCGGCTGGAAAGTCTACGACGTCATCGTCGGCGGGATCTCGCTGGTCACCAACTACCGCGACGAATTCAACGAGCAGATCAGGAGTGGCGGCGTCGACGGTCTGATCAAGGCGCTGCAGGAGAAGAACAAGGGAGCCGTGGCCAAGTGATCGGCGAGCATCCGAAAGGCGCTGCCGGCGGCGCATTCGCCGTGGCCGGCGACCGATGGGCGTTCTCCGGCGCGCTCACCTTCGACGACGCGTCGGCGGTGGTCGACGCCGCAGCGAGGTTGCCGCTGCCCGCGTCGGGTGTCGTGGATCTGGCCGGCCTTGCGCACGTCGACTCGGCAGCACTCGCCGTGCTGCTTGCGTTGAAGCGTCGGGCGGTGGGCGAGCGTCGCCCGCTCGAGTTCGTCGCGCTGCCGCCCGCCCTCGATTCGCTGGCCCGGATGTACGGGGTCGACGAACTCCTCGCGCACTGATCGCGGTCCCGCCGCGGTGTGCGCCGCCGGTACCATGACCCAGCGCCCGTTTTCCGCATGCCCGCTGCTGTCGAAGTAATCGATCTCGCCCGCCGCTTCGGCGACGTGACCGCGCTGGACGGTGTCAATCTGTCCGTCGCGCAGGGCGAGTTCTTCGGTCTGCTCGGACCGAATGGTGCGGGCAAGACCACGCTGATCTCGATACTCGCCGGATTGACGCGTGCGGACCGCGGCACCGCCCGCGTCCTGGGCCACGACGTGATCACCGATTTCCGGGCCGCGCGCCGCAGCCTGGGTGTGGTGCCGCAGGAACTTGTCTTCGATCCGTTTTTCTCGGTCCGCGAAACTCTCACCTTCCAGGCCGGCTACTTCGGGCTGCGCAACCAGGACGCCTGGATCGACGAAATCCTTCAGCATCTCGACCTGACGACGAAGGCGAACGCCAACATGCGTTCGCTCTCCGGCGGCATGAAGCGGCGGGTGCTGGTTGGCCAGGCGCTGGTGCACAAGCCGCCGGTCATCGTGCTCGATGAGCCCACTGCCGGCGTCGACGTCGAACTGCGGCAGAGCCTGTGGGGCTTCATCCGCAAGCTCAATCGAGACGGCCACACGATCATCCTGACCACGCATTATCTCGAGGAGGCCGAGTCGCTGTGTGGCCGCATTGCGATGCTGAAGGCGGGCCGGGTCGTGGCACTCGATACGACGCACAACCTCCTGGCGCGCGTCACCGGCATTACCTGCCGGCTGCGGGTGGAGCGCCTGCCGGTGCCGTGGCGCTCGCGAGTCGTCCGCGAGGACGGCGGCGCGTTCTGGATCGGACTTGCATCCTTCGGCGAGTTGGAGGCGTTGCTGGCGGCATTGCGTGTCGAAGGCATCGCGGTCAGCGAGTTGTCGATCGACGAGACCGATCTCGAAGACGTCTTCCTGCGCATCATGAGGAACTCCGAGGCAGCAGCATGAGCGGCGTCGCCGGCAGGGGCTGGGTCACGCTGCTGCACAAGGAGTTGCTGCGCTTCTGGAAGGTGGGCTTCCAGACCGTTGCCGCGCCGATCCTGACGGCGCTGCTCTACCTGCTCATCTTCTCGCACGTGCTCGAAGGCAGGGTTTCGCTTTACGGCGGCCGGGTCGGCTACACGGCGTTCCTCGTACCGGGGCTGGTCATGATGTCGATATTGCAGAATTCCTTTGCCAACTCGTCGTCGTCGCTGACCCAGTCCAAGATCACCGGCAATCTCATCTTTGTGCTGCTGCCGCCGCTGTCGGCGCTGAACCTCTTCGCAGCTTACGTACTGGCCGCGATGGTGCGTGGCATCGCTGTCGGTTCCGGTGTGCTCACGGCGACCCTCTTGTTCAATCCGTCGCTGCTGTTCCTGGAACATCCGTTTTGGGTGCTGGCTTTCGCGCTGTTCGGCAGCGCGATCCTCGGCATGCTGGGGCTGCTCGCCGGGCTGTGGGCGGAGAAATTCGACCAGCTGGCGGTGTTCCAGAACTTCCTCATCGTGCCGCTGACCTTTCTCTCCGGCGTGTTCTATTCGATCCATTCGCTGCCGCCGTTCTGGCAGGCGCTGTCGCGTGCCAACCCATTTTTTTATATGATCGATGGTTTCCGCTATGGGTTCTTCGGCGTTTCAGACGTAGCGCCGGGCGTCAGTTTCGTGATCGTCGCGACGGCGGCGGCGACGCTGGCCGCATTGACGCTCAAATTGCTGGCCAGCGGCTGGAAACTGCGCCCGTAGCCTCACGAAAGGACAATACATGGTCACTCCCGAATCGATCCGCGAATCGCTCGAGCGCGGCATGGACTGCGAACACGTGGAGGTGGGCGGCGACGGCCACCATTTCGAGGCCATCGTCGTTTCCGCGGCGTTTGCCGGACTGTCGCGCGTGGCCCAGCATCAACTGGTCTACGCTGCACTGGGGGAGCGCATGCGCGAGGAGATCCACGCCCTGTCGATGCAGACGCTGACACCGGAGCAATGGGTCGGGCGCCGGAGTGGCTAGGCTGACGATCGAGGGTGGGTCCCGTCTCGAAGGCGAGGTCCGGGCCTCGGGAGCAAAAAATGCGGCGTTGCCGATCATGTGCGCAGCGCTGCTCGCACCAGAGCCGTTGACGCTTCACAACGTTCCGCAACTGAACGACGTGCGCACGATGCGTGCGCTGCTGTCGCAGATGGGCGTGGCGCTCGACGCGCGGGAATCCGGAACCGTCGAGCTTGCCGCGTCGCGTATCGACTGGCCGTTGGCGCCCTACGAACTCGTGAAAACGATGCGCGCATCGATCCTGGCGCTGGGTCCGCTGCTCGCCCGTTGCGGCGAGGCGCGCGTGTCGCTGCCAGGCGGCTGCGCGATCGGCCTGCGGCCGGTCGACCAGCATGTCAAGGGCCTGCAGGCGATGGGGGCGGCCATCGACGTCGAGCACGGCTACATCAACGCCCGCGGTCGCCTGCGCGGAGCGAAGATCGTGTTCGACATGGTGACCGTTACCGGCACCGAGAACCTGTTGATGGCGGCGACACTGGCCGACGGCACGACGGTGCTCGACAACGCCGCGCGCGAACCGGAGGTCATCGATCTCGCGCATTGCTTGAGCGCAATGGGTGCGCGAATTTCCGGCGCCGGCAGTTCCCGCATCACCGTCGAAGGCGTCGCGCAATTGCACGGCGCGACGCACGCGATCATGCCGGACCGCATCGAGACGGGGACCTTCCTGGCTGCGGTCGCCGCCACCGGTGGCGATGTCGCCGTCACCGGCACGCAACCCGACTGCCTCGTCGCCGTGGTCGAAAAGCTGCGCGAGGCCGGCGCGGTCGTCGATATCGCGGGCGACGTGATCCGTATCCGGCGCAGCGGTCCCCTGCTGGCGGTCAATCTGCGCACTGCGCCGCACCCGGGATTCCCCACCGACATGCAGGCGCAGTTCATGGCGCTCGCCACGCGCGCGCAAGGCACCGCGATCATCACCGAGACGATTTTCGAAAACCGGATGATGCACGTGCAGGAACTAAGGCGACTGGGTGCGGACATCGACGTCGAAGGCGGCACCGCCGTGGTTCGCGGCGTCGACAAGCTGACGGGCGCCAACGTGATGGCGACCGATCTGCGCGCCTCCGCCTGCCTCGTCGTCGCCGGATTGATCGCCGAGGGTACGACGACCATCGACCGCATCTACCATCTCGACCGCGGCTACGAGCGCATCGGAGAAAAACTGGCGGAGCTGGGCGCGCGTATCGCGCGCGTCGGCTGACCGGTCCGGCGCCGACATGGCCACGCTGCGCGAAAACCTGAGTGCCGCTCCGCTCGGCCACGCGACCGGCCACCCCGAGCGCTATGACGCGTCGCTGCTCTTTGCGCTGCCGCGCGCGCCGCAGCGCGCCGAGATCGGAATCACCGGCGCGCTGCCGTTTGTGGGCAGCGACCGGTGGACCGCCTACGAGCACACCTGGCTCGACCTTCGCGGCAAGCCGGAGATTGCGATCGCCGTTTTCGACGTGCCGGCAGACTCTTCCTTCATCATCGAGTCGAAATCGATGAAGCTGTACCTGGAATCATTCGCGCAGTCGCGTTTCGCCGATGCGGACGCCGTCGCCGCCATCATCGCCGGCGACCTGTCGGCGACGGCCGGGCAGGCGGTGGTCGTGACGCTGATCACGCCGTCGGCATTCGGCGGACTGCGCATCGCCGTTCCCGACGGCGAGAGCCTCGACGACCTGCCGATTGCCATCGATCGCTATGAAGTGGACGCCGCGCTGCTCGCGGTGGCGCGGGAAACGGCGTCGGAAACGCTGCGTACCGATCTTTTTCGCTCGCTGTGCCCGGTCACCGGCGCGCCGGACTTCGCGTCGATCACCATCGATTACCGCGGCCCGCGCATCGAGCGCGCGGCGCTGCTGCGCTATCTCGTGTCCTACCGCCGCCATGCCGCTTTCCACGAACACTGCGTCGAGCGCATCTTCGTCGACCTGACGACCATGTGCCGTTGCGAAGCGCTCACGGTCCGCGCGCGCTTCACGCGGCGCGGCGGGCTCGACATCAATCCTGTTCGCAGCAACGCCGGCGTAGCGGTGTCCGCCGAAGTGCGCACGCCGAGGCAATGATCGCGATACCGGCACCGCGCCGCGGTGCCAGCACCTGCCCGGCGGCGACGTCGGGCTACGGTAGAATGCCCTTCCGTCGCTCTCGTCCCACTCCGTGTCCTCGCTCACGATCGCCCTCGCCAAGGGCCGCATCCTCGATGAAACCTTGCCGTTGTTCGCGCACGCGGGAATCGTGCTCGCCGAGGATCCGGAAACATCGCGCAAGCTGATCCTGTCGACCAACCGGCCGGGAGTGAACTTTGTCGTCGTCAGGCCGACCGATGTCCCGACCTACGTACAATACGGCGCTGCCGACGCCGGAATCGTGGGCAAGGATGTGCTGCTCGAGCACGGCGGCGATGGCCTGTACCAGCCGCTCGATCTGGGGTTGGGGCGCTGTCGTCTGGTCGTCGCGACCAAGCGCTCGTTCGACTGGACCGGCGCCGTGCAGCGAGGCGCACGCATCCGCGTCGCGACCAAGTACGTCCGCACCGCGCGCGAGCACTTCGCGCAGAAGGGGATGCACGTCGACCTGATCAAGCTCTACGGGTCGATGGAGCTGGCGCCGCTGGTCGGCCTCGCCGACGTCATCGTCGATCTGGTGTCCACCGGCAATACGCTGCGCGCCAACGACATGGTCGCCGTCGAAGACATCATGTCCATCACCTCGCGGCTGATCGTCAATCCCGGCGCACTGAAGCTCAAGCGAGTATGGGTGCAGCCGCTGGTCGATGCGCTCGCGCACGCGGCTAGCGCCGGCGAAGGCGCCTGAGATGGAAACGGAAAGGACAGCGGAGGTTGCAGCGGGAATGGCGACCGGGATCGCGCCGCTGGTCATCCGCCGCCTTGATTCCGCAGACCCGGGATTCCCGGCAGCCCTCGACGCGCTGATCGACTTCGAGTCGGCGCAGGACCCGGCGATCGATGGCGAGGTCGCGGCGATCATCGCCGACGTGCGCGCACGCGGCGACGCCGCGCTGCTCGAATACACGCGGCGCTTCGACCGCCTGAGTGCGACGTCGGTGGCGGAGCTGGAAGTGGCACCGGAGGCGATGCGGGCGGCATTCGAGGCGCTCGGCGACCGCGAACGCGCAGCACTCGCGCAAGCGGCGGACCGCGTGCGCCGATTCCATCAGCGGCAGAAGTCCGAAGGATGGAGCGTCATCGAGGCCGACGGCAGCGAACTCGGCCAGCGCGTGACACCGCTCGACCGTGTCGGCATCTACGTGCCGGGTGGCAAGGCCGCGTATCCGTCGTCGGTGCTGATGAATGCGATTCCCGCGCAGGTGGCCGGCGTTCGGGAAATCGTCATGGTCGTGCCTGCGCCCGACGGTGTGCGCAACCCGCTGGTGCTGGCTGCCTCGCATCTGGCCGGCGTTACCCGCATGTTCACCGTCGGCGGCGCACAGGCGATCGCTGCGCTTGCCTACGGCACGAAGAGCATTCCGGTAGTCGACAAGATCTGCGGGCCCGGCAATGCCTACGTAGCGGCGGCCAAGCGGCGTGTCTTCGGCGTCGTCGGCATCGACATGGTGGCCGGCGTGTCCGAGGTCGTCGTCGTCGCCGACGCCAGCGCCAATCCGGATTGGGTCGCACTCGACCTCTTCGCGCAGGCCGAACACGACGAAATGGCGCAAGCGGTGCTGATCACGCCCGATGCGGCGCTGATCGACCGCGTCGAAGCGAGCGCGCAGCGGCTGCTGGCCGAAATGCCGCGCGCCGACATCATCCGCGCGTCGCTCGCGCGCCGCGGCGCGCTGGTGTTGACGCGCGACCTCGCCGAGGCCTGCACGCTGGTCAATCGCATCGCCCCCGAGCACCTGGAACTCGCGGTCGCCGACCCGGACGCGCTGCTGCCGCAGATTCGCCACGCGGGCGCCATTTTCGTCGGCCACTATGCGTCGGAGTCGCTCGGCGATTACTGCGCGGGGCCGAACCACGTGCTGCCAACCGGCCGCACCGCGCGGTTTTCGTCGCCGCTCGGCGTCTACGATTTCGAGAAGCGTTCGAGCGTGTTGCGGCTGACGCGTGAATTCGCGCAGACACTGGGGCCGGTCGCGGCGGCGCTCGCGCAGGGCGAGGGCCTGACCGCACACGCCCGTGCAGCGCTGGCCCGCGTGACGACGGGCTGAGGTCGACGGTCATGACTTCGAAGTTCGGGCAAGCTGCCTCTCTACGCGAACCGTGGGCGATTGCGCGATGAACGATCCACGCGCGAGCACCGTCGCGATCGACTCCGCGGCCGTCGCCGCACGGGTCAAGTCCACGATCCGGCCGAAGATCCGCGCGCTTGCCAGCTATCCGGTGGCGAAGGCGGCCGGGCTCATCAAGCTCGACGCCATGGAAAGCCCCTACGGCCTGACCGGAGAGGCGCGCGCCGAAATGGCCGCGGCCGTCGCCAATGTCCGCGTCAACCGGTATCCCGACGGCGGCGGCGACGAAGTGGTCGCGGCGCTGCGCAGGTCGCTCGCGTTGCCCGACGAAGTTGCACTGCTGCTCGGCAATGGGTCCGACGAGTTGCTGCAGATGCTGACCGCGGCAGTCGCCAAGCCCGGCGCGGCGGTGCTCGCACCCGACCCGTCGTTCGTGCTCTATCGCAGGTTCGCCGAACTCGCCAATCTGCGCTTCGTCGGTGTGCCATTGCGACACGACCTGACGCTCGACATGCCGGCGATGCTCGCCGCCATCGAGCGCGATCGGCCCGCACTCGTCTGGCTCGCCTATCCGAATAACCCGACCGGAACGCTGTTTGCGCAAGAGGACGTCGTGCATGTGATCCGGGCCGCACCCGGCGTGGTCGCTGTCGACGAGGCCTACTACGCCTACGCCGACGCCTCGTTCCTGTCGCGCGTGCTCGAGTTCCCGAACCTGATCGTCGTGCGTACGCTGTCGAAGGTCGGCATGGCAGGTGTGCGCCTGGGCTACGCGACTGCGCATCCGGCGTGGATCGCGGAACTCGACAAGATCCGGCCGCCGTACAACGTCAATTCGCTGACGCAGGCGGTGGTGCCGGTGTTGCTGGCGCACGCGCCGCTGCTTGCCGAGCAGGCGGCGGCCATCAGGCGCGAGCGCGCCCGCCTGGCCACCGCGCTCGCCGCGCTGAGCGGGGTTGGCGTCTTCCCGTCGCACGCCAATTTTCTCCTGCTGCGCGTACCCGACGCGGCGCATTGGTTCGCGACGTTGCGCGACGCCGGCATTCTGGTCAAGAATGTCGACGGCTGGCATCCGCTGCTCGCCAACTGCCTGCGCATCACCGTCGGCACTCCCGCCGAGAACAACGCCTTGCTGGAAGCCCTGAGCCGCTACGCATGAACGTTCCCTCTGAACCCGCCGGCCGCGGCGCGCGGATCGAGCGCTGCACCGCCGAAACGCAGATCGTCGTCGCGCTCCACCTGGACGGGACCGGGCACGCTGAACTCGCTACCAAAGTGCCTTTCCTCGATCACATGCTGGACCAGGTCGCGCGGCATGGCATGGTCGACCTGGACGTGCAGGCGAGCGGCGACCTGCACATCGACGCCCACCATACCGTCGAGGATATCGGCATCACGCTCGGGCAGGCGTTCAGGGCGGCGATCGGCGACAAGAAGGGAATCGTCCGTTACGGCCACGCCTACGTGCCGCTGGACGAGGCGCTCTCGAGGGTAGTGGTCGACCTTTCCGGCCGACCCGGCCTCGAGTTCCACGTGCCCTTCGCGCGGGCGATGATCGGCACCTTCGACGTCGACCTGACGCATGAATTCTTCCAGGGCTTCGTCAATCACGCGCAGGTCACACTGCACGTCGACAACCTGCGCGGCGACAATGCGCATCACCAGGCCGAGACGGTGTTCAAGGCCTTCGGGCGCGCGCTGCGGATGGCCTGCGCACGCGACCCTCGGGCGGCTGGCGTGCTGCCGTCGACGAAGGGGGCGTTGTAGTTTCTGGCGTCTGAGCCATGATCGTCGTCATCGATTACGGCATGGGCAACCTGCGCTCGGTGGCCAAGGCGCTCGCCCACGTCGCGCCGGACCGCGAGGTGGTGGTGTCGGCGGATGCCGCCACCATAGGTGCGGCGGAGCGTGTCGTGCTACCCGGCCAGAGCGCGATGCCCGACTGCATGCAGGGACTGCGGGCGAGCGGCCTGGCCGGCGTCGTAAGCGAGGTGGTGCGCGAGCGGCCCTTTCTCGGCATCTGCCTCGGCCTGCAGGTGCTGTTCGACGCCAGCGAAGAGGGGCCGACCGCGTGCCTGGGCTTGCTGCGGGGGCGGGTCGTGCGCTTTCGCGACCAGGCGATGGTGACGCCCGCCGGAGTTCGCCTCAAGGTCCCGCACATGGGCTGGAACCGCGTGCACCAGGCGCAGCCGCATCCACTCTGGGCAGGCATCGACGACGGCGAGCGCTTCTATTTCGCCCACAGCTATTATCCGGTGCCGGATGACCCGGCGCTGACGGCGGCTATCGTCGATTACCCGGCGCCGTTTACTTGCGCCATCGCGCGGGCTAATATCTTCGCTACCCAGTTCCATCCGGAAAAGAGTCAACGCGCGGGACTCAAGCTGCTCGCCAATTTCGTCAGCTGGAACGGTCGCTCGTGACAGCGGCTTGAACAGGCGACGATGCGTGACTCTTAAGCAGTTCACATCAACGCAGCCCCTGCTGCCACCATGCAAATCATTCCCGCGATCGACATCAAGGATGGCCATTGCGTTCGCCTGAAGCAGGGCGACATGCAGTCGGTCACCGTATTCTCCGAGGATCCCGCCGCGATGGCGCAGCACTGGCTCGAACTGGGCGCGCAGCGGCTGCACCTGGTCGACCTGAATGGCGCGGTGGCCGGCATTCCGCGCAACGAACTCGCGATCCGGGAAATCGTCAGCGTCATCGGTGAGGAGATTCCCGTACAGCTGGGTGGCGGCATCCGCGATCTGGATACCATCGAGCGCTACCTCGACGATGGCATCAGCTACGTGGTGATCGGGACCGCGGCCGTCAAGAACCCGGGGTTCCTGCACGACGCATGCTCGGCGTTCCCGGGGCACATTCTGGTCGGGCTCGACGCTCGCGAAGGCAAGGTGGCGACCGACGGCTGGTCGAAGATGACCGGTCACGACGTCGTCGACCTCGCCCGCAAATTCGAGGACTACGGCGTCGAGGGCATCATCTACACCGACATCGGCCGCGACGGCATGCTCTCGGGCGTCAACATCGACGCCACGGTGAAGCTCGCGCGCGCGATCCGGGTGCCGGTCATCGCCTCCGGCGGCTTGGCGTCGCTCGCCGAGATCCACCAGTTGGCGCAGCACGAGGCAGACGGCATCATCGGCGCCATCGCCGGGCGGGCAATATACGAGGGCACGCTCAACTTCAAGGAAGCGTTGAAGGCCGCCAAAGCCGGCAAGTGACGCTGCAATGGGCCTCGCCAAACGCATCATTCCCTGCCTCGACATCGCGGATGGCCGTGTGGTCAAGGGTGTCAACTTCGTCAACCTGCGCGATGCCGGCGACCCGGTCGAGGTCGCGCGCCGCTATGACGAGCAGGGTGCCGACGAACTCGCCTTTCTCGACATCCGGGCGGGTGTGGAAAAGCGCGGACTGCTCTACGACATGATCGAGGCGGTGGCGTCGCAGGTGTTCATCCCTCTGACGGTCGGCGGTGGCGTCAATATGGTCGAGGACATCCGCGGGCTGCTCAACGCCGGCGCCGACAAGGTCAGCATCAACACCGCCGGTGTGCAGAACCCGGACCTCATCGCCCAAGCGTCGGCGCGCTATGGCGCGCAATGCATCGTCGCGGCGATCGACGCCAAGAAGTACGCGGTCGACGCCTGGCAGGTGGTCATCCACGGCGGCCGCACGCCCACCGGAATCGATGCGGTGGAATGGGCGGAGGAAGTGGTGGCGCTGGGCGCCGGCGAGATCCTGCTGACCAGCATGGACCGCGACGGCGCGCGTACCGGCTTCGACCTGCGGCTTACTCGCGCGGTTGCCGACGCGGTCGACGTGCCGGTCATCGCCTCCGGCGGAGTCGGCACGCTGAACGACCTGGTCGACGGCATCCGGGAGGGCGGCGCCGATGCGGTGCTCGCGGCGTCGATTTTCCACTACGGCGAGTACACGGTGGCGCAGGCGAAGGCGGTCATGGCCGCCGCCGGCATCGAGGTGCGCCGGTGAACGCCTCGCAGTCGTGGCTCGACGCCGTGCGCTGGAATGCAGACGGACTGATCGCGGCGATCGCGCAGGACGCAGCCTCCGGCCGCGTGCTGACGCTCGCCTGGATGAACCGCGTGGCGCTGGAGCGCACCGCCGCGACCGGCTGTGCCCACTACTGGTCGCGCTCGCGCGGACGCCTGTGGCGAAAGGGCGAGTCGTCGGGACACGTGCAGCATGTGCACGAGATTCGCCTCGACTGCGACAACGATGCCGTTTTGCTGCAGGTGGAACAGACCGGCGGCATCGCCTGTCATACGGGGCACGAGCGCTGTTTCCACCAGCGGCTGGACGACGGCGCGTGGCATGATGTCGAACCCGTACTGAAGGATCCGAAAGCAATCTATGGCGACCGCTGACCCCGGCAGTCAAACCGACGGCAACGTGCTGGCGAGGCTTGCCGCGGTCATTGCCGCCCGCCGCGGCGCCGATCCGGAGACTTCCTACGTCGCCGCGCTGTTCGCCCGTGGCGACGACGCGATCCTGAAGAAGATCGGCGAGGAGGCGACCGAGACGGTGATGGCCGGCAAGGACGGCGACCCGCGCCGCATCACCTCCGAGGTGGCCGACCTCTGGTTCCATTGCCTCGTCCTGCTCGCACGCCACGGCCTTTCGCCGGCGGACGTTCTGGCCGAACTCGGCCGGCGCGAAGGCAGGTCCGGGCATGCGGAGAAGGCCGCACGCGTCCGCTGACCGCGACACACCAGTGTCGGCGCCCTTGCGCCGACCAGACCGGACTTCCGGCGGGTGACGATACAATGTCGGAGCAAGTCGCCCTCGCGCCGACAACGCAATCACGAGACCACGAAAATGAGCGACTCCGATCCCCACTGCATTTTCTGCAAAATCGTGCGCGGCGAGATCCCGTCCAGGAAAGTGTACGAGGACGCCGACGTGCTGGCCTTTCACGACATCCAGCCGGTCGCGCCGGTGCATTTCATGCTGATTCCCAGGAAGCATGTCGCGTCCATGTACGAACTCGTTGCCGATGACGCGCCGGTCATGGGCAGGATCATGACGCTGGCCGGGCGGCTGGCGCGGGAGCAAGGCGCGACCGACGGCTTTCGCACTATTGTCAACACCGGGCGCGTCGGTCGGCAGGACGTCGCCCATGTTCACGTACACGTCATCGGCGGTCCCGACCCGCTGGGTCCGATGATTCTGCGCAGCAAGAACTGAAAGAGGAGCACACCATGGGTGGCTTGAGCATCTGGCATTGGCTGATCGTCCTCGTCGTCGTCGTCCTGATTTTCGGCACCAAGAAACTGCGCAACATCGGCCAGGACTTGGGCGGCGCGGTCAAGGGTTTCAAGGAAGGCATGAAGACACCGGACGAGGAGGCCGCAGCCAATGAACCGCCGTCGCCGGCGCAGCAGATCCCGGGAAAGACGATCGATGCGGAAGTGAAGAAGGAAACCCACAAGACCTAGTCCGCGCAGCCGCCCGTCCGCATGCGCCGCGTGCGCAGCGCGCGAAGCGCCGGCTTGCCTTCCCATGTTCGACATCGGCTTTTCCGAACTCGTCATCGTCGCGGTCGTGGCGCTCATCGTTATCGGCCCGGAGCGGCTGCCGAAGGCGGCGCGAACGCTGGGCCACCTGTTCGGACGGCTGCAGCGCTACGTCAACGACGTCAAGTCCGACATCAGCCGCGAGCTCGAGCTCGACGAACTGCGCAAGCTGCAGAAGCAAATGCAGACGGCGGCGTCCGACCTCAAGTCCACGGTGGAAGGCGCCGCCCGCGACGTGGAGACCGGCGCGCGCGATGTCGAGCGCCAGTTGAACGAAGGCGCGGCAGACAATATGCCGGCACGCGATGCAGACGCGGCCAGGATGGCAGAGCCGGCACCGCTGCCGAACGAGCCGGGTGGCGAGTTGGCCGACGCGGTGCCTGCGGAACTGCCGCGCCAGCCGTCGCTGCCCGGCTTCGAAAAGATTTAGTGGCCTGCCGATGACCGAGCCGACCTCCGAGCCTGCGACGCAGGAGTCCTTCCTGTCGCATCTGGTCGAGTTGCGCACGCGACTCATGCGGTCGATCATCGCGATCGTGATCGTGCTGTTCGTGCTGTTCCCGTGGGCGAAGGACATCTACGCGCTGCTGGCGCAGCCGCTGCTGAAGACGCTGCCGCAGGGCGCGACGATGATCGCCACCGACGTCACCGGCACATTCCTGGTCCCGCTCAAGGTGACGCTGATGACAGCGTTCCTGATCGCGCTGCCCTACGTGCTTTGGCAAGCCTGGGCCTTCATCGCCCCGGGCCTCTACCACCACGAAAAGCGGCTCGCGGTGCCGGTGATCGTGTCCAGCGTGGTGTTCTTCCTGATCGGCATGGCATTCGCGTACTTCATCGTGTTCCCGGTGATGTTCAGCTTTTTCGCCGGCTACACGCCGGTGGGCGTGCAGATGATGACCGACATCGAGAAGTACGTGTCCTTCGTGTTGGCGATGTTCCTCGCCTTCGGCATGACCTTCGAGGTGCCGGTGATCGTCATCGTGCTCGTGCGCCTGCGCGTAGTCACTCTCGAAAAGCTGCGGTCGATACGGCCGTATGTGATCGTCGGCGCCTTTGTCGTCGCCGCGATCTTCACTCCGCCCGACGTGCTGTCGCAGTTCATGCTGGCAGTGCCGCTGTGGGCGCTCTACGAGCTCGGCCTCCTGCTCGCGCGCTTCATAAGTGTTCCGGTCGCCGAGGACGACGTGCAGGAGGAGGCGGCGGCCAAGTAGTTCGCGCGCCGCTGCGCGCGTTTATTGAAGTTCGGGCGGCGGCCGCTTGCCGGCTGTCACCTCGACTTCCACCAATTGTCCACTGCGCACGACGCTGATCCGGGTACTCGACCCCGGCGGCAGTTCTGCGATGCGCGCCAGCAGTTGCGGAACGTCGCGCGTCGACTTGCCGCCGATCTCCATCACCACGTCCTGCAGTTGCAGGCCGGCCCGTTCCGCGGGTCCGCCGCGCTGGATGCCGCGGATGAGCACGCCTTCCGCGCGCGCCAGCGACAGCGCGCGGGCGACTTCGGCCGTCACCGGCATCGGCTCGATGCCCAGCCATCCGCGCGTCACTTCGCCGTTGCGCACGATCTGCTCGAATACGTTGCGCGCAAGCGAAACCGGTATCGAGAAGCCGATACCCAGCGAGCCGCCCGACTGCGAAAAGATCGTGCTGTTGATGCCGACCAGGTGGCCGGAGGTATCGATCAGAGCGCCGCCGGAATTGCCCGGGTTGATCGCGGCATCGGTCTGGATGAAATCCTCGAAGCGGTTGACGCCCAGGTAGTTGCGGCCGAGCGCGCTGACGATGCCGAGCGTGACCGTGTTGCCGAGACCGAAAGGATTGCCGATGGCGAGCACGACGTCGCCGACCTGCAGGTTGTCGGAGGCTGCGAAGGACATCGCCGGCAGGTTGTCCGCGTCGGCCTTGAGGACGGCGAGGTCGGATTCGGGATCGGCTCCGCGCATCTGCGCGGAAACGCGGCGACCGTCGGCGAGCACGAGCTGAATGTCGTCGGCCCCTTCGACCACGTGATGGTTGGTGATGACGTAGCCTTCCGCGGAGACGATCACGCCGGACCCCAGACTCGTCCGCCGCTCCTTGATTCCGCGGTCGAGCTCAGGAAAGTAGCGGCGGAACACCGGGTCGTCGGCGAGCGGATTGCGCCTGCGCACGTCCTTGCTGGTGTAGATATTGACGACGGCCGGCATCGCCTTCCTGGCCGCGTCCGCATAGCTCGATTCGCGGGTTGCCGTCACCGGGGCGAAAGTCTCCTGCGTGACGATGACGCTGGCCGCGCGTCCGGAAAATCGCGGCAGCAGGTCCGGCCGCAGCGTGGCCACGACGAAAAGTGCGGCGAGGCACAGCGTGCAGGCCTGCGCGAAGAGGAGCCAGAATTTGCGCAACATTCGTGAAAGTATAGTGGTACTGGGCGCTGGCGGGTCGCTTCCGGCTGCCGGGCTGAACCGGGAACATGCGCGCAACTACCTGATTCACGGCGGCTTTCCACGGCAAAACCGACTTCGGGCTTCCGGCGGGCGGCGCCAATCCCGTATAATCATGCGGTTTTGCGAACCTGCCGCGAAAACCGCGGGCCGGCCGCGTCCGCGGGCGACCTGTTTTTTTATTTTCGCACTTCTCCGGGACACAGGAATGGCTGACGCTGCTCTCAATCAATCGGTCGACGCGAAGAAACGCCGCTTCCTGCTCACCGCCACCGGGGTGGTTGGCGGTGTCGGCGCAGCGGCGGCGGCCGTGCCCTTCGTGATGTCGCTGTGGCCATCGGCGCGGGCCAGGGCCGCCGGCGCGCCGGTCGAGGTCGAAATCGGCAAAATCGAACCCGGACAGCTCATCACCGTAGAATGGCGCGGCAAGGTGTGCTGGGTGCTGAACCGGACGACACCGATGCTGGCGTCGTTGCCCAAGCTCGACAGCCGGCTCGCCGACCCCAATTCGAATGCTCCGCAGCAGCCTCCGTACTGCAAGAACGAGCACCGTTCGATCAAGGAGGCGATGTGGGTCGCGATCGGTATCTGCACGCATCTCGGGTGCTCGCCGACCTTTCGTCCTGAAATCGCGCCCGCCGACCTGGGTCCCGATTGGCTGGGCGGTTTTTTCTGTCCCTGCCACCAGTCCAAGTTCGACCTCGCGGGCCGCGTCTACCGCGGTGCGCCGGCGCCGACGAACCTCGTCATTCCGCCGCACAAGTACCTGTCGGACACGAAAATCGTGATCGGCGTCGGTCAAGACAGCAAGGGCAGCTGATGATTCCCCCACGCTCACTTCGTTCGCTGCCCCCACAGGGGGTTGGTCAGTCCCTCGGCACGGCGCTTCGGGACTGACGACATGGACAAACTGCTCAACTGGATCGATGCCCGGTTTCCGCTGACCGCGCTGTGGGAGTCGCAGTGGGGAAAGTACGTCGCGCCGAAGAACTTCAACTTCTGGTACTACTTCGGCTCGCTGGCGGCCTTCGTGCTCGTGCTGCAGATCGTCACCGGCATCTTTCTCACGATGAACTACAAGCCCGACGCGGCGAAGGCCTTCGACTCGGTCGAGTACATCATGCGCGACGTCGAGTGGGGCTGGCTCATCCGCTACATGCACTCCACCGGCGCGTCGATGTTCTTCATCGTCGTCTACCTGCACATGTTCCGCGGCCTCATGTACGGCAGCTATCGCAAGCCGCGCGAACTGCTGTGGATTTTCGGCTGCCTCATTTACCTGGTGCTGATGGGCGAGGCCTTCTTCGGTTACCTGCTCCCGTGGGGCCAGATGTCGTTCTGGGGCGCGCAGGTGATCGTCAACCTGTTCTCGACGGTGCCGTTCATCGGTGAGGACCTGGGCGTCTGGATTCGCGGCGACTACACGATCTCGGACATCACGCTGAACCGCTTTTACGCGTTTCACGTGATCGCGTTCCCGCTGGTGCTGATAGGCCTCGTCGCCGCGCACCTGATGGCGCTGCACGAGGTCGGCTCGAGCAACCCGGACGGCATCGAGATCAAGAAACAGCCCAAGGATCCGGCCACCGGACTCTACCTCGACGGCATCAACAGCCATCCGTACTACACGATCAAGGACATCGTCGGCGTCGTGTTCTTCCTGATCGTGTTCTCGATCATCATGTTCTTCATGCCCGAGATGGGCGGCTACTTCCTCGAAGCCAACAATTTCATCCCGGCCGACCCGCTGAAGACACCCGTGCATATCGCGCCGGTATGGTATTTCACACCGTACTACGCGATGCTGCGGGCGGTTCCTTCGTTCCTCGGTTCGCAGTTCTGGGGCGTGCTGGTGATGGGCGCCGCCGTCGTCATCTTCTTCTTCCTGCCCTGGCTCGACCGCGGCGCGGTGAAGTCGATCCGCTATCGCGGGACGTTATTCAAGTCGTGGCTGGCGGCGTTCGTCGTGTCGTTCCTGATCCTGGGCTACCTGGGCGTCGTGCCGGTGACCGTATGGGGTCAGTTCGGCGACGGCTTTCCGTTCCACGGCGCGGACAAGGCGACCGTCGTCGCGCGCGTGCTTACCGTCGTCTACTTCCTCTACTTCCTGCTGATGCCCTGGTACACGGCGCGCGACAAGACCAAGCCCGTTCCGGAAAGGACGACCTAGCAGAATGAACAAGATCGTCACCGTTTCCGCGGCCCTGCTCTTCGCGGTGGCCGGCATGGCGCTGGCCTCGGGCGGCGCCGATCTGCGCCTCGACCCGGCGCCGGTGCATCGGCTCGATACCGAGTCGTTGCAGCGCGGCGCGCGCAATTTCGTCAACTTTTGCCTCAACTGCCACAGCGCCAGGTTCATGCGCTACGAGCGGCTGAAGGACATCGGTCTGACCGAGCAGCAGATCGAGGACAACCTGATGTTCGGAACCGTCAGGATCGGCTCGACGATGACCGTCGCGATGACTCCGGCCGACGCGAGAAACTGGTTCGGCGCCGTGCCTCCCGACCTTTCGGTGATTGCACGAGTGCGAGGGGTCGACTGGCTCTACAACTACTTCCTGTCGTTCTACAGGGACGATGGCTCGGCCACCGGCTGGAACAACCTCGTGTTTCCGAACGTCGCCATGCCGCATGCGCTGTGGCAGTTGTCGGGGCCGAACCGGCTTGTATCTACCGAGTTCGACAACCATGAAAGCGCGCTGGCGGCGGCCATCGCGATCAAGGGACTGGCCAGCGTCGAACCCGGCAGCGGTGGCAAATGGCATGTGCGCATCGTCGCCGCCGACCCCGACGCGCCCGGTTCGATGACGCCGGTCCAGTACAGGACCTTCGTCGCCGACCTGGTCAATTTCCTGGACTACGTGTCCGAACCCAGCAAGAACAAGCGGATCAGCCTGGGCATCGTCGTCGTCCTGTACCTGGTCGTGCTCTTCGTCCTCGTCTACGCATTGAAGCGCCTGTACTGGAAGGACGTTCACTGAAATGATGACCCTATATTCCGGGACCACCGACCCGTTCAGCCAGCGCTGCCGCATCGTGCTGCACGAAAAAGGCATGGACTTCCAGATCATCGACGTCGATCTCGATCACAAGCCCGAAGATCTCGCGGTGATGAACCCGTACAACCAGGTGCCGGTGCTGGTCGAGCGCGATCTCGTCCTGCACGAGGCCAACATCATCAACGAGTACATCGACGAGCGGTTCCCGCACCCGCAGCTGATGCCGGCCGATCCCGTCATGCGCGCCCGTGCGCGGCTGTTTCTGCATCGCTTCGAGAAGGAGCTCTTCTGCCATATCGACGCGCTGGAAGGCAACAACCAGAAGAACGCCGAGAAGGCGCGCGGACTGGTGCGCGATGCGTTGCTGCAGATCACACCGGTTTTCGCCAAGCACAAGCATATGCTGGGCGAGGACTACTCGATGCTCGACGTCGCCATCACGCCCTTGCTGTGGCGTCTCGACTACTACGGCGTCCAGATGCCCAAGCAGGCCGCGCCGCTGATGAAGTACGCCGAACGCCTGTTCGCGCGCCCGGCATTCTCGGAAGCACTCACGTCGGCCGAACGCGGCATGCGCAAGTGACCTGCTGCGCACGCAGCAGGCCATCCCCGCAGAAGCGGGGATCCAAGGTCGCCGGGTTCCCGCCCGCACCCGCACCCGATGCGCTTGACGCGGCAACCGTTGTCCGTAGTATGCTGCCCGCATGTCCGAGCAATCCGCCAAGCCCTACCTGATTCGCGCCATCTGCGAATGGTGCGGCGACAACGCCCTCACGCCTTACCTGGCGGTGAAGGTCAACGCCGAGACCCGCGTTCCGGCGGCGTTCGTCAAGAACGGCGAGATCGTCCTCAACCTAAGCACGACGGCGACGCGCAAGCTGACCATCGACAACGAGTGGATCCAGTTCACCGCCCGCTTCAACGGCTCGTCGCAGGAAGTCGCGGTGCCGATAGGCGCCGTGTCGGGGATCTTCGCCAAGGAAACCGGCTACGGTTTCGCCTTCGCGTCTGCACAGGACCCGGTCGCGTCGCTAGCCGCCGCCACCGCGCCGCAGGAGGCCGGTGAGCTCGCCGCGATGAAGGACGACAAGTCCGGCAACGGCAAGGCCGGAGCCAAGCGCAAGTCGCGCCCCAGCCACCTCCAGATCATCAAGTAACCTGATCCGCGAAGCGGATCAGTTCATCCCCGCGGAAGCGGGGTCCCAGCGACGTCATCGTTGCGCGAAGCGCGCAGCAGGTCATTCCCGCCCAAAGCCGGTATTTGCCGCTCGCGGTAGAATGTCGCCCGCGCCGGCATAGCTCAGTGGTAGAGCAGCGGTTTTGTAAACCGTTGGTCGTGGGTTCGAATCCTACTGCCGGCACCAATAACGATATCCCGCATCGCGCAAGGGGCCGTTTCCGTCAGACCGGCACGCAGGCGATCACGCCTTCGCCGGCACCTTCCGGTATCCATCCGAGCAGTTGCATGATGACGAAGGTCTCGTAGTCGGTCGTATAACGATGATTCGGCGCGCCACCCATGCCGTTGTTGTAGAGCCGGTACAGCGGCCGCGTGTCCGCCGCACAGGTGCCTGTGTCGGTGGGGACCTTGACGTTGAACACCGAGCCTTCGAACTGCCAGGTGGAACCCTCCTTCAACGACGCGCATTCCGGCGCGAAGGGGGTGTAGAAATGCGAACTCCTGAGTCCGAATGCCGTACTGAAAAACCGGCACACCTCGAACGTATCGGGCGTGCCCGAGACGAATACGTTGAATGCCTGGCCCGTCCGCGTCCAGCCGGCAAAAAAGCCGCTATCGAGCTTGGCGATCTCGTCGGGTATCGCGGTCATGAAATAGTGGTCGAATTCCGCGTGCCGGTATTCGATGACCTTGACCAGGTTGCTCAAGGTCGGCGGTCCGCCGCCGGGCGATCGCACTCCGCCCGCCGCGAGAAATACCGCCGCATCCCAGACAGCGTCGCTGGTATCGGCAATCGCGATCCGCACACGACTGGGAACACCAGGGGTGACGGCGGCCACGCATTCGAGTGGCACGGTCATGCCGTCCAATTCGGTATCGCGCAGTCCGGTCTCGTTGTCGATATACAAGGAAGGATTGACGCCGGCGTTGATCGTGTTGACGCTGACGGGTCGCCCGCCATAGTTCGCGCAGTTGACGCCGTTGACGAAGATGGCGATCACGTCGTTGAACGGCGAGCCGACGAATTCGTTGTATTCCTCCGACGCGAAGACGAAGCGCACCGCAAGCGTGTCCGCGGTCGGTGTGGCGTCGAACTCCAGTAGGGCAGCATCGAAGGTCGTGTACGGCGCAACCAGCGCATCGAGCGCCGGGTCGCCAGGTGTCGCATTGTCGGTGCTCCATCCGGTGTCGACATTGGGGCCGACCACATTCGCCGCCTTGCCTGTCGACAACACGACGCCGCTGTCGATGCCGATGCTCGCCTGCGCGCCTGCGAAGGTACCGGCGGCGGCTGCGGCTCCGGTATAGCGGGCGTTGGTGATGGTCACGCCGCCACCGGTCAGCATCGCCGCCAGCGCGGCGGCGTTGTTCGAAGGCGCAACGCTGCCGATTTTCGGTAGGGGCTTTGTCGCCTGGTGTGCCGACGGCGTGCGCGGCTGTCCGGTGGCGTCGACGCACACGAATACGACGATGGCGATGGTGGCAAACAGGCGGACCGCATCGTGCATTAGAACTCCTCGAACCGATTTCGGCACCATCGCATTGTCCTATTTTTCAGCTCTTATGACAACGGCATTGTGGCCTACGAATCCGGGCGATTCCACGGCAAGAAAGCTGTTGCTCACAGAGTTGGGAAGTCGTCCCGATGCGTCGGAACTACGCCGGCCGCGACCGCCGGTCCGCCGCTCGGCCGAACGCGCTGCAATGACATAGAATTCGCGCGGAGGCGGCCCCGGGCGGCATTGCGTTGCGTCCGGTCGCCGCAGACTTGTACGCGAGTACGAAGACAACGCTGACGAGGACGGGGCAATGCCGCTGGTGGAGTTCCGGCCGACCAAGGCGCGCCTCGTCATGGAGAGCGCGAGGGAAAGCGTTCTGGTGATGAAGGTCGTACTCGATTCCGGTGACGCGGTCGAACTCACCACTGGAGGCTCGCTGGAATCGCTGCAGGGTGTGCTGCGCATTCGGGAGCGCAAATCGAATGGCATCGGCAACGGCATCGGCAGCGGAGTGATCGGTTCGGTCGTCTACGTTGCGGAAACCGGTCGCGACGCAGGTGCCACCTCGGCCAAGTTCCAGATCAACGTCGCGATGGCGGCCGACAAGTTCGCGACGTTGCTGCGCGTGGCCAACGCCGGCCGCTTGCCGACCAAGTTCTTCGTCGACGCCGGTGGACGGCCGGACGATGCCGGCGCCAAGGCGCTCGGCTACCGGATGCGCGCCGGCACGCGCGTCAAGGTATGGGACAACCATTCGCACCGGACGCTGCCGGTCACCCACTTCGTGATGATCCTGCCAATCGACGTCCCCGCGCCCTCCGAAGGCCCATTGCTGGTGACCGAGTCGGATGCCCCCGTCGCGCTGGCGACCAATGCGCAGGTCGCCGAACTCATGGACGACATGCTCGTCTTCCAGAGCGACACGCGCAACACGATGTTTGGACTCATCTGCGTGCTGGCGATCGTCGCGCTTGCCGCTCTGGCGTTGGGCCTCGCGATCTTCTTTCGCTGACGCCGCCGTTGCAGCGGCGCGACGTATTGACCCGGCTTTTAGCGCACGGCGAGGATGATCTTGCCGATGAGCCGGCCGGATTCCATCAGCGTGTGCGCTGCCGCCGCCTCGGCCAGCGGGAACGTCTGCGCGACGACGATCTTCAGCTTACCCTGCGCGAAGAGCGGCCAGACGCGCTCGCGCAGCGCATTCGCCAGCGCGACCTTGCGTGCGGTCGGGCTCGCGCGCAGCGTCGAGCCGGTGACAGTCAATCGTTTCATCATGACGTGGCGCATCTCGATCTCGACGCGGCTGCCTTGCAGGAACGCGATCTGCGCCAGGCGTCCTTCGGGTGCCATGGCCCGGAGATTGCGATCGACGTAGTCGCCGCCGACCATGTCGAGCACGACGTCGACGCCGCGCTTGCCGGTGAGCCGCCATACCTCGGTGCTGAAGTCCTGCGTCCGATAGTTGATCGCGTGATCGGCCCCCATCGTGCGGCAGAAGGCGACCTTTTCGTCCGAGCCAGCGGTCGTGTAGACGACGGCGCCGTGCGCGTGTGCTAGTTGGATGGCCGTGAGGCCGATGCCGCTGGTGCCGCCGTGGATCAGCACCGATTCGCCCGCGGCGAAATGCAGGCGGTCGAAGAGGTTGTACCAAACGGTGAAATAGTTCTCTGGCACGCCGGCCGCCTCGCGCAGCGATAACCCGGGTGGCAGCGGCAGGCAGAAACCCGCCGGCGTCGCGCAGTAGCCGGCGTAGCCGCCACCCGGCGTCAGCGCGCACACCTCGTCGCCGACCTGCCAACCGACGACGCCTTCGCCCAGCGCCGCGATGCGTCCGGCCACTTCGAGGCCGACGATCGGTGACGCATCGGGCGGCGGCGGATACGCGCCCGAGCGCTGCAGGCAGTCCGGGCGGTTGACGCCCGCGTAGGCGACCTCGATCAACACTTCGCCCGCTTTGGTAGCCGGCAGCGGGCCCTCGGCGATTCCGAGCACGTCCGGCGGTCCGGGTTCGCGAATGGCGACGTAGCGCATCGTGGCAGGCAGTGACATGAAGCAACTCCGGAAAAAGGGAAACATTCTACTTGGAGTACCGCCCGGCACAGGTGCGGCGGGCGGGCTTCGTCGGACTCCGTACCGGGAACTCTTCAGTACACGACCTGCACGTTCTCCGGTGCCAGCCAGTCGCCCAGTCTCTCGATCAGCGCAGCATCGAGATTGACGCGCCACTGCTCGGACAGTTCCACTTCGCCGCCGACGCGCTCGTTGCGATAACTGACGGTGACGGACTTGTCGCCCGGCCGATACGGCGCCAGGATCTCCGCCAGCGTCGCGGCGGAGGCGTTGCCGTTGCACGCGATTTTCAGTCCCTTCGCGTGCTTGCGGCGCAGCGTCGCGAGGTCGTAGAGATTCTCGGCAATGACGCGCAACCCCTGCGTTTCGCCATCCTCGGTCATCCGCTGGCTCACCTTCACCTCGGCGATCACCAGCTGATCCTCGCGCAGCTGGCTGCGCACGGCATCGAAGGCCTCGTTGTAGACCATGATCTCCACCGAACCGTGGCCGTCGTCGAGCGTCACGAACGCCATCTTGCCGCGTCTGCTCGCCTGCACGCGCAGCTGCGTCACGATGCCGGCGACCAGCACCCGCTCCTGCCTGGGCTGCAGGTTGGCGATGGTCGTGCGCACCAGCGGCGCCAACTCCGCCGCGTAGCCGGCGAAGGGATGACCGGACAGGTAGAAGCCGATCGCAGTCTTTTCGTTGCGCAGGCGTTCGGCGTCGGTCCAGTCACGCACCGGCACCAGCCCGACCGAAGTCTGCTCCACCTCCTCGCCGAACAGCGAGACCTGCGCCGCGTTGGCTTCGGCGTGCTCGGCGGCGTCGAAGGCAATGCCGACCGATGCGAGCAGTGCCGCACGCCGTGGCTCGATCGCGTCGAATGCGCCGGCGCGGATCAGCGCTTCGATCGCACGCCGGTTGACCTGGCGCTTGTCGACGCGGCGGCAGAAGGCGAAGAGATCGCGGAATGCGCCGCCTTTTGCGCGCGCGGAGACGATGGTCTCGATGGCGGAGGCACCGGTGCCCTTGATGCCGCCCAGGCCATAGCGGATCCGCCGCTCGTCGACCGGCTCGAAACGGTAGTTCGACACGTTGATGTCCGGCGGCAGCACGCTCAGGCCCTGCGCGACCGCGTCGTCGCGAAAATTGCGCAGCTTGTCGGTGTCGTCCATCACCAGCGACAGGTTCGCCGCCATGAACGCTGCCGGATGATGCGCCTTGAACCAGGCCGTCTGGTAGGCGATGAGTGCGTAGGCGGCCGCGTGCGCCTTGTTGAATCCGTAGCCGGCGAACTTCTCCATCAGGTCGAAAAGCAACGTGGCCTTGGCTGGCGTCACGCCGTTCTTCGTGGCGCCGTCGACGAAAATGGACCGGTGCTTGGCCATCTCCTCGGGTTTCTTCTTACCCATCGCCTTGCGCAGAAGGTCGGCGCCGCCCAGCGTATAGCCGCCGATCTCCTGCGCGATTTTCATCACGTGTTCCTGGTACACCATGACGCCGTAGGTCTCGGCGAGTATCGGCTCCAGCCGCGGATCGGGGTACGCACTGCGCTCGCGTCCGGACTTGCGTGCGACGAAGTCCGGAATCAGTTCCATCGGACCCGGCCGGTACAGCGCGACCAGCGCGATGATGTCCTCGAAGCGCGTGACGGGCGCCTGCTTCAGGAGCTCGCGCATGCCGCGCGATTCGAACTGGAACACCGCGGTCGTGTTCAGCTTGCGGAAGACGTTGAACGTCGCCTCATCGTCCAGCGGCAGCCGGTCGAGGTCGATTTGCACGTCCGGATCGAGCATGCGCACGTAGCGAACGGTCCAGTCGAGGATCGTAAGCGTGGTGAGGCCCAGGAAGTCGAACTTGACCAGCCCCACTGCCTCCACGTCGTCCTTGTCGAACTGCGAGAGCATCGCTTCCGCATTCGGTTGCACGTACAGCGGGCAAAAATCGGTGAGCTTGCCCGGCGCGATCAGCACGCCGCCGGCGTGCATGCCGACATTTCGCGGCAGCCCTTCCAATTGCTCGGCGAGCTCGAGCAGCTGTCGCACCTCGTCTTCCGCCGCCTCGCGCTCGTTCAGCAGCGGCTCGACGTCGCGCGCGTGGATGACGTTGGCTTCGGCGCCGCCGCAGCGCCGCTTCAGCGTCACGACCTTGCCGGGCTGGAAGGGGATGAGCTTGGCGATGCCGTCGACGAACGGGTAGGGCAGGTCGAGCACGCGTCCGACGTCGCGCACCGCCGCCTTGGCGGCCAGCGTGCCGAAGGTCACGATCTGCGACACCGAGTCGGCGCCGTATTTCTGCTTCACGTAGTCGATGACGCGGTCGCGGCCATCCTGGCAGAAGTCGATGTCGAAGTCGGGCATCGACACCCGCTCGGGATTGAGGAAGCGCTCGAAGATCAGCGCGTAGCGCAGCGGATCGAGGTCGGTGATGCCGAGCGAGTAGGCGACCAGCGATCCCGCTCCCGAGCCGCGGCCCGGGCCCACCGGCACGCTGTTGCGGCGCGCCCAGTTGATGAAGTCGGCGACGATCAGGAAGTAGCCGGCAAAGCCCATCTGCACGATGGTCCTGGTTTCGTAGTCGAGGCGGGCCATGTATTCGGGACGCTTCGCGTCGCGCAGCGCGGCATCCGGATACAACAGCGTGAGCCGCCGTTCGAGTCCCGCGATGGCCTCGTTGGACAGGTGCGCTTCGATAGCCACGCCTTCCGGCGTCGGAAACACCGGCAGGTGCGGCGACCCGAGCGGAATCGTCAGGTTGCAACGGCGGGCGATGGCAACGCTGTTGGCGAGCGCTTCGGGGAGGTCGGCGAAGCGCGCCGCCATTTCCGCCTGCGTGACGAAATACTGCTCGGTGGTGAAACGTCGCGGCCGGCGCGTATCCGAGAGCACGTGCCCTTGCGCGATGCAGACGCGGGCTTCGTGCGACCGGAAGTCGGTGCGCGCGAGGAACTGCACCGGGTGCGTCGCGACCACCGGCAACGCCACTTCCGCGGCAAGTGCCACGGTCGCGCCGACCAGCGCCTCGTCGTCGGGGAACCCCGCGCGTTGCACCTCGAGGTAATAGCGCTGCGGAAACCACGCTGCCCAATCGCGTGCCGCGCGCGCGGCACCAGCGGCATTGCCCTGGGCCAGCGCGGCGCCGACCTCGCCCTGTCGCGCGCCCGACAGCGCGATCAAGCCGTGTGTTCCCTCCGCGAACCATTCGCGCTTCAACTCGGCGCGTCCCCGGTGTTGATTGCCGCGGTAGGCGCGTGACAGCCAGTCGCAAAGCCGCAGATAGCCGCTGCGGTCGGCCACGAGCAGGATGGCGCGAAACGGGGAGTCGCGTTCGTTGTCGTGCGTGATCCAGACGTCGCAACCGGCGATCGGCTTCACGCCGGCGGCGCGCGCCGCCTTGTAGAACCGGATGAGTCCAAAGGCGTTGGCGAGGTCAGTCAGCGCCAGCGCCGGCATGCCGTCGGCCGCGGCTGCCGCGACCGCGTCGTCGATGCGCAGCGTGCCGTCGACGATCGAGAATTCGCTGTGCAGGCGCAGGTGGACGAAACTCGGTTCGGACATGAACAGTTAGATGTGCGATGCGGCGAGCAGTACGGGTCAACCGTGCGCGCCGGATGCTAGAATTCTACTCCGTCCGAATACCGCCGCCTGGCGTATCGCCCGGTCGCCGATCACGACGAGTGCGACGCATTCCGCGTGCCCACGATGCCTGACTTCCGTTCTTGCGCAATCGCCGTCGTCGTTGTGCTCGCCGGCTGTGCAACGACCCCGGAGCCGTCACCGTCGAGTGCGCCGACCGCGCCTGCGCCCTACGTCGAACCGCCGCCGCCACCGGTCAACCTGCAGGGATTTCCGCCTACGTACCGGCTGGGCTTCGGTGACGGCTGCGCAACCGGGCGCGGTACCGAGAAGAAGGATCCGGTGCGCTATGGCAACGACGGCAACTACCGCGTCGGCTGGCAGGACGGACTCGCGCAATGTCGCAGGAAGTGACGCGCCGGCGATGCGGGCGCCGATGAAGCCTTCGCAATCGCTGCGCGCGCGCGTGCGCGGCCTCGATTACCACGTGCGCGCTTGGGGCGCTCCGGGCGGGCGCAAGCTGTTCCTGCTGCATGGCTGGATGGACGTCTCTGCATCGTTCCAGTTCTTGGTCGACGCCCTCGCCGGCGATTGGCGCGTGCTGGCACCCGACTGGCGCGGATTCGGCCTTTCCTCGGCGCCGCACGATGGATACTGGTTTCCCGACTATGTGGCCGACCTGGATGCGCTGGTCGACGCACTGGCACCCGGCGAGGCAATCGACGTCGTCGGCCACAGCCTGGGCGCCAACGTCGCGATGCTCTACGCCGGCGTGCGTCCGGCCGCTGTCGCGCACGTCGTCGCGCTCGATGGCTTCGGCATGCCCGCGGAAGCGCCGGAGCGCGCGCCGACAAAGTTCCGGAAATGGCTCGATGCGCTTCGCGACCCGCCGTCGCTGGCGCCCTATGCCGGAATCGATGCGGTCGCCGATCGCCTGCAGAAATCCAACCGGCGGCTGCCGCGCGACAAGGCGCTGTTCCTGGCCCGGCACTGGGCGGAGGAACTGGCGGACGGGTCGGCGCGGCTGCGCGCCGATCCCAGGCACAAGCTGCCGTTTCCGACGACTTCAAGAATGGAAGACGTCTACGCGATCTGGCGTGCCATCGCGGCGCCGGTGCTGTGGATCGCCGCTGACGAGTCGAACATCGGGGGTTGGCTCGCCGAAGGCGGCGATCCCGTCGCCGAGATCAAGCGCCGCTTCGCGCATGTTCCGCATGGCAGTTTTGTCACGGTGGCCGAAGCCGGCCACATGCTGCATCACGACCAGCCTGCGGCGGTCGCGCGTCATCTGGAAGTATTCCTCGCCGTCGCTTGACGGCGGTTCGAGCTGGGGCGCTACGACGCGCTGGCCTCGCCTACTTGCGATTGCAGGTAGTTTTCGAGGCCAAGCTTGCCGATCAGCTCGATCTGCGTTTCCAGGTGGTCGATGTGCTCTTCCTCGGATTCGAGGATGTCCTCGAAGAGCTCGCGACTCACGTAGTCGCCAACCTTCTCGCAATGCGTGATCGCGGACTTGAGCGCAGGATGCGCGGCCATCTCGAGCTTGAGATCGCAGGCCAGCGCCTCCTGCACGTTCTCCCCGATCCCGAGTTTATGCAGATCCTGCAGGTTGGGCAGGCCTTCCAGGAAAAGGATGCGCCCGATCAACTTGTCCGCGTGCTTCATTTCGTCGATCGACTCGTGATGCTCGTGCTCGGCCAGCCGTTCAAAACCCCAGTTGCGAAACATCCGCGAGTGCAGGAAATACTGGTTGATCGCGGTGAGCTCATTGGCGAGCACTGCATTGAGATGACGTATGACGTCGGGATCGCCGCGCATGGTAACTCCTGTCGATGGGGACGATTCCCCTGCCCCTAGTCTAGCGCAACGCAGAACTCGCCGAGCTCGCGTCGGGAGTTGTGGCGTCAGTCGTCGCCGCCCGCGCAGCACGCGTCGGCACCTACGGCCTCGGCGAGCACCTGCTGTGCACAATCGGTGCAGCGACCGCAGCATGTGGCGACGCCCAACGTCGCCGACAGGTCACCGAGCGTGCGCACGCCGCGCTTCACGGCATCGCGGATCTCGCGGTCGGTCACGGCATTGCAGACGCAGACGTACATGGCGCTCAGACGGCCCGGGCGGTCGGCGAACCTGCCACATCGCGATCGCGCCACCACGCAAGCGCCAGCCACGCGGCGGGTACGAGCACCATCAGGTACGTCAGCCATTCGCCGTAGGAGCCTTCAGGACCATAGGGCTCGGTGGCGATGTGCCAGTAGGCGTTGTCGATGCCCGGGACGGCGCCGGCCTCGGTGAATTCGTGGAAGGCGTAGATGAACAACTGGACCGTGAACAGCACGAGAAAGATCGACGTGACCTGGAAGAAGCGCTTCAGGTTCACGCGTTGCCCGTAGCGCGACCAGGCCCACGCGAGCAAAGCGGCCAGGACGACGCCGAGCGTGGCGCCGACGACGAGGTTTCTCGATCCCTGCTCGAAAAGCAGCGTCGTCAGGATCAATGCCGTTTCCATGCCTTCGCGCACGATCATGACCAGAACGAAGGCGAAGACGCCGACCCAGGCGCCGATCCCCGGTCGCGCGACCGCCGTGTCGACTTTGGCTGCGATGTCGCTGCGCATGTGCCGTGCAGCCTTCAGCATATAGAAGACCATCGTCAGCACCATCACCGCGGCCGCGGCCGCCAAGGCGCCTTCCCACAACGGCTTGTTCTCGGCCGCACCGAAGAAATAGCCGGCGATCACCGACAGCGCGATCGCGACGCCGGTGCCCCAGTAGACGGCAGGAGAAAGCGCTATGCGACCCGACTTGCGGAGATACGCGAGCGTGATCGCGACGATGAGAAAGGCCTCGATCCCTTCGCGCAGCGTCACCAGCAGCGTGGTGAGCATCGACTTGTCTCCTTGTTATGCTACGGACCGACTTCGGTCGCGAAAACCGGTTCTGCACTTCTCTTCAATGCGAACGATTCTCATTGTTACAGATGTTTTCGGTAGACGCAACTCCTTTCTGCCGTGGTTTCGTCGTCACTCAACACGTTTTCCCATCCGACCGGCGGAGGACTGCCGACGTCGTGCCCGGTAGAATAGCCGCCGGGTTCGGATCGCCGTGACGGTGATCCGGGTATCCCGCCCCTCGTTCGACCCCATTCATGCAACAGGACTCCTCTCCCGACCTGACCAGGCTCAAGCTCGACCGTAGTGCGATTCCGAAGCGGTCGCGCCGCCGCCGCTGGCTGTGGTGGGGCGCGCTGACCGTGATCGTCGTCGGCGCCGGAACCTGGTTCGCCTTGCAGCCCAAGGTGCTGACCGTGTTCGCGACACCGGTGGTCACGACCTATCCATCGCAGCAATTCGTCGTGCTCAACGCCACCGGTTACGTGGTGGCACAGCGCAAAGCGGCCATCTCGTCGAAGGCCACCGGACGGCTCGATTGGCTGGGCGTGACCGAAGGGTCCCGGGTCAAGGCGGGCGACGTGATCGCCCGCATCGACGCGCGCGACGTCGTCGCGCAGGCGGAAGGCGCCGCGGCCAACGTTCGCGCCACGCAGGCGGCGCTGGCGCAAGCGCTGGCCGAGGAAACGGACGCCCGTGCGCAGTTGAAGCGCAGTCTGGAGCTGCTCACCAAGGGATTCGTGTCTGCGGCGTCGGTCGATACGGCGAAGGCACGCGCCGATCGTGCCACAGCCGCCGTGGCTAATGCCAGGGCGAACATCCTCGTCGCGCAGGCCAATTCGCGCAATGCGAAGGTCTCCGTCGACTACACGGTGATTCGCGCGCCTTTCGACGGCGTCATCCTGTCCAAGAGCGCCAACGTCGGCGACCTCGTCACGCCGTTCTCCAACGCCACCGACTCCAAGGGCGCGGTGGTGTCGATGGCGGACATGAGCACGCTCGAAGTCGAAGCCGACGTCTCCGAGTCGAGCCTGTCCAGGATCCGCGTCGGACAGCCTGCGGAAATCGTCCTCGATGCGCTGCCCGACGCGCGTTTTCGCGGGCGCATCAGCCGGATGGTGCCGACGATAGACCGTGCCAAGGCGACGGTGATGACCAAGGTGCGCTTCGACGAGATCGACCCGCGGATCCTGCCCGAGATGAGCGCGAAGGTGAGCTTCCTCTCGCAGGATGTCTCGCCGGAGGAGCAAAAGCCTCTGCTGGCGGTGGCGAGCGACGCGCTGGCGCAACGGGATGGGCGCACGTTGATCTTCGTGATCCGCGACGGACATGCGGTGTCGGTGCCGGTGACGCCGGGAAAGAAGATCGGCGATCTGACCGCGGTTTCCGGTGCGATCAGGAGCGGCGAGAAGGTGGTGTTGAAACCTGCCGCCGACCTCGTCGACGGCGCGCTGGTCAAAGTAGCCGCCAAGTAAAGGCGAAGTGGCGCCGACGACGATCATGGCCGGGAACGTGGCCGCGGATGTGCCCGGGACAGGTGTCGGCGATGCGGCTTGGCTGGTCGTCATCCGCGGCCTGTCCAAATATTACGTTCGCGGCGACCAGGTGATCCCGGTGCTGGCCGACATCAACCTCGACGTAGTCGCCGGCGACTTCGTTGCACTGATGGGTCCATCGGGATCGGGGAAGTCGACGCTGCTGAACCTCATCGCTGGCATCGACAAGCCTTCGGCCGGCCAGATCCACGTCGCCGGTGTCGATATCGCGCAACTGACCGAGAGCGAACTCGCCGGCTGGCGAGCCGCGCACGTCGGTTTCATCTTCCAGTTCTACAACCTGATGCCGGTGCTGACGGCATTCCAGAACGTCGAGTTGCCGCTGCAGCTGACTGCTCTGTCGCGGCGCGAGCGGCGCGAGCGGGTCGAGAACACGCTGGCGCTGGTCGGCCTGTCCGACCGCATGGAGCATTATCCGAACGAGCTCTCCGGTGGCCAGCAGCAGCGCGTCGCGATCGCCCGCGCGCTGATCGGCGACCCGACGATCATCGTCGCCGACGAGCCCACCGGCGATCTCGACCGTACGACTGCCGAGGAAATACTCGGCCTGCTCGACGCGCTGGTGCGCCAGATCGGCAAGACCATCATCATGGTGACGCACGACCCCAAGGCGGCGGGTCGCGCCGCGCGCCTCATCCACCTGGAGAAGGGCGTGCTGGTCGACTGACTGCGCGCCTCCCGTCATGTTCGTGCCGTTTTTCATCGTTCGCAATGCCTTGCGACACAAGCTGCGGACCACGCTGACGATGATCGGCATCGTCGTCGCGATCGTCGCCTTCGGCCTCCTGCGGACCATCGTTGACGCCTGGTACGCGGGTGCCGAGGCGACGTCGTCGGCGCGGCTGATCACGCGCAACGCGATATCGCTGGTGTTTCCGCTGCCGCTTTCCTACGCGCAGAAGTTGCGCCAGGTGCAGGGCGTAAGCTCGGTGACCTGGGCGAACTGGTTCGGCGGCATCTACATCACCGAGGGCAACTTCTTCCCGCAACTAGCCATCGAAACGTCGACGTACCTCGACATGTACCCGGAATACCGGATCGCGGCCGACCAGCGAAAGGCGTTCCTGATCGACCGGCAGGGCGCGATCGCCGGCCGCAAGATCGCCGAAAAGTTCGGCTGGAAGCTGGGCGATCAGATTCCGATTCGCGGAACGATCTTTCCGGGGACGTGGACGTTTACGCTGCGCGCGATCTACGACGGCGCCGACTCCAAGGTCGACGAGACGCAGTTCTTCTTCCACTGGGGGTTCCTGAACGAGTCGGTCAAGGCGCGGTTCCCTCGTCGCGGCGACCAGATCGGCCTCTACATCGTCGAGATCCGCGACCCGACGCAGGCGGCCGAGATTTCGCAGCGGATCGACGCGACCTTCAAGAACTCGATGGCGGAAACGCTCACCGAGACCGAGAAGGCGTTCCAGTTGAGCTTTGTCGCGATGACCGAGGCGATTCTCGCCGCAATTCAGGCGGTATCCTACGTGATCGTGCTCATCATCATGGCAGTGATGGCCAACACCATGGCGATGACCGCGCGCGAACGCTATTCCGAGTACGCGACGATGAAGGCAATCGGCTTCTCCAATGGTTTCGTCGCCTTCCTCATCTTCGCGGAATCGATGGGCATCGCGGCCGCCGGCGGCCTGGTCGGCATCGCGCTGACCTACCCGATCGCCGATGCTTTCGGCGCCGCAATGGGTACGTTGTTTCCCGTGTTCTTCATCTCGCGGCAGACCATCACCCTGCAGCTCGCGGCCGCGCTGCTCGTCGGCTTTGTCGCAGCGCTCATTCCCGCGTGGCGGGTGGCCAGGGTGCGCATCGTCGACGGCCTGCGGTCGATCGCCTGAATCCGCGACATGGCCAACATCCCGGTCTCCTACATTGCGCGCAACCTGTTCGCGCGGAAACTGACGACAATCCTCACTGCCGGAGGCATGGCACTGGTCGTCTATGTGTTCGCGACGGTGCTGATGCTGGCGGCGGGCCTAAAGGAGACGCTGATCCAGACGGGGCAGCCCGACAACGTGGTCGTCATCCGCAGGGGATCGCAGACCGAGGTGCAAAGCGGCATCGACCGTACGATGGCCTCGATCGTCGAATCGCTGCCGGACATCGCGACCGGCGAGGACGGAAGAAAGCTCGTGTCCAAGGAGCCGGTCGTGCTCATCACGCTGCCGAAGCGCGAAACGGACAGTCCGTCCAACGTCGTGATCCGCGGCGTCACCGACCACGGGCTGACGCTGCGGCCGCAGGTGAAGATCGTCGAAGGCCGGATGTTCCGGCCAGGCACTTCGGAGATCGTCGCCGGTCGCGCGATCGCGGAGGGTTTCCGCGGCGCGGGCTTGGGTGAAACGCTGCGCTTCGCGCAGCGCGACTGGACGGTTGTCGGCGTCTTCGATGCCGGGCGCACCGGGTTCAATTCCGAGATCTGGGGCGATGCCGAACAGCTCCTGCAGTCGTTTCGGAGGATCGGCTATTCGTCGCTCATCTTCCGGCTCATCGATACCGACCGCTTCGCCGACGTCAAGCGCGAGATCGAAAGCGACCAGCGGCTCACGCTCGACGTCAAGCGCGAGACGCAGTTCTACGCCGACCAGTCCGAGATGCTGGTGAAGTTCATTTCCTACCTGGGTACGACGATCTCGATCATCTTTTCCATTGGTGCGGTCATCGGCGCCATGATCACGATGTACGCGAGCGTCGCCTCGCGCACCGCCGAGATCGGCACGCTGCGCGCGCTCGGCTTTTCCCGATCGGCCATTCTCACCGCGTTCCTGGGCGAGGCGCTGCTGCTTGGACTCGTTGGCGGTGTAATCGGACTCGTCGCAGCGTCGTTCATGCAGATGGTGCCGATCTCGACGACCAATTTCCAGACTTTCGCCGAGATCGCCTTCACGTTTACGCTGACGCCGGCAATCGTTCTCGCGTCGCTCGGTTTCGCGCTGGCGATGGGCTTTGTCGGAGGCTTCCTGCCCGCGGCGCGTGCGGCGCGGATGAAGATCGTCGACGCGCTGCGCGCGGCTTGAAAACGCGCAACGTGGTCATGGAGTGAACCCTGCAGGTGACAATGCGAGACAACGCGGCGTCGATGCTACAGGCCCCTAATCCTTGCCGTCCTGCTTGACGACGTCGACGTTGTCGATCAGCCGCGTCGTCCCCAGCATCGCCGCACCGAGCACGATCAGCAGGTTCGGGTGGTCGTAGCCTTCCGGATGCGGAATGCGCAGCGCAAGACCGTGGCGGACCGCGACGTAGTCGACCTTCCAGCCGCGCGCCGCCAATTCCGCGCGACCCGCCGACTCCAGGTTGGAATAGTCCGCGCGCCCGCCGACGATGGAGTCGGCGATCTCGCGCAGTACGCGGTACAGGTTGGGCGCCTCCTGGCGCTCATCGGGTGACAGGTAACCGTTGCGCGACGCTAGCGCGAGTCCGTCGTCGGCGCGCACCGTCTCCGCGGGCACGATGTCGATCGGAAGGTTGAACTGCTGGATCATGCCGCGCACGATCTTCAGCTGCTGCCGGTCTTTCTTTCCGAACACCGCGACGTCAGGTTGCACCAGGTTGAAGAGCTTCAGTACCACCGTGCACACACCGCCGAAAAAACCGATGCGGAACGCGCCTTCGAGATCGTCGGCGAGCGGCGGCGGCTGCACGCGGTACACCTGCGGCGTCGGATACATCTCCTGGTCGAGCGGCGCGAACAGCACGTCGACGCCCTGCCGTTCGAGCCCTGCGCGATCGGCGTCGAAGGTGCGCGGATAGCGGTCGAAATCCTCGTTCGGGCCGAACTGCAGCCGGTTGACGAAGATGCTGGCGACGACGGTGTCGCCGTGCTCGCGGGCGATCCGGCAAAGCTTCAGGTGACCTTCGTGCAGGTTGCCCATGGTCGGCACGAAGGCGACACGGCCGGCTCCTTCGAGGCGCTGCGCGAGTTCGGCGGCGGTGCGGATGATGTCCAACGAGTGCTCCCCTTCAGCCATGCCCGAGGTTGAAGAACTCGCGTCGCGACCGCATCCCGGTCATGCGCGCGAGCAGCATCTTCATGTGCGCCTGATTGTCGACGAAATTCAGCCGCTCGCTGTTGATGATGAGCAGCGGTGCCTCGTCGTAGCGATAGAAGAAGCGCGCGTAGGCGTCTGCCAGGCGCGCCAGGTACTCGTCGGAGATCGCCTGCTCGAAGTCGACGCCGCGCATGCGCACGCGCCCGATCAGCGTGTCGACCGGCGCCTGCAGATAGATGACGAGGTCCGGCGTCGCGGTCTGCGGCTTAAGGTGCTTGTAGACCTTCTCGTACAGCGCGAACTCGTCGTCGGTCAGGTTGAGATGCGCGAACAGCGGGTCCTTGTCGAGCAGGAAATCCGACACCGTCGGGCGCCGGAACATGTCGATCTGCGCGAGTCCGCGCAACTGGTCCGCGCGCTGGAACAGGAAGGTGAGCTGCGTGGGCAGCGCGAAGCGCGCCATGTCGCCGTAGAACTGCGCCAGGAAGGGATTGTCCTCCGGCTGCTCGAGCAGCATCTCGGCGTCGAGGTGATCGGCGAGTTGCCGTGCGAGGCTGGTCTTGCCGGCTCCGATCGGCCCCTCGACGACGATGTAGCGGCAGCGTTCGAGATCCATGTGGCTTCAGCGCGGCGGGTGGGTCCGGGTTCGCGCCAGCCGCTGGCCGCGCAGCGCGCGCAGAAGCCGGCTGGCGAGCCCGCGGCCAGGGATGCGGGCGGCAGGTGCCAGGTCTCGCAACGGACGCAGCACGAACGCGCGCTCGTGCATGCGCGGATGCGGGACCGTGAGCTGCGGAATATCGATTTGGCGGTGGCCGTATAGTAGCAAATCGAGATCGAGCGTTCGCGGCGCATTGCGCGGCGCTCCCGGATCGCGACGGCGGTGTTGCCGGTGTTCGATTGTTTGCAACCGGTGCAACAGCGCGCGAGGCGGGAGCGTCGTGCGCAACAGCGCGACGGCATTCACATAGTCGGGCTGCGCTTGGCTGCAGCCGACCGGCGCGCCGACGTAATTGTGCGACAACGCCAGCAGACGCGATCGAGGCAATCGCGCGAGCGCGCCGGCCGCGCGCGCGAGTTGCCGGCGCGGGTGCGCGAGATTGCTGCCCAATCCGATGAATGCGAGCGTCGCCTTCAAGCGAGCGTGGCGCCTTGGCCGGTGTCAGGAAACCGCGGATCCCGACTCCGGGCCACCCGCGTCGCCGGTGTCGTCACGCCGCTTGCGGCCGCGGCCGCGCGAACGTCGGCCGCCTTTCTTCGGCGCCTCGTCGGGCCGGAGCATCGCCTCTCGCTCGCCGTCTCCGGCGTCCTGGAAACGCGTCCACCATTCGACCAGCGCTTGCGGTACTTCGCCCGATTCGCCGCGCAGCGCGAGAAAATCGTAGGCGGCCCGGAACCGCTCGTGTTCGAGCAGCCGGTACGGCCGGGCACCTGCCCGCTGCTCGAAGCGCGGTTGCAGCGACCAGATCTCCTTGATGTTCGCCTCGAAGCGGCGGGGGATCGAAATGCGTTCGGCCTGTGCGTCGAGCACGCGGTCCATGGCGTCGAACAGCGCCGGCAGCGGTTTGTCGCCGCGTGCCTTTGCCACGTTCCATTGCTGCAGCACCTCATGCCACAGCAGCGTGGCGAAGAGAAAGGCCGGCGACACCGGCTTGCTCGAGCGCACGCGGGCGTCGGTACCGGCCAGCGCGACCTCGATGAACTTGGGCCCCAGCGGTTGTTCGAGGATCATGTCGAGCAGCGGCAGCAGACCGTGCGACAGGCCGTGCGCACGCAGGCTTTGCAGTGTCTCCCTCGCGTGGCCCGACAACAGGAGTTTCTGCATCTCGTCGAACAGGCGCGCCGGCGGCACGTTCTGGATCAGGCTCGCGAGCTTCGGAATCGGTGCCGCGGTCCTGGCGTCGATGGTCATTCCGACCTTGGTGGCCAGTCGGACCGCACGCAGCATTCGCACCGGGTCCTCGCGAAAACGGGTGACCGGAGGCCCGATGAGTTTCAGCCGCCGCGCGCGCACGTCGGTCACGCCACCGACGTAGTCCCAGATCTCTTCGGAGGTCGGGTCGAAATACAGCGCGTTGATCGTGAAGTCACGCCGCGCCGCATCCTCGGCCTGCGTGCCATAGACGTTGTCCGACAACAGACGGCCGTTCTCGTCGGTGGATTCGACGGCCTTCTGCGGGGCGCGAAACGTCGAGACTTCGAGCACCTCGGCGCCGACGTGGACGTGCACGAGACGAAAGCGCCGACCGATGATGTACGCGCGCCGGAACAGTGGTTTCACTTCTTCGGGCGTCGCATTGGTCGCGATGTCGAAGTCCTTGGGTGTTTGCCCCAACAGCAGATCGCGAACGGCTCCTCCGACGACAAAGGCCAGGAAACCGGCTTCCTGCAGCTTGTCGGTCACCGAGCGGGCACCGCGCGGCACCTGCTCGCGCCGCACCGGATGCGCGTCCCGGCGGTAGATGCGCGGATCGCGCGACGGCCGGCCGGGCATCAGGCGGGCGAACAGTCGGCGGATCATCGAGTGGACGGAAGGGTCTGCAACGTGCGCAGGCAGGAACAGGGTGCGCACAGTGGTGCGCTCGCCGTGGCCGGGCGATTAGCGCGCCAACGAAAACGGCGCGCGATCATAGCATGTCGACCCAGCCGAGCTGGCCGGGACGCGGCCTGGGGAGCGCCTGGCATACGCATGGCAGGAAACTCCAAGTTCGCGGATAATCAAAAGCTTCGCGGCGACGACCTCTTGCCTGCGTGAGGCAGGGCGGAGGGCGCGCACGTCGCACGACCCGACCAGGAGCTTCCATGTCCAGCTACCAGCACGTCAAGGTGCCCGCCGGCGGCACCAGGATAACCGTCAACCCGGATTACAGCCTGACGGTTCCTGACAACCCGATCATTCCCTACATCGAAGGCGATGGTACCGGTTTCGACATTACGCCGGTGATGATCAAGGTGGTCGATGCGGCGGTTGCGAAGGCCTATGACGGCAAGCGCCAGATCCACTGGATGGAAATCTACGCCGGAGAGAAGTCGACGAAGATCTACGGGCCCGATGTCTGGCTTCCCGACGAAACGCTGGCAATCCTCAAGGAATTTGTCGTCTCGATCAAGGGTCCATTGACGACGCCCGTGGGCGGCGGCATTCGCTCGCTCAACGTCGCCTTGCGCCAGCAGCTCGACCTCTATGTCTGCCTGCGTCCGGTCCGCTACTTCAAGGGCGTTCCGTCGCCGGTGAAAGAGCCCGAGAAGACCGACATGGTGATCTTCCGCGAGAATTCCGAGGATATCTACGCCGGCATCGAGTGGCAGGCGGAAACACCCGGCGCCAGAAAGGTGATCGAGTTTCTCGTCGATCAAATGGGCGTCAAGAAAATCCGCTTTCCGGCGACGTCGGCGATCGGCATCAAACCCGTTTCGCGCGAAGGCACGCAGCGCCTGGTGCGCAAGGCGTTCCAGTACGTGATCGACAACGACCGCAAGTCGCTGACGCTCGTGCACAAGGGCAACATCATGAAGTTCACCGAAGGCGGGTTCCGCGATTGGGGCTACGAACTCGCGCAGAAGGAGTTCGGCGCGCAGTCGCTGGACGGCGGGCCGTGGATGTCGTTCAAGAATCCGAAATCGGATCGCGACATCGTCGTCAAGGACGTCATCGCCGACGCTTTCCTGCAGCAGATCCTGCTGCGGCCCGCCGAATACGACGTGATCGCCACGCTGAACCTGAACGGCGACTATATCTCCGATGCGCTGGCGGCGCAGGTCGGCGGCATCGGCATCGCGCCTGGCGCCAACCTGTCGGATTCGGTCGCGATGTTCGAGGCGACGCACGGCACCGCCCCCAAATATGCGGGCAAGGACTACGTCAATCCCGGGTCCGAAATCCTGTCGGCGCAGATGATGCTCGTGCACATGGGGTGGAAGGAGGCGGCCGAACGCATCGAGCATGGCCTCGAGAAGGCGATCCTCGACAAAGTCGTGACCTACGACTTTGCGCGGCTGATGACCGGCGCCACCCAGGTCTCCTGCTCGGGTTTCGGACAGGCGATGATCGAAAGGATGTAACCACCGTTCGTCGGCTGGTTGCCAAAGACCTGCTTTTCGGCGGGTCTTTCACCTTTCTGGCGTCTGTCCTCAAATGACAAAAAGGGCCCGCTTGTGGCGAGCCCGAGGTGAGCGCGTCGGCGGCATCGCGAGCGACGGCCGCCGGCGCCGGTTTGTCTCAAGCGCTCTGGATATTGGACGCCTGCTTGCCCTTGGGTCCCTGTGTGACGTCGAACGAAACCTTCTGGCCTTCCTTGAGCGACTTGAACCCCTGCATGTTGATTGCCGAAAAATGCGCGAACAGGTCTTCCCCGCCGCCGTCCGGAGTGATGAAACCGAAGCCCTTTGCATCGTTGAACCACTTGACGGTACCAGTTGCCATACTGCGTGTTCCTTTAGGGATTGAACGGGTTGCCCGGTGGCCGACGACGCAGACACCCGGTGTTGCCGGGCGGGCCGGGACCGACCCGCTCGACGACCTTGGGCAAGTGGCCGATCGGGAGCGCCAAGCAACCGATTTCTACGCGCAAAGGTCCCGGAGCGTCAAGCGGGCGGCCCGCGACCGGGTTTCCTCTTGATAAAACTGTTGCAATCGTCAAACATTGACCCCAGGTTGATCCGGAGTATCGTGGCAGGACATGAGGAATCAGGAGCAGCACGGCGCTCTGCTGGAGGCGGAAAAGGCCAAGGTCAAGCCACCGCCGCTGTACAAGGTGATGTTGCTGAACGACGACTACACACCGATGGACTTCGTCGTCGTCGTCCTGCAAACTGTATTTGCCATGAGTCGCGAAAAAGCCACGCAGGTGATGCTGCAGGTTCATCGGGAGGGGATGGGCGTCTGCGGCACCTTCACGCGCGAGGTGGCCACGGCCAAAGTCGAACAAGTGATCAACATCGCGCGCAAGTACCAGCATCCGCTGCAGTGCACGATGGAGGAGACTTAAGCGTTATAGTCGCCATGCCGGGTAGCTTCCCGGCGGCGCCTACCGGACGAAGGAAGGTCGATGATTGCGCAGGAACTGGAAGTCTCTCTCCACATGGCTTTTGTCGAAGCCCGGCAGAAGCAGCATGAGTTCATCACCGTCGAGCATCTGCTGCTCGCGATGCTGGACAACCCATCCGCAGCCGAGGTCCTGAAGTCCTGCGGTGTCGATCTCGACGAGCTACGCGGCGTCCTCTCCGACTTCATCCAGGAGCATACGCCGCGCCTCGCACCGCATTCCGACGCCGACACCCAGCCCACGCAGGGCTTCCAGCGCGTGATCCAGCGCGCGATCCTGCACGTGCAGTCGTCGGGCAAGAAAGAGGTTACCGGCGCCAACGTGCTGGTGGCGGTCTTCGGTGAAAAGGAATCGCACGCCGTCTATTTTCTGAACCAGCGCGGCGTCACCCGCCTCGACGTTGTCAACTACATCGCTCACGGCATCACCAAGACGCCGCAGCAGAAGCAGGAAAAGCAGGAAGCGAAGGGCGACGACGATGGCGGCAACGAGTCGCAGGGCGCACTCGAGGCGTACACGCTGAACCTGAACGCGCTCGCCAAGGCGGGGAAGATCGACCCGCTGATCGGCCGCGAGCACGAGCTCGAGCGCGTGATCCAGGTGCTCTGCCGCCGGCGAAAGAACAATCCGCTGCTCGTCGGCGAAGCCGGGGTCGGCAAGACCGCGATCGCCGAGGGCCTTGCGCGCCGGATCAACGAGGCCGACGTGCCTGAGCTGCTGCGCGAGTACCAGGTGTATTCGCTGGACATGGGCGCACTGCTTGCCGGCACCAAGTATCGCGGCGATTTCGAGCAGCGACTGAAGGCGGTGCTGAAGCAGCTGGCCGACAACCCCAAGTCGATCCTGTTCATCGACGAGATCCACACGATCATCGGAGCCGGCGCGGCGTCGGGCGGTACGCTCGATGCGTCGAATCTGCTGAAGCCCGCGCTGTCCACCGGTGCGCTGAAATGCATCGGAGCGACCACCTACAACGAATTCCGGCAGATCTTCGAGAAAGACCACGCGCTGTCGCGCCGCTTCCAGAAGGTGGACGTGCCCGAGCCGTCGATTCCTGAAACCATCGAGATCCTGAAGGGTCTGAAGTCGCGCTTCGAGCAGCACCATGGTGTCAAGTACGCATCGGCCGCGCTGACCAGCGCGGCGGAGCTCGCCGCGCGCTTCATCAACGACCGGCACCTTCCGGACAAGGCGATCGACGTGATCGACGAGGCAGGTGCCGCGCAGAAGATCCTGCCCAAGTCGAGGCAGAAGAAGGTGATCGGCAAGACCGAGGTCGAGGAGATCGTCGCCAAGATCGCGCGCATTCCGGCGAAGAACGTGACGTCGGACGACCGCAATGCGCTGAGGACGCTCGATCGCGACCTGAAGAACGTGGTATTTGGGCAGAACAAGGCGATCGACGCACTGGTGTCGGCAATCCGGATGGCACGGTCGGGGCTCGGCAATCCGCGCAAGCCGATCGGCAATTTCCTGTTCAGCGGCCCGACCGGCGTGGGCAAGACCGAGGTCGCGCGCCAGCTCGCATACTGCCTGGGCATCGAACTGCTGCGCTACGACATGTCGGAATACATGGAGCGGCACGCAGTGTCGCGCCTCATCGGCGCCCCGCCGGGTTACGTCGGCTTCGACCAGGGTGGTCAGCTCACCGAGGCGGTGACCAAGCATCCGTACAGCGTCGTGCTGCTGGACGAGATCGAGAAAGCGCACCCGGACGTCTTCAACATCCTGTTGCAGGTGATGGACCACGGAACGCTGACCGACAACAACGGGCGTAAAGCCGATTTTCGCAACGTCATCATCATCATGACGACGAATGCCGGCGCGGCGGAGCTCGCGAAGGGCTCGATGGGCTTCACGCAGACCAAGGGTTCCGGCGACGAAATGGGCGAGATCAAGCGGATGTTCACGCCGGAGTTCCGCAACCGGCTGGACGCGACGATCTCGTTCGGATCGCTCGACCACGATGTCATCCTGCGCGTCGTCGACAAGTTCCTCCTTGAACTCGAAGCGCAGCTGCACGAGAAGAAGGTCGACGCGACGTTCACGCCGGCGCTAAAGGAATACCTGGCGAAGAAGGGCTTCGATCCGCAGATGGGCGCGCGGCCGATGGCCCGGCTGATCCAGGATACGATCCGCAAGGCGCTTGCCGACGAACTGCTGTTCGGCCACCTCACCTCCGGCGGCAAGGTCACCATCGATTTGGGCGACGATGAACAGGTCAAGCTCGGCTTCGAGGAAGAGTCGAAGGAGGCCGAGCCGGTCGCCTGACCGGCCCGCGCCGACGACTGGCCTGTCGCCCCGGGTTGACGTTCAGGAGGGTGCAATGAAAGAGGGAGCAGTGCGCTCCCTCTTTCGCTTTCCGAAGGCGCGCGGGTGGTCGCCCGGGCCGCCGGAGCCGCTGTCAGGTCAACGTATCCGCCCAGATGTTCTTGGCCCAGCCGAAGGCGAAATCACCTTCGATCGCGGTTGGCCCGGGTGATACGCCGCCGGAGCCGGGCACCGCCAGGAAGGTCTTCTTCACTGGGTCGTACTGGTGAACCGAGGCCACGTGCACGGCATCGAGGTCGGTGATCATGCTATAGCAGGTGTTGTTGACCACCGGTGCGGGATTGGGCGCCTTGCCTGCGAAGGCATTCAGAATCGCCGCGGCCGCAACTTTCGCCTGCTGGTTAGCCATGTGCCCGGACTTGGGCATCGCCGGCGCACCCTGCGTTGCGTCGCCGAGGACGTGGATCTTCGGCACCTTGATCGACTCGTAGGACAGGAAGTCGACCTCGCACCAGCGATTGTTGGCGGTGACGACGCCTGCCTGCGCGGCAATCGCTCCCGCGCGTTGAGGCGGAATCACGTTCAGCACGTTGGCCTTGACGTCGTTCGCCGTCTCGAATTTCGCCGTGAGCGTGGCGGCGTCGACGCCCGTCAGCACGTGGTTCGGGAGGTACTCGATGATGCCTTTGTAGTCGCCGTTCCAGGCCTTCATGAACAGGCCTTTCTTCGACACCACGTCCTCGTTGCCGTCGAGGATCAGCACCTTGCTGCGCGGCTTGGCACGCTTGAAATACCAGGCGACCTGGCACGCGCGTTCGTAGGGCCCCGGCGGACAGCGATAGGGCATCCGGGGAATCGAAATCGCGTATACGCCGCCGTCGGGCATCGCTTCCAACTGCCGGCGCAGCGCAAGGGTTTGCGGGCCCGCTTTCCACGAGTGCAGCACCTTCGACTGCGCTTCGGCGCTGGAAAGACCCTGCACTTGATCGAACATGAAGTCGATGCCTGGGGAAAGCACCAGGCGGTCGTAGGGGAGGTCCACCTGGTTCGAAATGCGGACGGTGCCGCGGACCGGGTCGACCGCCTGCGCCGTGTCGTAGCGCAGCTTGATGCCGCGCTTGACGAGACCGTCGTAGCTGTTGGTGATGAAGGACATGTCCTTGCTGCCGCCCAGCACAAGGTTGGACATCGGACAGGAGACGAAGGAAGAGCCAGCCTCGATCAGCGTGATGTCGAGCGTGCCGTTGCTCCACAGCGACAGGTACTTGGCGACCGTCGCGCCGCCGTAGCCGGCGCCGACGACGACGACCCGCGGACCGCGCATGCTCTGCGAAGTCGCGCAGGCGCCGAGCGCGCTCACCGACAGTCCCGCACCGAGTGCCTTCAGGAAATCCCGACGTTGCATTTTGGCCATGATCGGATCCTTCGTGGTCAGGGTTTTTGCGCGGCGAACCAGCCGGCAACGAGGTCGATCTGCGCATCGGTGTAGCCTTTCGCGAGCTGCACCATGATCGTCGCGGGCGTGCGTCCGGTCTTGAAACCCTGCATCTTGCGCACGAGTTCCGTCTTCGACTGGCCTGTCAGCGTGGCCGCACCGCCCTTGCTCACGCCATTGGTTCCGTGGCAATTGGCACAGGTCGCCGCGATATCGCGCGCGAGATTGGGATCCTGAGCCTGCGCGCTGGCGGTACCTGCAGTCAGCGCGAACAGTGCCGATACGGCAACGGTCGTCATTCGCATACGTTGTTTCCTCCCGGTGGTTAGTCTGAGACCACGACGCACTGCGTGCATCGTTACAGCAGCATAAACCCAAGACGCATGCATGGGTATTGATCTGCGACAGGTAACTTGTACCGCCGAGCACAACGGACCGGACCACTTTCGCGGTCCCCGCCCGCACGGCATGGCGCGCGCCGATGTTTCGAAATGGAATGAGCAACCACACCATGGAAACGGGTGTGAAGGTGAATACGGATCGGCCTCTTCACGGAAATAACGTAAATTCAATTGGTTGCAGACAAACTTGAACCGTTGATCACCGTTGTCTTATATAAAACATGCATGCTTTGCACCATTTTTCTTTGGCCTTCATGGTCGGATTATTCCATCAGACGGAAATGTTTTTTAACATATTGATTTATTGACTGATTAATCATACTGCAGCGCGTCATATATTCTTGCCAGCAGGGACGCGAATTGCTAAGGTTCAGGTATCACGAGTCGCCATTCGCAGCATCACGCACGTGGCGACAAGAAGGGCACAGGACCGTACACCCATCCTCCAGCCCGCCCGACCGGTCGAGCGATCCTCTCCGGTCCGTGCTGTGAAGCGCCGGCAACGCGAGCTTGCCGGACGCATCGCAAAGGTCGCGCCGCGTGCAAGAGCGTGCGTCGCGGCGACAGAACTTTCGCGCCGCCGCGGAAGCGGACGGCAATACGGCGACGAACCAACGGGAGTACGGCAATGAACTACGATCTCGAAGCGGCAAGACTGAAGAAGGACTGGGCGGAGAATCCACGCTGGAAGGGCATCAAGCGCGGCTTCACGGCGGAAGACGTCGTGCGCCTACGCGGCTCGGTGCATATCGAACACACGCTCGCGCGCCGCGGCGCGGAGAAGCTGTGGAAGCTCATCAACGACGAGCCTTTTGTCAACTCGCTGGGTGCGATGACCGGCAACCAGGCGATGCAGCAGGTGAAGGCGGGGTTGAAGGCGATCTACCTGTCCGGTTGGCAGGTGGCGGCCGATGCCAACATCGCCGGCGAGATGTACCCGGACCAGTCGCTGTACCCGGTGAATTCGGTGCCCAACGTTGTCAAGCGCATCAACAACACCTTCGCGCGCGCCGACCAGATCCAGCACATGGAAGGCAGCGGCGAAATCGACTACTTCGCACCGATCGTAGCCGACGCCGAAGCCGGCTTCGGGGGCGTGCTGAACGCCTTCGAACTGATGAAGGCGATGATCGAGGCCGGTGCGGCAGGCGTGCACTTCGAGGACCAGTTGGCGTCGGTGAAGAAATGCGGGCACATGGGCGGCAAGGTGCTGGTGCCGACGCGCGAAGCGGTCGACAAGCTGGTCGCCGCGCGGCTCGCCGCGGACTGCATGGGTGTGCCGACGATCATCCTCGCCCGCACCGACGCCGAGGCCGCGGATCTCGTCACCTCCGACATCGATGACAACGACAAGCCCTATCTCACGGGCGAGCGTACGATCGAGGGCTTCTACAAGACGCGCAGTGGCCTCGACCAGGCAGCGTCGCGCGGCCTCGCCTACGCGCCGTACGCGGACTTGATCTGGTGCGAGACCGGCAAGCCGGACCTCGACTTCGCCCGCGCCTTTGCCGACGCGATCCACGCGAAGTTCCCGGGCAAGATGCTGGCGTACAACTGCTCGCCATCGTTCAACTGGAAAAAGAACCTCGACGACGCGACGGTCGCGAAGTTCCAGCGCGAGCTGGGCGCAATGGGCTACAAGTTCCAGTTCATCACGCTGGCGGGGTTCCACAGTCTCAACTACTCGATGTTCAACCTGGCGCACGGCTACGCCCACGAGCACATGACAGCGTTCGTCGAGTTGCAGGAGGCGGAATTTGCCGCGATGCCGAAAGGGTTCACCGCGGTCAAGCACCAGCGCGAGGTGGGCACCAGCTATTTCGACGCGATCACGACGACCATCCAGGGCAGCCAGGCGTCGACGACTGCACTCAAGAACTCCACCGAAGACGAGCAATTCTTCGAACAGCCGAAGTCCGATCTGCACGTCGCCAACGGCTGACGCAGTACCGACGGAGATTGGTCGATGCGACCGCACCGCCCGCAATAAGGGCGAACCCTTGCCTGCGGTCGCGGTCGGACTTCGATGGTCGCCATCATCGATGCGGCGGTTGACGCTACCGCGGATCCGCAGCCCCACGTACGCCTCTTCTACGCATGGGTGCCTGCAGAGTCCGTGCGCGCACGCTTCGCGGCGCTCGCGCGCGAGGTCGCCAGGCGCTGCCGGGGGCGGGCGATCTCCGGCGATCATGTGCACCTGACGCTGGCCTTCCTCGGTGATGTCGCTGCCGGATCGCTGCCGGCGCTGCGCTCCGTCGGGGATCGTCTGGCGCACGCCGGAGGCATTCTCGAGTTCGACACTCTGGGCGGTTGGCGGGCGTCCGGGGTGTCGTGGGTCGCGCCGTCGCAGGTCCCGCCTGGGTTGCTCGCGATGCATGCGGCGCTGCGCACCGCGCTGGTCGAAGCCGGTTTCGACGTCGACACACGGGCGTTCCGGCCGCATGTGACGCTCGCCCGACGCTGCATGCAGCCGCAAACGCGCGCCCGCTGCGCGTCGATCCAATGGCCGATCGAACGGCTTTGCCTGATCGCGTCGGAACTGAAGCCCGAAGGTCCCCGCTATATGGAACTCGCGGCGTGGCCGCTCGCGGTCACCGCAGACTGATCCTCGTCGCCGACCGCGACGGGTCGCTCGGGGTTGGAGCACCATTCGCTCCACGATCCCGGGTACATGCGCGTGCCTGCGAATCCGGCCAGTTCCATCGCCAATGCGTTATGGCAGGCGGTCACGCCGGATCCGCACAGGTGCACAACGAGGTCCGCCGCCGCGTCCCCGAGCAGCGTCCCGAACTCTGCGCGCAGGAAAGCGGCATGCTTGAAGGTTCCGTCGGGATTGAGGTTCTGGGTGAACGGACGATTGCGTGAACCGGGTATGTGGCCGGCGACCGGATCGAGGGGCTCGGACTCGCCTCGAAAGCGCGCCGGAGCGCGGGCGTCGACCAGCAAAAGCGACTGTTTCGCGAGGCTGGCCATGATGCCCGATGCGTCGACGGTGGGTGCCACACGGCGAATCAGGAAATCGGCAGGCGCCGACGGCGAGATTTCGGTGGTGACCGCGCGGCCCTCGACCTGCCATTTGGCGTAGCCGCCGTCGAGGACCGCGGCGTGGTCGAAACCCAGCCAGCGCAGCATCCACCACAGCCGTGCCGCGTACATCCCGGGGCCCTGGTCGTAGACGACGACCTGTGTGTCGGAGCCGATCCCGAGGCGAGCGAAAAGCCGCGCCGCGGTCTCCGGTGCCGGCAGCGGGTGACGGCCGTTCTTCCCCGTTGTCGGTGCCGACAGGTCGCGGTCCAGATGCACGAATACCGCGCCTGGAACATGACCGATGCGAAACTGCGCGGCCCCCCAGTCGTCGGGATCCATGAGGTCGTGGCGCACGTCGCAGACGATCAGGTTCGGTGTACCTATTCGCGCGGCGAGTTGGTCGGTGCTGATGAGCGTGCTGAACATGGCAGGAGCCTGAATTCAAGTCAGTCGTTGGTAGTCGGTGGCGCCGGCGCACGCGCCCGCGCCCGCGCGACGCATCGCGCGCAGTCTACGCGGCACTGGTTCCCGCTACAGATGTGCGAGATGCTCGGCCATCCGCTGCCGGTAGAACTCGTGGAAGTGCTGCATGCCGTCTTCCATCGGCGACTGGTAGGGCCCGATTTCGTTCCTGCCCGAGGCGTAGAGCGCCCGGCGTCCCGCATCCATGCGCTCGGCGATCTCGTCGTCCTCCTTCGCCGTTTCCATGTACGCGGCCTGTTCGGCTTCGATGAATTCGCGTTCGAACAGCGCGATTTCCTCGGGGTAGTAGAACTCGACGATGTTGAGCGTGCGGTCGACGGCCTCCGGCACCAGCGTGCTGATCACCAGCACGTGCGGGTACCACTCGAGCATGATGTTCGGATAGTAGGTGAGCCATACTGCACCGAGCTGCGGCAGTTCGCCGCGGGAATAGTCGAGTACTGCCTTGTGCCAGCGCTCGTATATTTGCGATCCGGGTCGCGACAGGCGGTTGTTGATGCCGACGGTCTGCACCGAATACCAGTCGCTGAACTCCCATTTGAGGTCGTCGCAGGTGACGAATTGCCCGAGACCCGGATGAAACGGCACCACGTGGTAGTCCTCGAGGTAGACCTCGATAAACGACTTCCAGTTGTAGTTGACGCGATGCAGTTCAACGCGGTCGAGCTGGTAGCCCGAGAAATCGAAGTGCCTGACGCCCAAGGAAGCGAGATCGCTTGCGACGTCGCGCCGGCCGTCGAAGAGCAGGCCGTTCCAGTTCTGCAGCGGCGTGCGCGCCAGATTGGCGCAGGGCTTGTCGGCGAAGTGCGGCGCACCGAGCAGCGTACCTTTGAGGTCGTAGGTCCACCGGTGCACCGGACAGACGATATTGGACGCGTTGCCGCGGCCGTTGTACATGAGCGCCTGGCGATGCCGACAGATGTTCGACAGCAATTCGACGCCGTCGTCGTTGCGCACGAGCAGCTGCGACTCGCCGCGCGCCGCGAGCGCCTGGTAGTCGCCGATGTTGGGCACCATCCGTTCGTGGCCCACGTAGCCCGGTCCCTGCGCGAGCAGCAGCCGCTGCTCGGCTTCGAACACCCGGGGATTGCAATACCAGGAAACCGGAAACTGCGTCGCAGATTGACGCAGACGGCGAGCCGTGGCGAGGTCGGACATCGCGGTATAACCTTTCGTCCCAATTCGGTTGCTAGCAACCAACCCAACCCAACAACCCGGGACGCTTACGGCTTTGCTCGTACGTTAAAGCCGCCCCGGACCGCTTTGCTAAGTCGGCCGCACGAACGTTCCGTCGAGGCCGCGTCGTCAGAAGTTGTTATAATATGACGCTTTCTGCCATCAGGTCAAGACCTTAGCGTGCATTGTCGCAGTCGCGCAGCGCACGCCGCGCGCATGACGCCGGTCGACCAAAGCTACGCTACCGCACATCGCATGGCCCCATCCGCGCAACCTCCAAAAGATTTCGAGTCGGCGCTGGCCGAACTCGAAGCCATCGTCGTTTCGATGGAGGGCGGCCAGCTTCCGCTGCGCGAATCGCTGGCCGCCTACAAGCGCGGCGCCGAACTGGTCGCGTTCTGCCAGGCGGCGTTGAAAGACGCGCAGCAGGAGATCGAAATCCTCGAAGACGGGGTGCTGAAACCGTTTACGCCGGAAGGCGCGGACAATGGAGCCTGACCTCGCGTTTGCCGTATGGTCCGGCGAGCGCCAGCATCGCATCGAGGACGTCCTCCGGCGTGCGCTCGCATTCAATGACGGCGCGCCGCCGCGGCTTCTGGAAGCGATGCGCTACGCGGTGCTCGACGGCGGCAAGCGCGTGCGTGCGCTGCTCGCCTACGCGACCGGCGAACTGACCGGAGCCGCCCCTGCGGTCGTCGATGGCCCCGCCGCAGCGGTCGAAATGATTCACGCGTATTCGCTGGCGCACGACGACCTGCCGAGCATGGACAACGACGCGCTTCGGCGCGGCAAGCCCTCGTGCCACGTGGCCTTCGGCGAGGCCATCGCGCTGCTCGCCGGCGACACGCTGCAGGCGCAGGCCTTCGCCGTGCTCGCCGCAGTGCCGATGCGCGATGTCGGCGCCGCATGCATGCTGCTCGCGCGGGCGGCCGGCGCTTGCGGCATGGCCGGCGGACAGGCGGTCGATCTCGCGCACGTCGGCACGCGAATGTCGGTCGCCGATCTCGAGACCATGCATCTGATGAAGACGGGTGCGCTGATCCGCGCGGCGATCCGACTCGGTGCGGATTGCGGCCGTGCACTCGGTGCGGACGAGGAAGCCGCGCTCGATGCGTTCGCGCGCGCTGCCGGCCTCGCGTTCCAGGTCGTCGACGACGTGCTCGACGTCGAAGGTTCCGCCGCGACGCTCGGCAAGACCGCGGGCAAGGACGCGGCGCAGGCAAAGCCCACCTATGTGACGCTGCTCGGGGTCGCCGAGGCGAAGCGTCATGCCGCGGCGCTGAACGAAGAGGCGCACCGCGCTCTTGCCGAGTTTGGCGGTGCGGCGCGACGATTGCACGAGATCGCCGACTGGATCACGCGGCGCACCCACTGACCGGCACCCGATCGGCACCGCGACCGTCCTCATGTATCCGCTGCTCGAACGCGTCAACAGCCCTGCCGATCTGCGCACCCTCGATCGCGCGCAACTGCGCGACCTGGCGCGCGAGCTGCGCGCATTCCTGCTGCAGTCGATCGCGCAGACCGGCGGTCACCTGTCGTCGAATCTCGGCACCGTCGAATTGACGATTGCGCTGCACTACGTTTTCGACACGCCCGAAGACCGCATCGTCTGGGATGTCGGACACCAGACCTACGCGCACAAGATCCTGACCGGCCGCCGCGCGCTGATGTCGAGACTGCGCCAGTGGGAGGGACCCTCGGGATTCCCGCGCCGCGAGGAATCCGAGTTCGACACCTTCGGCACCGCGCATTCGTCGACGTCGATCTCGGCTGCGCTCGGCATGGCCCGGGCGGCGAAACTTCAGGGCAGGATGCGGCACGTCGTCGCGGTGATCGGCGATGGCGCGATGAGTGCCGGCATGGCATTCGAAGCGCTGAACAACGCGCAGGGCACGGACCTGCTGGTGATTCTCAACGACAACGAGATGTCGATCTCCGAGCCCGTCGGCGCGATCAACAACTATCTTGCGAAAATACTGTCGGGACGTCTGTACAACACCGTGCGTCGCGGCGGCAAGGAAGTTCTGGCCAAGCTGCCGCCGGTGCACGACCTCGCGCGTCGCTGGGAAGAGCACATGAAGGGCATGCTGCTGCCCGGCACGCTGTTCGAGGAGTTCGGCTTCAACTACATAGGCCCGATCGACGGCCACGACCTCGACACGCTGACGCGCACGCTTGCCAACGTCCGCGGACTGCCCGGGCCGCAGTTCCTGCACGTCATCACCAGAAAGGGCTACGGCTATCCGAAGGCCGAGGACGATCCGATCCTCTATCACGGTGTCACGAAGTTCGACCCGGCGGTCGGCATCGTTGCCAAGCCGCCGGCGCGACCGGCGTACAACCAGGTCTTCGGCGACTGGCTTTGCGACATGGCGGCGGTCGACGAACGCATCGTCGGCATCACGCCGGCGATGCGCGAGGGCTCGGGACTGGTTCACTTTTCGCAGGAGTTTCCGGAACGCTACTTCGATGTCGGCATCGCGGAGCAGCATGCGGTCACCTTTGCGGCCGGACTCGCCTGCGAAGGGATGCGGCCGGTGGTCGCCATTTATTCGACATTTCTTCAGCGCGCCTACGACCAACTGATCCACGACGTCGTGCTGCAGAACCTGCCGGTGCTTTTCGCCATCGACCGCGCCGGAGTGGTCGGCGCCGACGGTGCGACGCACATCGGCGCCTTCGACATTGCTTACCTGCGCTGCCTGCCGAACATGACGGTGATGACCCCCGCCGACGAAAACGAATGCCGGCAGATGCTCTACACCGGCAGCCTGCTCGGCACGCCGGCGGCGGTGCGCTATCCGCGCGGCAGCGGGCCGGGCGTGCCGGTCGAGGCGGCAATGCGCGCGTTGCCCGTCGGCCGTGGCGAGATGCGCCGGGAGTCGAAAAAGCGCACACAGCGCGTCGCGCTGCTCACCTTCGGGCCGATGCTGCATCCGGCGTTGGCCGCGGCGGAGGAGATCGACGCCACCGTGGCCAACATGCGCTTTGTGAAGCCGCTCGACGTCGGGCTGGTGGAGAAGCTCGCGCGCGAGCACGATTGCCTGGTGACCATCGAGGAAGGCGTGGTGGCCGGCGGTGCCGGGAGCGCGGTCGCCGAGGCGCTGGCAGCGGCGGGCATCGCGACGCCGATGCTGCACCTCGGCCTGCCTGACCGGTTCATCGATCACGGCGATCCGGGATTCCTGCTCGCGCAGGTCGGCCTCGACGCGAAGGGTATCGCGGCCGCCGTTCGTGCGCGTTTCGACACGCATCCTGGCGAAGCGTGGGCGAAGCCTGCTGCCGCCTGAGCGCTGCGAGAAATCGGCGGGGAACAGGCCCGCCGCTCCGCCGGATCGCGCGATTCGCTACAATTGACGGCCAAACGCCATGAACAAGCCCGAGCAACCCGGACGCCTGATGCCGATACCCGACACCCAATCGGGGACGGACGAACGCGAGCTCGCGATCGATCAGGTCGGCATCCGGGGCCTCAGGTACCCGCTCAATTTCGCCGATGACGACGGCGCCGGGCAGGCCACCATCGCGCACGCCAGCGTCAGCGTCGCGCTGCCGGAGGACCGCAAGGGCACGCACATGTCGCGCCTGGTCATGCTGCTCGAGGAACAGGCGGCGCCAGGAGCCGAGCCACTGACCATCGCGCGGCTGCCTGAGCTGTTGCGGGACCTGGTTGCACGGCTCGACGCGCCGGGTGGGCGCATCGAACTCGCGTTTCCATACTTCGTGCGCAAGACGGCGCCGGTTTCGGGGGTGGCGAGCCTGCTCGACTACGAAGTGCGGTTGTCCGGCGAACTGCGTGACGGCCGTTATTCGGGGACCGTGACGGTCGCGGTGCCGGTGACCTCGCTGTGCCCGTGCTCGAAGGAGATCTCGGACTACGGCGCGCACAACCAGCGTTCGACGGTGACGATCGCCGTTCGCGGCGGCACGCCGGTCAGCGTCCGGGAACTGCTGCGGATCGCCGAGGATGAGGCATCCTGCGAGCTCTTCGGCGTGTTGAAACGCGCCGATGAGAAATACGTGACCGAACGCGCCTACGACAATCCGCGCTTTGTCGAGGACCTGGTGCGCGGCGTCGCCGCGCGCCTTGCTACCGATTCGCGTTTCGATGGTTTTGCGGTAGAGGCCGAGAACTTCGAGTCCATCCACAACCACTCGGCCTTCGCGCGCATTGCGCGGGGCATGTGACGGCGCGTCGCTGTCTCGACGGCGGACTCGGTCAGTGCCTTCATGCGCCCCGTTGCCATTTTCCGTTTTTCCGCGACTTCGCCGCCCGGTCGCTTCGGCAACTGGCTGACGCAACAGGGCATTGCGTGGGAACTGGTGGCACTCGACCAAGGCGCGGCGGTGCCGGAGTCCACCGCCGCGTACTCCGGCATCGGCATGATGGGCGGCCCGATGAGCGTCAACGACAAGCTGCCCTGGGTCGCGCCGTTATGCAGCCTGTTGCGCGACGCGATGACCGATGGCACGCCGGTGATCGGCCATTGCCTGGGCGGGCAGCTGATGGCGAAGGCGCTCGGTGCGCGGGTCTGGCGCATGGAGCAACCCGAGATCGGCTGGATGCACGTCGAAGTCTGCGACCGCGACGCCAGGCGCGAATGGTTTAGTGGCTTGCCGCGCTTCGCGAGCTTCCAGTGGCACCATGACGCCTTCGATCTGCCGCCGATGGCTACTCGCATCCTGGCCGGCGGCCTGGCGGTCAATCAGGGCTTCGTCATCGATGGGCGCCACGTCGGCTTTCAGTGCCATATCGAGATGACTCGCGAAATTGCCCTGTCCTGGTGCCAGTCTGACGCGAACGAACTGCCTGCCCGTTCCACCGCGCACCGGCAAAGCGCCGCGGATCTGCAAAGCGATCTCGATGCGCGGCTCGCGGCACTCGGCGCGGTGGCCGACGGCGTCTACACGCGCTGGGCACAGGGACTGACGAGGTAATGCCCGCGATCCACACGCTGCCCGATCTGCTGATCAACCAGATCGCCGCCGGCGAAGTTGTCGAGCGGCCGGCCGCTGCGCTCAAGGAATTGCTGGAGAACGCGCTCGATGCCGGTGCGACGCAGATCGAGATCGACCTCGCAGCCGGCGGCGTCAAGCGCATCCGTGTCGCCGACAATGGTGCAGGCATCGAGCGCGAGGACCTGGCGCAGGCGGTTGCGCGGCACGCAACTTCGAAGCTGCGCTCGGTAACCGATCTGGAGGCGATCGCATCGCTGGGCTTTCGCGGCGAGGCGCTGGCGTCGATCGCGTCGGTGTCGCGGCTCGCGCTGACGTCGCGGGCTGCGGGGAGGCCGCACGCGTGGCGCATCGAGGTCGAAGGCGGCACGATGGCACCGGTGGCGCCGGCCGCGCTGGCCGCGGGCACCACGGTGACCGTCGACGAGTTGTTCTTCAACACGCCGGCGCGGCGCAAGTTCCTGCGCACCGAAGCCACCGAGTGGGGCCACTGCGACGAGGCATTTCGCCGGGTCGCGCTCGCGCATCCGGCGGCCGCGTTCACGCTGCAGCACAACGCCGCCGTCAAGCATAGGCTGGTCGGCGGCGGCCGCCAGCTGCGTGTCGAACAGCTGCTGGGCGACGCATTCGTCGCGCATGCCGCGCGCGTCGACGCACACGCCGGCGACGTGCAGCTGACCGGGTTCGCTGTGCGGCCCGCCTACTCGGCGCAGGGCGGCGGCCAGTACGTGTTCGTCAACGGCCGCTTTGTCCGCGACCGCGTTTTGCAGCATGCGCTGCGCGAGGCCTACCGCGACGTGCTGCATCACGACCGGGCACCGGCTTATGCGCTCTGGCTGACCATCGACCCCAGGCGCGTCGACGTCAACGTGCACCCGCAGAAGATCGAAGTTCGCTTTCGCGATGCCGGCGGGATCCATCAGTTCGTGCGCCACGCGGTGGAACGGGCGCTCGCGGCAACCGCATCCGAACAGCCGCCGGTGTCGGCGGCCGAAAAGCTCGGGGTGGCGGCGGCGCAGTTGCCGCCGCCTGTGGGCGGCCGTGACACGTATCCTGCGCGCGGGTCGGGATTCGCGGCCGGCACGCGTTGGCAGGCGGCGCAGGCGTCACTGGCGGTTGATGCGTCCGAGCCGTCGGCCTTCTACGCCAGGCTCTTCGGCGCGCGCGGCGATGCGACGCCATCGTCGCTGCCGACGGACGAACAGCATCCGCTCGGCTTCGCCTTGGCGCAGCTCCACGGCGTCTACATCCTGGCGCAGAACCGTGCCGGATTGGTGCTGGTCGACATGCACGCCGCGCACGAACGTGTCGTCTACGAGCGGCTGAAGGCTTCGGCCGATCTTCGCCTGCCGGTGCAGCCGCTGCTGGTCCCCGCGACCTTCGGCGCCACGCCGCTCGAAATGGCGACGGTCGAGGAGAATGCGGATGCGCTCGCCGCGCTGGGCTTCGCGCTGTCGCCGCTCGGACCCGGCACGGTGGCGGTCCGCGGCGTTCCGGCGGCGCTCTCCGATGCGGATCCGGCCGTACTGGCGCGCGCGGTGCTGCACGACCTCCGCGAGTTCGGAGGTTCGCAGGCGTTGGCCACCCGGCGCGACGAATTGCTGTCGACGATGGCCTGCCACGGGTCGGTGCGCGCGAATCGCACGCTGACGGTCACCGAAATGAACGCGCTGCTGCGGCTGATGGAAAGTACCGAGCGGGGCGGCCAGTGCAACCATGGACGCCCGACGTGGTATCAACTCTCGATGGCGGATCTCGATCGCCTGTTCATGCGCGGGCGCTGACCGGGAGCCGTCGATCGGCGTTGCCGCAGTGAACAATGGCGCAGCGCTCATCGGGGCCTCGACACCGTTCATCCATTTCCGGCGCACCGATGCAACGCATGCTGCCCGCCGTCCTGCTGATGGGCCCGACCGCATCGGGCAAGAGCGCGCTGGCGCTGGCGCTTGCGGAACGATTCGCGGGCGAGATCGTCACTGTCGACTCCGCGCAGGTGTATCGCGGCATGGATATCGGCACTGCCAAGCCCACTTTCGCCGATCGTGCGCGCGTCGCGCATCACCTGCTCGATATCGTAGATCCGGACCAAGGGTATTCGGCGGCGCGCTTCGTACGCGACGCGCTTGCCGCCGTTGTCGCGATCCGCGCGCACGGGAAGCTGCCGATCCTCGCCGGCGGCACGATGCTGTATTTCAAGGCGCTGACCGAGGGCTTGTCCGCACTGCCGCCTTCCGATTCCGCGGTGCGCGCCGAACTCGATCTCCGGGCCGCACGCGACGGCTGGCCGGCGCTGCACGCCGAGCTCGCGCGCGTCGATCCCGAAACCGCCGCCCGCCTGCCGGCGACCGACGCGCAACGAATTCAGCGCGCGCTCGAAGTTCACCGTCTCAGCGGGCAGCCGCTGTCGGCGCTGCAGGGACGCCGTGCCGGCGCATCTGCCGAGCTCGGCACCGTCGTTTCGCTGGCGCTGATTCCCGGCGATCGGGTGCGACTGCATGACGCCATTGCGCGCCGTTTCGACGCGATGCTCGACGCTGGGCTGGTCGACGAACTGCGGAGTTTGCGCGAACGTCACACGCTCGCGCCGGAGATGCCGGCGATGCGCTGCGTCGGCTATCGGCAGGCCTGGGAGTTCCTGGACGGGCGTATCGATGCGCACAGCTTGCGCAGCCGCGGCATCGCCGCCACGCGGCAGCTCGCCAAACGCCAGCTGACCTGGCTGCGCGCGACGCGCGCAACGGCGCTCGACCCGGTACGGCCGGACCTCGTTGCCGCGGCGACTGACAGCGTACATGTTGCCATGCAATAATTACGGTTTCGCCATTGCGATTTGACTGCAGCGACCGCGCGATGCAACGCACGCTCTACGACAAGTTGTGGGACAGCCACGTCGTCCGCGAGGAAGCGGACGGCACGGCGCTGCTCTACATCGACCGGCACCTCGTGCACGAAGTGACCAGTCCGCAGGCCTACGAGGGCCTGCGGCTTGCCGGCCGCCGACCCTGGCGCGTCGAATCGGTGGTGGCCACCGCCGACCACAACACGCCGACCAAGGACTGGAACCTCGGCATCACCGATCCCGTCTCGCGCACGCAGGTGGAGACGCTCGACGCCAACATCCGCGAATACGGCGCGAAGGCCTACTTCCCTTTTCTCGATCGCCGGCAGGGCATCGTGCACGTGATCGGACCCGAGCAGGGCGCCACGCTGCCGGGAATGACCGTCGTCTGCGGCGATTCGCACACCAGCACGCACGGCGCCTTCGCAGCACTCGCCTTCGGCATCGGTACGTCCGAGGTCGAGCACGTGCTGGCCACGCAGTGCCTGCTGATGAAAAAGGCGAAATCGATGCTGGTGCGCGTCGACGGCTGCCTGCCGCCGGGCGTCACCGCCAAGGACCTGGCGCTGGCCGTGATCGGTCGTCTGGGCACCGCCGCCGGCACCGGCTACGCGATCGAGTTCGGCGGTGAAGCCGTGCGCGCGCTGTCGATGGAAGCACGGATGACCCTGTGCAACATGGCGATCGAGGCCGGCGCCCGCTCCGGCATGGTCGCCGTCGACGAACGCACGATCGACTACGTACGGGGGCGTCCGCTGGCGCCGACCGCTGCGAACTGGGATCGCGCCGTCGCCCACTGGCGCACGCTGGTAAGCGACGACGGTGCGGCCTTCGACGTCACGCACGTCTTCGACGCATCGACGATGAGCCCGCAGGTTACGTGGGGCACGTCGCCGGAAATGGTGGTTCCCGTCGACGGCCGCGTGCCGGATCCGGACCGCGCGGGCGATGCGACGCGTCGCGAAGGCATCGAGCGCGCGTTGGCGTATATGGGCCTCGAGCCGAATGCGCCGATGACCAGCATCAAGATCGACAAGGTATTCATCGGATCGTGCACGAATTCGCGGATCGAGGACCTGCGGGAGGCCGCCGCGGTCGCGCGCGGAAGGCGCGTCGCCGGCAACGTCAGGCTGGCGATGGTGGTGCCCGGCTCGGGGATGGTGAAGGCACAGGCCGAGGCGGAGGGGCTCGACCGCGTGTTCGTCGATGCGGGCTTCGAATGGCGCGAGCCGGGCTGCTCGATGTGCCTTGCGATGAACGACGATCGGCTCGAGCCTGGCGAACGTTGCGCATCGACGTCGAACCGCAACTTCGAGGGTCGCCAGGGTGCAGGGGGCCGCACGCACCTGGTCAGCCCCGCGATGGCCGCCGCTGCCGCCGTCGAGGGTCACTTCGTCGATGTGCGTCGACTTCGTTAGCGGCCAGCGTATGCAGCCTTTCCTCGTCCACACCGGACTCGTCGCGCCGCTCGACCGTGCGAACGTCGATACCGATGCGATCATTCCCAAGCAGTTTCTGAAGTCGATCAAGCGGTCGGGCTTCGGGCCCAACCTGTTCGACGCCTGGCGCTACCTCGACCGCGGCGAGCCGGGGATGGACAACGCCGGTCGGCCGCGCAACCCGCAATTCGTGCTCAACGAGCCACGCTATCAGGGTGCGTCGATCCTGCTCGCGCGGCGCAATTTCGGCTGCGGCAGTTCGCGCGAACATGCGCCGTGGGCGCTGTGCGACTTCGGCTTCCGCGCGCTGATCGCGCCGTCGTATGCGGATATTTTCAACAACAATTGCTACAAGAATGGGCTCCTGCCGATCGTGCTGCCGGAAGCGCAGGTCGACCGCCTGTTCGCCGACACGGCTGCCTTCCCCGGCTTCAGGTTGACCATCGATCTCGAGGGGCAGCGGGTGTCGACCGTCGACGGTTCGCTCGCCTTCGACTTCGAGATCGAGCCGTTTCGCAAGCATTGCCTGAAGCACGGACTCGACGACATTGGATTGACGCTGCAGCATGCCGATGCGATTCGAACGTTCGAGACCAAACGACTGGCCGAACAACCCTGGCTCGCATAGCAACTATCGCGAAGAGCGCGGCGCCAGGGAACAACGGCGCCGCTTTTTCAATTCTGGAGTCTGAATCGAATGAAGATCGCAATTCTCCCGGGCGACGGCATCGGACCGGAAATCGTCGGACAGGCGCAGCGCGTGCTCGATGTGCTGCGCGACGACGGTCTGGCCATCAGCTACGACACCGCGCCGATCGGCGGCGCGGGCTGCGACGCCGCGCAGGATCCCTTGCCGCCGGCCACGCTCGCGCTCGCGCGAGCCGCCGATGCGATCCTGATGGGCGCCGTGGGCGGACCGCGCTACGACACACTGCCGCGACCGATGCGCCCCGAGCAGGGTTTGCTGCGCATCCGCCGTGAGTTGGGATTGTTCGCCAACCTGCGCCCGGCATTGCTCTATCCGGAACTCGCCGCCGCATCGTCGCTCAAGGCCGAGGTCGTGTCGGGGCTCGACCTGCTGATCGTTCGCGAACTGACCGGCGACATCTACTTCGGCCAGCCGCGCGGACGGCGCCGCAATGCGGAAGGCGCCGACGAAGGCTTCGATACGATGCACTACAGCGTGCCGGAGATCGAGCGCATCGCGCGAGTGGGCTTCGAGGCTGCGCGCAAGCGCAGCGGGCGATTGTGCTCGGTTGACAAGGCCAACGTGCTCGACACCAGCATCCTGTGGCGCGAGACGGTTACCCGCCTTGCCGCCGACTACGCGGACGTGGCGCTGACGCACATGTACGTCGACAACGCGGCGATGCAGCTGGTGAAGAATCCCAAGCAGTTCGACGTGATCGTTACCGGCAATCTCTTCGGCGATATCCTGTCCGACGAGGCGTCGATGCTTGCCGGTTCGATCGGCATGCTGCCGTCGGCGTCGCTCGACGCCAACGGCAAGGGACTCTACGAACCGATCCACGGCGCGGCGCCGGACATTGCAGGCCGGGACTTAGCAAATCCGCTGGCGACGATCCTGTCGCTGGCGATGATGTTTCGCCATACCTTTGCTCACGCCGACGTCGCGCAGCGGATCGAGGGCTCCGTGCGCAGCGTGTTGCGGCGGGGTCTGCGCACCGGTGATATCGCGTTGCCGGGAGAGGCCGTTGTCGGCACGCGCGCGATGGGCGACGCGGTGATCGCGGCGCTGCGCAGTTCGTGATGGGGGCAGGAGCGAATTTCCATGGAAGAGGTGAGGCAATGAAGCTTGGCTTGGTGGGTTGGCGCGGCATGGTGGGCTCGGTGCTCGTCCAGCGGATGCGCGCGGAGCGGGATTTCGATCACGTCGAGCCGACGTTCTTTTCGACGTCGGCGGCGGGCGGCAACGGTCCGGACATCGGTCGCGACACGGGGCCGCTGCAGGACGCTGGCGATGTCGCAGCACTCGCGCGGCAGCACGTGATCATCAGCTGTCAGGGCGGCGACTGGACGACCGCCATGTATCCGAAACTGCGCGCGGCGGGCTGGGACGGCTACTTCATCGACGCCGCCAAGACGCTGCGGATGGAGAACGACGCCGTGATCATCCTCGATCCGGTCAACCGGCCGGTCATCGACGCGGCGCTGGCCATGGGCGTGCGCAATTACATCGGCGGCAACTGCACGGTAAGCCTGATGATGATGGCGCTGGCCGGCCTCTTCCAGCGCGATCTCATCGAGTGGATGACGTGCATGACGTATCAGGCGGCCTCAGGTGCGGGCGCGCAGAACATGCGCGAACTGCTGGCACAGATGGGCGAGGCGCATCTGGCGGCGAAGAGCCTGCTCCAGGATCCACATTCGGCGATCCTCGACATCGACCGCGAAGTTGCCGGCATCCTCCGCGACGAGCGCTTTCCCACCGCGCATTTCGGCGTTCCGCTCGCCGGTTCGCTGATCCCGTGGATCGACCGCGACCTGGGCAACGGCATGAGCCTGGAGGAATGGAAGGGCGGCGCGGAATCGAACAAGATCCTGGACCGCAGCGGTGGAGACGCCATCCCGATCGACTCGCTGTGCGTACGCATCGGCGCGATGCGCTGCCACAGCCAGGCGCTGACCGTCAAGCTGCGGCAGGATGTGCCGTTGGCCGAGATCGAAGCGATGATCGCGGACGCCAACGAATGGGTGAAGCTCGTGCCGAACCGGCGCGAGGAGAGCATGCGCGAATTGACGCCAGCCGCGGTGACCGGGCAGTTGACGATTCCCATCGGACGCCTGCGCAAGCTGGCGATGGGACCGTGCTACCTTTCCGCATTCACCGTCGGCGACCAGCTGCTGTGGGGTGCCGCGGAGCCGCTGCGCCGGATGCTGCGGATCCTGCTCTCGCGGTGACGACGGCCGGGGCTGGACGTAGGCGCTGGCGCGCCGTTTGCTATTTCCTGCAGGGATAAGCCGCGGCGACGCCGGACACCGTTCTTTTTGCATCTTTTCGTGGGACGGCAGGCAGGCGTGCCGGCGGCACGGCTGATGGGGCCGGCGGACACGAAAGCAACAGGCGAGCGCGCCGGCGGCGCCACTAGATGTTGTAGCCGGTGCCGGGCAGTACGCTAGCGCTAGCGCAGATCGATAGTACGCCGGCATGAAGTTGTATCTGGCGGGACGTGGCCAGGCGGAAAAACCCAAGCTAATACCTAGGTTTAGCTTGCACCGCTAAACCCATGATGTTAAGTTAGCTTGAGCCAAACAGCGTTTCCGAAGGGGGCGGTATGCGCGTCAAACCCATCCTCAAATACGGCGTCCTTGCCGGTGTGCTCGCGCTTCCCACTGCTGCCTACCCGCTCGGGCTGGGTAAGCTGACCGTCGAGTCCTACGTCGGGCAGCCGCTGGTCGCCCGCATCGAACTGCTTTCCACCTCGAAAGAGGATCTGGACTCGCTGACGGCGAAAATCGCCGATCCGACGCTGTATCGACAGAACAACCTGCAATACCAGAGCGTGCTGGCACGGGCGCGCGTCGCGATCGAGCGTGGCCCCAACGACAGTGTTTACCTGAAGGTGACTTCGCCGACCGCGGTCACCGAGCCGTACCTCGATCTGCTGGTCGAGGCAAACTGGGCGTCGGGTCGTGTCGTGCGTGACTACACATTCCTGCTCGATCCGCCGGGAACCGTCACGACTTCGGTCGACCCCGTCGCGCCGTTGCGCGCTGGCGCAGCTGCGCCAGCACGCGCGCAGGCAGCGCCACCGGTGGCCGCGGGAGCGCCGCGCGGCCAGGGCGACACCTACGAGGTGAAACGCGGCGACACGCTGTCGAAGATCGCGAAGGAATTCAAGCCGGAGACCGTGACGCTCGATCAGATGTTGGTCGCGCTGTTCAAGAGCAATGCCAACGCCTTCGACGGCGCGAACATGAACCGGCTGCGGACGGGCGCGATCATCTCGGTTCCGAATGCGGTCGACGCGTCCTCGGCCCCCCCTGCGGAAGCCACACAGGTCGTCCGTGTGCAGGCTGCCGACTGGCGCACGTACCGCGACCGTGTCGCCGGCGCAGCCCCGCTGGCGGACGAAGGAGCAAGCCGTGCAGCCGGCGGTCGGATCGGTACCGCGGTGCAGGAAAAAACTCCAGCCGTGCGGCCGGGCAGCGACCAGTTGCGCGTTTCGAAGGACGCCGGGACCGGCATGGGAAGCGGTGCGGCCGAAACGAGCGCGTCGCAAGCGGCACAGTTGCGCGAAGCGCAAAGTCGCATTGCAGATCTGGAAAAGACATTGAAGGACTTGCAGCGCGTCGTCGAGTTGCGGAATCAGACGCTGGCGCAACTGCAGACCCCGCCGGCCGCTGGAACGACGACACCGACGCCGACACCCGCACCCGCACAGCCGATCGCCGCGGCCCCGCCGGCCGTCACCCCGGCACCGGCCGAGCCGCCGAAGGCCGAAACGCCGAAGGCCGAGCCGCCGCCGGCCGAAACGCCGAAGGCTGAGCCACCGAAGGCGGAAACGCCGCCGGCCGAGCCGCCGAAGGCTGAGCCACCGAAGGCGGCGCCACCCAAGGTGATCGCGAAGGCTCCGCCGAAGGAGCCGCCGGGGTTTTTCGAGGAACTCCTGTCCAACACGCCGGGTTGGGCGATTGGCGTGGGCGCGCTTGCGGTACTTGGCGGCCTGGCCGCGCTGCTGGCGGCACGGCGTCGGAAGACGACCAAGTTCGAGGACAGCATCATCTCGGGCACCGACATCAAGACCAATACGGTGTTCGGCTCCACCGGCGGCGGCGTAGTCAACACCGGCGACAACTCGCTGGCCAGCGACTTCAGCCGCGAGGGGCTCGGCAACATCGATACCGACGAGGTCGATCCGATCGCCGAAGCCGAGGTCTATCTCGCCTATGGTCGCGATGCGCAAGCCGAGGAAATCCTCAAGGACGCGCTGAAGAAGGATCCGCAGAGACAGGAGATCTACCTCAAGCTGCTCGAGATCCACGCGCAGCACAACAAGCCTTCGGCATTCGAAACGGTGGCCTCGGAACTGTACGCGGTGACCAGCGGGCAGGGGGATACCTGGCAAAAGGCCGTGGTGCTCGGCCGCCAGCTCGATCCCAACAACCCACTGTTCAACGAGGGTGGCGTACCGGTGGCGCGGCCCGCGGCTGCGACCGCGGCGATGAGCGCGGAAGCGATGCCAAGCGATATCGGCGGCGACCGGAATCTAGAGTTCCATATGGACGAGGAAATCTCGATCTCGCCGACGTCGGGAGTGGAGCAGAAATCACCTGCCGACATCCTGGCCGGCGCGGAGTCCGAGCTCGAAAAGACCGCGAAGCTGACCGCCGCTGACTTCGACCCCGATCGCACGATGGCGTTGCCGGGTGCCGGAGCGGCGATCGCAGGGGCGATTGCAGCCGGCAAGTCCGCGCTGGAAGCCAAGGACGCGGAAATCGAAGACAAGGTCGAATCGGTCGACGACCGAATCGGCAAGGCGGCCAAGTTCGACCTGGACTTCAAGCTCGACGACGCCGACAAGCCAGCTCCGATGGGCAAGCCGCGCGTCGAGCCGGTCCTGGAAACCGCAGCCGCCAGCGCCGCGCCCTCGCCGCTGACGCGGCCGGCGGCGGCGCTGGAATTGGACAAGCTCGACCTGTCCTTCGACCCAGAGCGGACGACCTTCGAGGATCCAACGCCGTCGGTGCTCGACGGGCAGTGGCACGATGCGGCGACCAAGCTCGATCTCGCGAAGGCGTATCAGGAAATGGGTGACGTCGAAGGGGCCCGCGAGATCCTGCAGGAAGTTCTGCACGAGGGCGATGACCAGCAGAAGGCCGAGGCCAAGTCGCTGCTGACCAAACTCGGCTAGGCACAATGCTGTTCACTTAACGGATTTCGTCCCCCCGCGAAAGCGGGAGCCCAGTGTCGTTCATTTGAAGACGCTGGGTTCCCGCCCCGACTCAAGCATTCGAGGGCAAGCTTTCGCAACTCGAAAGTCGCCACCGCACCCGCGCCGGCGGCTTTTTTGTTTCCTTTTTTTCTCTTTGGCGATGATGTATTTCGCTATCCTCGATTCTCGATCCCTGGCCACTGACTTCTGACCTGCCATGCGCGTCGCGCTCGCCGTCGAATACGCCGGATTCGGATTCTGCGGCTTTCAGTCGCAACCGTCTGGTTGCGGCGTGCAGGACGCTCTGGTGCGGGCGATCGGCGAGATCGCCGGACAGCGAGTCGGTGTTGCTGCCGCTGGCCGTACCGACGCCGGCGTGCACGCGGTGTCGCAAATCGTGCATTTCGATACCGATGCCTCGCGGCCGGAGTCCGCGTGGGTCCGCGGCGTCAACGCGCATCTGCCGGCGCTGGCTGCGGTGCTCTGGGCGCAGCCGGTCACCGACGATTTCCATGCGCGGTTCTCGGCAACGGCCCGCCATTACACGTACCTGCTGCACAATCGCCCGCAACGGCCGGCGCTCTCTTCCGGGCGTATCGGCTGGTACCATCGACCGCTCGACCTGGAAACGATGCGAGCCGGTGCGGCGATGCTGGCGGGCACGCATGATTTCTCGGCGTTTCGTGCAGCCGAATGCCAGGCGAAATCACCGGTCAAGACGCTTTCACATATCGCGGTTTCGCAGTCCGGACCCATCGTGCGTTTCGAGTTCTCGGCCAACGCCTTCCTGCAGCACATGGTGCGCAACATCGTCGGCGCGCTCGTCGAAGTCGGCGCGGGCCGCGAGTCCGTCGCGTGGATCGCCGACGTACTCGCATCGCGCGATCGCGCGCGCTCCGCACCGACCTTCGCCGCGGCCGGCCTCTACTTTGCGGGCGCCGACTACGATGCCCGCTTCGGCCTGCCGGCGACGGTTCGCCGCGTTTGCCTGGTGGCGTCGTGAGCGCCGCATCGCCGCTTCGGGGGGGGCACCGATGAGCGCCGCCGGGCCGCCCCAAGGCGCTCGCCCCCTCGGGGGGAGGCGGCGCGAAGCGCCGCTTCGGGGGGAACACTTCCGCACCCGCGTGAAGATCTGTGGCATCACGCGTGTCGCTGACGGACTCGCGGCCAGTTCGGCGGGTGCCGATGCGATCGGCCTCGTCTTCTGGAGCGGAACGCCGCGCGTGGTCGACGTCGGCTGTGCTCGCGCGATCGCCGAAGCGCTGCCGCCCTTCGTCACTCGCGTCGGGCTTTTCGTCGATCCGGAGCCTGCCGAAGTGCGCGCGGTGATGGACGCCGTGGCGCTCGATCTGCTGCAGTTCCACGGCGCCGAAGCCGCGGATTTCTGCCGCGCCTTCGGCCGCCCGTACCTGAAGGCGATCCACATGAAGGACGGGGTCGATTTGCTAGAATGCGTGTCGGCGTACCCCGACGCGGCCGGTTTGCTGTTCGACTCCTACGCGCCGGGCGAGCTGCCGGGCGGCACGGGCCGGGCATTCGACTGGTCTCGTCTGTCGCCGCTGGTGCAGGCGGAGCTGTCGGCGTCGGTGATCCTGTCCGGGGGGCTCGACCCGGCAAACGTCGGCGAGGCCATACGCGCGGTGCGTCCCTGGGCCGTGGACGTATCGAGCGGCGTCGAAGAGCGCGACCCCGACGGCCGCGCGCGCAGGGGTAGCAAGGACGCCGCGCGCATCGCGGCGTTCATCGAGGGAGTACGCAATGCGGATGGCTGAGCTGCCCTACAACCTGCCCGACGAGCGCGGTCATTTCGGCCCCTACGGAGGCGTTTTCGTCGCCGAGACGCTGATCTGCGCGCTCGACGAGCTGCGCGAGCACTATGCGCGCTTCCGCGACGATCCGGACTTTCGCGCCGAGTTCGAGCGCGAATTGAAACACTACGTCGGCCGGCCGTCGCCCGTCTATCACGCACAGCGCTGGTCGCGCGAACTCGGCGGCGCACAGATATGGCTGAAGCGCGAGGATCTGAATCACACCGGCGCGCACAAGATCAACAACGTCATCGGCCAGGCGCTGCTCGCCCGCCGTCTCGGCAAGCCACGCGTGATCGCGGAAACCGGCGCCGGCCAGCACGGTGCTGCGACCGCAACGATCGCCGCGCGCTTCGGCATGGAATGCGTCGTCTACATGGGATCGGAGGACATCAAGCGTCAGGCGCAGAACGTTTTCCGCATGAAGCTCTTGGGTACCCGTGTGGTTGCCGTCGAGTCCGGTTCGAAGACGCTGAAGGACGCGCTGAACGAGGCGATGCGCGACTGGGTGACCAACGTCGAGAGCACCTTCTACATCATCGGCACGGTGGCCGGACCGCATCCCTACCCGATGATGGTGCGCGATTTCCAGCGCGTGATCGGCGACGAATGCGTCGTGCAGATGCCCGAGTACGCGGGACGACAACCCGACGCGGTGATCGCCTGCGTGGGCGGCGGCAGCAACGCGATGGGCATCTTCTATCCGTACATCGAGCATGGCGACGTGCGGCTGATCGGCGTCGAGGCGGGCGGCGACGGCGTCGCCACGGGCCGGCATTCGGCATCGCTGACGGCTGGCCGGCCCGGCGTGCTGCATGGTAACCGCACGTACCTGCTGCAGGACGCCGACGGGCAGATCGTCGAGACGCATTCGGTATCCGCCGGGCTCGACTATCCGGGTGTCGGTCCCGAACACGCGTGGCTCAAGGATACGGGCCGTGCCGAGTACGTGGTGATCGACGACGACGAGGCGCTCGCCGCGTTCCACGATTGCTGCCGCATCGAAGGCATCATTCCCGCACTCGAGTCGGCACATGCGCTGGCCTACGCGAAAAAACTGGCACCCACGCTCGGCAGCGACCGGATCCTGCTGGTCAATCTCTCCGGTCGCGGCGACAAGGACATGAACACGGTGGCCGAGCGTTCCGGGCTGCATTTCTACTGCCGGCCCGAGTGCAATCCGGAATCAGGACAGCGTTGAACCGCATCGACGCCACCTTCGCGCAGTTGCGCGCCACCGGACGTACGGCGCTCGTTCCCTTCGTGATGACCGGCGACCCGACGTTGGCGTCGATGCCTTCGATGCTCGATGCGCTGGTGCGCGCGGGTGCCGACATCATCGAGCTCGGCGTGCCGTTTTCGGATCCGATGGCCGATGGGCCGGTCATCCAGCGCGCGTCGGAGCGCGCGCTGATGCAGCATGTGTCGCTGGCCGATGTGCTGGCGGTAGTGGCCGAGTTCCGGCGCGCGGATGCGACGACGCCCATCGTGCTGATGGGCTACGCCAACCCGATCGAGGCGATGGGTGTTGCGGCTTTCGCGACGCGCGCGCGGGATTCCGGCGTCGACGGCGTGCTCGTCGTCGACTATCCGCCGGAAGAAGCCGACGGCTTCGCCGCGCAGATGTTCGAGGTCGGCATCGCGCCGATCTTCCTGTTGGCGCCGACCACGCCCGAGGCGCGCATCGAGGTGGTGGCCAAGTTCGCGCGCGGCTACGTCTACTATGTCTCGCTCAAGGGCGTCACCGGCGCCGGCAACCTCGACGTTGCCGAGGCCGCCGACAAGCTCGCCGAGATCCGCCGCCACGTGAGCCTGCCGGTGGGGGTGGGCTTCGGCATCCGCGATGCTGCGAGCGCGCAGGCGATCGCCGCGCACGCCGACGCCGTCGTCATCGGCAGCCGGATCATCCAGGAAGTCGAGGACGGCCCGCCCGAGGCCGCGGCTTCCCGCGCCGGGGCCTGGCTTGCTACGATTCGCCAGGCGCTCGACGCAATGGAGCGAAAGCGCGCCGCTTGAACGGCTGCCGATACCGTGCGATGCCGGCACTTTCAGGGATGATTCATCGATGACCTGGCTGCAGAAACTGCTTCCGCCGCGAATCAAGCGCACTCCGGGTGAGCGGCGTACCCCGGTGCCCGAGGGGCTGTGGATCAAGTGCACCGCCTGCGAAGCGGTCCTCTACCGCACCGATCTCGAGAACAACCTCTACGTGTGTCCGAAGTGCGGGCACCACTCGCGCGTCACCGCGCGCGACCGCATCGAGCAGCTGCTCGATCCCGAGGGCCGCTTCGAGATCGGCTCCGAAGTCGTACCTGTCGACAGCCTGAAGTTCAAGGACCAGAAGAAGTACCCGGACCGGCTTTCCGCCGCGCTCGAGGAGACGGGCGAGACCGATGCGCTGGTCGTGATGCAGGGCAGCGTGAAGAGCGTGCCGTTGGTGCTCGCCGCCTTCGAGTTCGAGTTCATGGGCGGATCGATGGGCTCGGTGGTCGGCGAGCGTTTTGCGCGCGGCGTGCGCGTGGCTTTCGAGAACCGCGTGCCTTTCGTCTGCATCGCCGCCTCCGGCGGCGCGCGGATGCAGGAAGGCGTCAATTCGCTGTTCCAGATGGCGAAGACGACGGCGGTGCTGCAGGAACTGAACAAGGCGCGGCTGCCTTTCGTGTCCATCCTCACCGATCCGACGATGGGCGGCGTTTCGGCGTCGTTCGCCTTCGTCGCCGACCTGGTGCTGGCCGAGCCGGATGCGCTGATCGGCTTCGCCGGGCCACGCGTGATCGAGCAGACGGTGCGCGAAAAATTGCCCGAAGGTTTTCAGCGCGCGGAGTTCCTGATGGAAAAAGGCGCGCTCGACATGATCGTCGACCGGCGCCATTTGCGCGACGAGCTGGCCGGACTGCTGGCGTTGCTGGCGCGGCAGCCGGCGCCGACGCATTAAACTGCCGGCGTTTCGCGATGGGTAGAGCCGATCGCGGCAGCGCCGCAGGCATGCTGGCCGTGTCCGCAGGCCAACCGGCCAGCCTCGAACGCTGGCTCGCCTGCATCGATTCGCTGCACACGGTGCCGATAGCACTCGGACTCGACCGCGTACGCGCGGTGCGGGCGCAGCTGCCATCGGCGATCTCCTGTCCGGTAATTACCGTCGGCGGCACCAACGGCAAGGGTTCGACCTGCGCGATGCTGGAGATGATCTTTCGTTGCGCCGGCTATCGCACCGGGCTCTACACGTCGCCGCATCTCGCGCGCTACAACGAGCGGGTGCGCATCGATGGTCGCGAGGTCACCGACGAAGAATTGATCGACGCCTTCGCCGCCGTCGAGGCAGCGCGCTGCGGTGCGATGGACGCCAGCGGTCAGCAGCCGACGCTGACCTACTTTGAATTCGGCACGCTCGCCGCGTTGTGGCTGTTCGCGCGGGAACGACCGGACGTAGTGATCCTCGAGGTCGGTCTGGGCGGACGGCTGGATGCGGTCAACATCGTCGATGCCGATGTGCCGGCGGTCACCAGCGTGGATATCGATCACGTCGGCTATCTGGGAGCCACGCGAGAGCACATCGGTTTCGAGAAGGCGGGCATCTACCGCGCTGGCCGGCCCGCCGTCTGCGGCGAGCCGAATCCACCGGACAGCCTGGTCGCTCATGCCGTAACGATCGGCGCGCCGTTGCATCTGATCGGCCGCGATTACGGCTATGCGAACGAGGGTCATCAGTGGCGGTTTCGCGGTTCGCGCGGCGAGCGTTACGGACTGCCGATTCCGGCGCTGCGCGGTGCGTATCAAATGGCCAACGCGGCAACCGCACTCGAGGTGCTCGACCTCCTGCACAGGCGCCTGCCGGTGAGTGCGGGAGCCGTGCGCGAAGGTCTGGCGACGGTGACTTTGCGCGGGCGCTTCCAGGTTCTGCCCGGGCGGCCGACGACGGTGCTCGACGTCGCGCACAACCCGCACGCGGCGCGCGCGCTTGCGGCAGCGCTCGCCGACATGGGGTATTACCCGGAAACGATTGCCGTCTTCGCGATGCTGGCCGACAAGGACATCGCGGGCGTGATCGCCGCGATGCGCAGCCGTACCGATCGCTGGTTCGTTGCCGCACTGCCCGGACCGCGCGGCGCCAGTGGCGAGGCGATGCGCGATGCGCTGCTCGCGTCCGGCGTGCCCCTCGCCTCGATACGCGTCTACGCCGATGTGGCGACGGCCTTTGTCGCCGCCTGCGAGGTCGCCGGAGAGGCTGATAGAATCATCGCCTTTGGATCGTTCCTGACCGTTGCCGCTGCGCTGGCGGCGCTCGGCAAGGTCCGTGAATCGCGAACGCCTGTCTGAAGCCATGACCGCTCCCGAGGACCTGAACGTCGATGACCTGAAACGTCGCGCGCGGCGCAGACTGATCGGCGCCATCGTGCTGGCGCTCGCCACTGCCGTCTTCGTGCCGATGCTGCTCGAAAGCGAACCCAGACCTTTGGGTGAGGACGTGACGGTCAGGATTCCGCCAATCGACGACGGCAAGTTCGTGAGCCGGCTGAGCGAGAAAGCGAAGCCGGCGCCCGCCAAAGCCGATTCGCGCCCCGACACCGATCGGGCACCTGCGCTGAACGCCGAATCGGCGAAGGCCGCGAAGGCGGAAGCCGGGATGGCCAAGCCCGAGGCGCCGGCCGAGGAAGCGAAGTCGAACGCGCCCGCCAGTTCCGCGGCACCCGTTCCCGCGCCGCGGCGATCGCTTTCCGACGCAGAACAAAAGGTGCTCGCTGCTCCGGCAAAGGCGCCGTCACTCGCGCCTGCGCCACAAGCAGCCGCCCCTCCGCCCCTACCGCGACCTGCCGCCACGCCGGCGCCGAATGCGGCTCCGGAGGTCTCGGCGAAGGCGACTCCCGGATCGTCCGAATCTCCCGCACCAGGGTTCTCGGTGCAGCTGGGCGCGTTTTCCGACGACAAGGGGGCCAATGCGCTGTCCAACAAGCTCAAGCGCGCCGGCTACCCCGCCTACGTCGAACCGCTGGCCACCAGCAAGGGAACGTGGTGGAGGGTCCGTGTGGGTCCTTATCCATCGCGCGATGCCGCTGCCACGTCCCGCGACAAGTTGAAGGGCGACGGATACAGCGGAATCGTGGCGGCGGTGAAATAGTGGTCGTGGAGGATGACCGCGTTCGACGTGGCGATGATCGGAGTGCTGGCGCTGTCGATGTTGTTCGCCTACGTTCGCGGCGTCACGCGCGAACTCATCGCCTTGCTGGCGTGGGTGCTCGGGTTTTTCGCAGCGGTGGCATTCACGCCGTTGGTCGGCGGCTGGCTTCCCGAGCTCGGCGGCAGCCCGGTAGTCCGCTATCTGATTGCATTCGTGGCGATATTGATCGGGTCGCTGTTGCTGGGCGCACTTGTTGCGTGGCCGTTGTCGAGCGTGATCCGCAAGGCCGGACTGGGTTTCGTCGACCGCTTTCTCGGTGCGTTGTTCGGAGTAGCGAGAGGGGTCGTCCTGGTGCTGGCATTCGTACTGATCGCAGGCCTGACTTCGCTGCCACGCTATGATTGGTGGCAGAATGCCGCCCTTATGCCGCCTCTGGTGATCGCGGCCGTGTCGCTGTCGCCGTGGTTGCCGCGGGACTGGGCGGAAGGTCTCGACTATTCCCGCGAGGGCCGCGGACCACCGCGTATCGCTCCGGCAGACAGAAAGGTGTAGTGCTCACATGTGCGGCATCGTCGGCGTTGTAGCGCATACGCCCGTCAACCAGCTGCTCTACGACAGCCTGCTGCTGCTGCAGCATCGCGGTCAGGACGCCGCGGGCATCGTGACCAGCGAGGGCGCGATCTTCCACATGTACAAGGGGCCGGGACTCGTGCAGAACGTGTTCCGGACGCGCAACATGCGCGACCTCGTCGGGTCGGCCGGGATCGGCCACTGCCGCTACCCGACCGCCGGTTCGGCATTCTCGGATCTCGAGTCGCAGCCTTTCTACGTCAATTCGCCGTTCGGCGTCACGCTCGGCCACAACGGCAATCTGACCAACAGCGAGGAACTGAAGCGCGAACTGTTTCAGTTCGACTTCCGCCACGTCAACACCAATTCCGACAGCGAGGTGCTGCTGAACGTACTGGCGCTCGAATTGGAACGCGCCGCGCAGCACCACCGGCTCGATCCGGAGGCGATTTTCAAGGCGGTCGCCGGCGTCCATCGGCGCTGCCGCGGCGCGTACGCAGTGGTGGCGATGATCGCCGGTTACGGCATGCTCGCATTTCGCGATCCCTTCGGCATCCGGCCGCTCATCATCGGCACCAACGAGCAGATGGGCGGCACCGAGTACATCGTTGCATCGGAGTCGGTGGCCATCGAACCGCACGGCTTCCAGGTGCTGCGCGACGTGGCGCCGGGCGAGGCGATCTTCGTCGACCACACCGGCGCCTTCCACGCGCGGCAGTGTGCGGAACGTCCATCGCTCAATCCGTGCATCTTCGAATTCGTCTACCTCGCACGGCCGGATTCGGTGATCGACGGCACCTCCGTCTACGAGACGCGCCTCTACATGGGCGCAGCGCTCGCCGAGAAGATCCGCCGGATGCCGGAAGCGCAGGACATCGACGTCGTCATCCCGATTCCCGACTCGAGTCGCCCGTCCGCGCTGGCGCTCGCCAACCGGCTCGGCATCAAGTATCGCGAAGGCTTTGTCAAGAACCGCTACATTGGCCGTACGTTCATCATGCCGGGGCAGGCGATGCGCCGGAAGAGCGTGCGCCAGAAGCTCAATCCGGTTGGCATCGAGTTCCGCGACCAGGTCGTGCTGCTGGTCGACGATTCGATCGTGCGCGGCACGACGTCGCGCGAAATCGTGATGATGGCGCGCGAGGCGGGTGCGAAGAAGGTGTACTTCGCCTCCGCCAGTCCGCCGGTGCGCTTCCCCAACGTCTACGGCATCGACATGCCGAACCAGAGTGAACTCGTCGCCACCGGGCGCACCGAAGCGGAGATCGCGCTGGAAATCGGCGCCGATCTGCTCATCTACCAGGACCTGGAGGCGTTGAAGGCAGCGGTGCGCGAAGCGAATCCCAAGCTCGCCAATTTCGAGGCGTCGTGCTTCGATGGCAAGTACATCACCGGCGACATCACCGCCGATTACCTGTCGCATCTGGCGGTCGAGCGCGACGAAGCGCGCGGGCAGGCGGAAGCGGACCTCCTGGAAGAGGAAAAGCAGCCGGGATAGTTGAAATAGTGCGAGGAGGTTCTTCCGGACTGCCAGAGCGAATCATGATCGACGAGAAACCCAAGCGCGGCTTCACCACCGCGATTCTTCATTCCGACCGTGACGCGGTCATTGAGCATGGCGCCGTGCACAAGCCGCTGCACCTGTCGGTCGCCTATGGCTACCGCGACGTGCGCGATCTGACGGCGGTGTTCCAGGGACGTGCCGCCGGCTTTGCCTACGGGCGGCAGGGCAATCCGACGTCGGCGGCGCTCGAGACCAAGATCAGCACGATGGAGGGCGGGGTCGGCACCGTGACCTTCGCTACCGGGATGGCGGCGATCGGGGCCATCATGCTCGCGCTGCTGCGCGACGGCGACCACGTCGTGTCGAGCCAGTACGTATTCGGCAACACGTCGAGCCTGCTGCTGACGCTGGAGGCGCACGGACACGCGGTGTCCTTTGTCGACGCGACCGATGTCGCCAGGGTCGACGCGGCACTCACCGACGCCACGCGCCTCGTGTTCGTCGAGACCATCGCCAATCCGCGGCTCCAGGTCGCGGACTTGAAGCGCATCGGCGAGCTGTGCCGGGCACGCGGCATCCTCTACGTCGTCGACAACACGATGACCTCGCCGTGGTTGTTCCGGCCGAAGGATGTCGATGCCGGCCTCGTCGTGAATGCTCTGACCAAATACATCGGAGGCCACGGTAATGCGCTTGCCGGCGCGATCACCGATACCGGGCTTTTCGACTGGACGAAGTTTCCGAACATCGCGAACGCCTACAGGTCGCTGCCGCCGCGCAACTGGGGGCTGCAGCAGTTGCGCAAGAAGGGCCTGCGCGATTGGGGCGGCACGCTTGCCGCAGAGCAGGCGCACCACATCGCGGTGGGTGCGGAAACGCTGGCGCTGCGCATGGACTGCATATGCGCCAATGCGCTGGCGCTGGCAAAGTGGCTGCAGCAGCAGCCGCAGGTACGCACCGTCTACTATCCCGGCGTCGCCGAGCACCCGCAGCACGCACTCGCCACCGAATTGTTCCGCGCCTACGGCGGGCTGTTGTCCTTCGAACTCGCCGACGGCGTCGACAGCGACGCTTTCCTCAATCGACTGCGGGTCGTCGTGCTGTCGTCGAACCTGGGCGACAACCGCACGCTCGCCATTCCGGTCGCGCAGACGATCTTCCACGAAATGGGGCCCGAACGCCGCGCGGCGATGGGCATCGCCGATTCGCTGATCCGGATCTCGGTCGGCATCGAGGACCGCGACGACCTGATCGGCGACTTCCGGCAGGCGCTCGCGTAGCCGCGCGTTGTCAGCCGCTGATCGTTCGCGCGTGGATGCCGTTCGCGTCCACCGCGAGGTAATGACCGCAGTCGTGCCAATCGGCCATCACATAGCGCTCGCGCGCGACGCCGTCGACGTCGTGGATGTGCAGCGCCGGACGATGCGTGTGGCCGTGGATCAGCCGCGCGACATCGTGCTGCCGGAAGGCCCGGGTCACCGCATCGGGAGCGACGTCCATGATCGATTCGGGCTTCAGCGCCTTCTCGTTGCTGCTCTTGCGCCGCAACCACCAGGCGATCGCACACCGCGCCGCGTACGGCAGCCGCAGCAGTCGCGCCTGCGTGCGCGGATCGCGCATCCGCGTGCGGTAGGCCTGGTATTCGGCGTCGTCGGCGCACAGCTCGTCGCCATGACACAAGAGCGTACGCGCGCCGGCCAGTTCGACTACGATGAATTCCGGCAGCAGCGTGGCACCGGTAGCGCGGGCAAAGCGTTCGCCGAGCAGGAAGTCGCGGTTGCCGCGGGCGACAAAAAGCGGGATACCCGCGTCGGCGATTCCGCGCAGCGCGGCAACCACCGTCGCCACGACGGGATCGCGCATCTGGTCGTCGCCGACCCACCAGTCGAAGAGATCGCCCAGCACGTAGACGGCGGCGGCGTCGCGCGCGGGACCGGCGGCGAAGGCGTGGAACGCGGCAAGCGCCGCAGGGCGCTCGGGTGCCAGGTGCAGGTCCGACAACAGCAGCGTCGGCGGCGCTGTCGGTCCCCTCTGCGACAAACTCGCTGGCGCGGCCTGCGCCGCCATCTCGCAAACCCCCGCTACGGGCCGCTAGTCCGCGACTTCCTGCGCGTTGACGATGACGACATCTTCGTTGGGGACGTTCTGATGGAATCCGCTGTTGGCCGTCGGCACCGCCTTGATCTTGTCGACGACGTCGTGCCCTTCCACCACCTTGCCGAACACGCAATAGCCCCAGCCGGCGGCCGACGGCGTCTTGTAGTCGAGGAAGTCGTTGTCGCCGACGTTGATGAAGAATTGGGCGGTGGCCGAATGCGGCTCGGAGGTGCGCGCCATCGCGATCGTGTACATCTTGTTCTTGAGTCCGTTGCCGGCCTCGTTGGCGACCGACGCACGGGTCGGCTTCTGCTTCATTCCGGGCTCCATCCCGCCGCCCTGGATCATGAAGCCGTCGATCACGCGGTGGAACAGCGTGTTGTCGTAATGACCGTCGCGGACGTACTGCAGGAAGTTGGCGACCGAAGCCGGCGCGTTCTCGGTGTCGAGCGCGAGCTTGATATCGCCGTGACTGGTTTTGAGGACTACCATGCTGTTCTCCGTCGAAGAGTGGGAAAGGGGTCCTAGCCGCCGACCAGTTTGGCGGCGTTGATCACGACCTGGGTCGCCGGCACGTCGCCGGGGTTCATGCCGGCGGGGACCGGACCGGTCGCCCCCTTGGGTGCCTTCGCGATCTTGTTCACGATGTCCATGCCGTCGATCACCTTGCCGAACACCGTGTAGCCGTAGCCCTGCGGCGTCGCCGACGAGAAATTGAGCCGGCTGTTGTTGCCGACGTTGATGAAGAACTGCGACGTCGCCGAATTGGGATCGCTGGTGCGCGCCATCGCCAGCGTCCCCGGAACGTTGGACAATCCGGCCTTGCTCGACAGTTCCGATTCGATCGGAATCGGTGGCCGTGTCGGCTTCTGCCGGAAATCCGACGTGTAGCCGCCACCCTGGATCATGAAGCCGTCGATCACACGGTGGAACTGCGTGCCCGCGTAATGCCCGCTTTTTACGTAGGCCAGGAAATTGGCGACCGTCTTCGGGGCGGCATCCGGATAGAGCTCGACCTTGATGACGCCGGCGCTGGTGTCGAATTCGACCTGCGGATTGGCGGCCAGAGCAGGGGTCGCCGACAGCGTGAGGCCGGCGGCGAGGAACAGCGTACGCAACATGGTGAAGCCTCCTGTTTCCAAGAAAACGCGATGGATGATTCAGCGCTTCGCTGCGGCCGCGGGCGGGGCGGGCGGCGGTGTGGTGACCACCGACGAAGGCTTGCCGTTGGCTGCGGCGTCCGACGCTGCCGTGGTCGTCGGAGCGAGGACGTTGCGCATCAGCTTCAACTTTGCCGGCGCCGACTCGTTCTTCGGGTCGCGGGCAATGGCTTTTTCGTAGTTCATTGCCGCGAGTCGCGCATAGATGTCACCCAGGTTTTCGTAGGCGACGACGTAATCGGGCGCGGCGGCGATCGCCGCTTCCAGTTCGTCGCGGGCGAGCCCGTACTGGCCTTTTTTCGCGTAGAGGACGGCCAGGTTGTTGTGCGGTTCGGGCAGTTCGGGGAAGTCGCCGAGTACCGCCTGGAAGACAGCGATCGCCGCGTCGGTCTTGCCCGAGTCGGCGAGCGCCAGGCCTTTGAGGAACCGTGCCTGCGGTTCGCGCGGCCGTTGCGCATTCAGGCGATCGAGTACCACGATCGCCTCATCGTACTTCGCGAGTTCGATCAGGCCGCGCGCCTCCTTCAGCGATTGCGCGTAGACGCGGCGCTCCGCCTCGGGAAATTCGCGCGGGTCCGTCGTGTGGTCCGACTGCGCGAGTGCCGGCAGCGCGAAGCAGGCGGCGAAAAGGAAGGCGATGGCGGCCAGGATGAAATTGGAACGCATGAGCGAAGGGACGGCCGGCCGAAGATGGCGGGATCGGAGGTGCGAATTCTAGCAGCCTCGTGTCAGGCACACCGCAGCCGTGCCGCGGTCGCGTCGATCAGCCGGCGCGCGACCGATACCGAAGGGGGAAGCTGCGGTAGAGCATTGGCGGGAAACCAGTGCGCTTCGGCGATCTCGTCGTTTTGCAGCCGAAGCTCTCCGCCTGCGTACTCCGCGGTGAAGGCGATCATCAGCGAATGCGGGAACGCCCACGACTGGCTGGCGAAGTATGTGATCTCGCCGACGTCGACGCCGACCTCCTCGCGCACTTCGCGACGTACGCAGTCCTCGATGGTCTCGCCGGGTTCGACGAAGCCGGCCAGTGCGCTGTACATGCCGGGCGCGAACCGGTGCGCGCGCGCCAGCAGGATGTCGCTACCGCGGGTGACCAGCGCCATCATCGCCGGCGAAATGCGCGGGTAGGCGACGAGTCCGCATTGCGGGCACTCCTTCGCGCGTTCGTGGCTGCGCTCGCGCGTCGGTGTGCCGCAGCGACCGCAATAATGGTGACTGCGGTCCCAGTCGACGACCTGGAACGCGCGCGCGGCCAGTGCCAGCAGAGGATCAGGCAGCTTGAAGAACAGCGAACGCATTCCAGCGTAGCGCAGGCCGGAGGGTTCGCGCGCATCGCCGGGCAGGTTGACCGCCACGCAGCCGGTCGTGCCGAGCACTCCCAGGAAATGCGGTACTCCCGTGATTCCTGCCTGCTTCAACGTAGCGAGCGTCGGAATCGCGATGTCGCCATCTTGACCCGCGACCACCAGGACGCGGTCGTCACGGAACGCGAAGGCATGCGCATCGTCGGGGACGACGGGCGGCAGCAGGTGCGAAGGCGCGAATCCGTTGGGCGTGTGCATGTGTCGAGGGCTCGAGTGGCAAGGGGCCGCGCTGGCGGTCTCGCCCGACAGGTCGGCGTCAGCCAGGCTTCCCCCGGAGCAGCGGCGTGTCGCCGGGCACGCCGCCGGCGATGTCGACGCGTTCCTTGTTGACGAAGAATGTGGGCATGGTGCAACTCCGCTCGTGGGGTGGCGGCGTGGCGCTGCCGCGTCACCGGAGCGTCGATTGTACCGGCCGTGCGTCGAGCGTAGAACAGGGCGGCAGCAACGACGGCGGGTCACGTATAATTCCCTGTTTCGCATGGAGAAAATGGACGATGGACGCCGAGCAGATCAACGTCATCGACAACACGCTCGCGGACCTGGCCCGACGCACGGCCGAGCTACGGAGGTATCTTTGACTTCGATGTGAAGTCCGAGCGGCTGGCGGTCGTCGCCCGCGAGCTGGAAGACCCGAAGGTCTGGGACGCCCCCGAAAACGCGCAGGCGCTGGGCAAGGAAAAGAAGGAACTCGACGACATCGTCGGTGCATTGATCGGGCTCGACGCCGGGCTTGCCGACGGTCGCGAGCTCTTCGAACTGGCACGCGCCGAGGCCGACGACGCGACGATGCGCGCCGTGGAAGAGGACATCGACCGGCTCGCAAAAACCGTCGGCGACCTGGAATTTCGTCGGATGTTCGCAAATCCGATGGACCCGGCGAACTGCTTCATCGACATCCAGGCCGGCAGCGGCGGCACCGAGGCGCAGGACTGGGCGTCGATGCTGCTACGCATGTACCTGCGCTACTGCGAGCGCCGCGGTTACCGCACCGAAGTGCTGGAGGAGTCCGACGGCGATGTGGCGGGCATCAAGAGCGCGTCGGTCAAGGTCGAGGGCGACTACGCCTATGGCTACCTGCGCACCGAGGTCGGCGTGCACCGGCTGGTGCGCAAGAGCCCCTTCGACTCCAATGCAAGGAGGCACACGTCCTTTGCCAGCGTCTTCGTCTATCCCGAAGTGGACGATTCGATCGACGTCGACATCAATCCAGCCGATCTGCGGATCGACACCTACCGCGCGTCGGGCGCCGGAGGTCAGCACATCAACAAGACCGATTCCGCCGTACGCATCACGCACCTGCCGACCAATATCGTCGTGCAGTGCCAGAACGATCGCTCGCAGCACCGCAACCGCGCCGAGGCGATGGCGATGCTGAAGTCGAAGCTCTTTGATCTCGAGCTGCGCAAGCGACAAGAGGAGCAGCAGAAGCTCGAGGACTCGAAGACCGACATCGGCTGGGGTCACCAGATCCGCTCCTACGTGCTCGACCAGTCGCGCATCAAGGACCTGCGCACGCAATACGAGACGGGAAATACGCAGGCGATCCTCGATGGCGATCTCGACGACTTCATTGCGGCGAGCCTCAAACAGGGAGTGTGAGCAAGATGGCAGACGAACCCTCCGCGGGTACCGCCGCGCCGGCGCCCGCGGACGAGAACCAGATCATCGCCGAGCGGCGCGCCAAGCTTGCGGTGTTGCGCGCTCAAGGTCGCGCCTATCCGAACGATTTCCGCCGCGAAGCGCTGGCTGCCGACTTGCACGCGATGCATGGCGAAGTACCCAACGAGACGCTGGAGCCGCAAGCCATTCGCGTCGCCGTGGCCGGCCGCATGATGTTGAAGCGGGTGATGGGCAAAGCCTGCTTTGCGACCGTGCAGGACATGTCGGGCCGCATCCAGCTCTACGTGACGCTGGACGCCGTGGGTGCGGAGGCTCTCGACGACTTCAAGCGCTGGGACCTGGGCGACATCGTCGGCGCCGTCGGCACGCTGTTCAAGACGCGAACCGGCGAGCTGTCGATCAAGACGACGTCGATCCGGCTGCTCGCCAAGGCGCTGCGGCCACTGCCGGAGAAGTTCCACGGCATGACCGACCAGGAGCAGCGCTACCGGCAGCGCTACGTCGACCTCATCACCAGCCCGGCGACGCGCGACGTGTTCATCAAGCGCTCGCAGATCGTGCAGGCGATGCGCGAGTTCTTCGTCGCGCGCCGCTATCTCGAGGTCGAGACGCCGATGATGCATCCGATTCCCGGAGGTGCAGCCGCGCGCCCGTTCGCCACGCACCACAACGCGCTCGACATGCAGCTTTACCTGCGCATCGCGCCCGAGTTGTATCTCAAGAAGCTGGTCGTCGGCGGCTTCGAGCGTGTGTTCGAGATCAACCGCAACTTTCGCAACGAGGGCATCTCGACTCGGCACAATCCCGAGTTCACGATGCTCGAGTTCTACGAGGCCTACCAGGACTACCACTACCTGATGGACCTGACCGAGACGTTGATCCGCGACGTCGCGCAGCGCGTGCTTGGAACGACGGCGATCGAGTACCAGGACACGCCAATCGACCTCGGGAAGCGCTTCGACCGCCTGACGATGGCGCAGGCGATCCACCAGTACAACCCGCAGTACCCGCTGCACGAACTGGACAAGGCCGAATACCTGCGCGTCGCACTCGCGTCCTTCGCGGTCGAAGTGTTTCCTTCCGACGGCGTGGGACTCCTGCAACTGAAACTTTTCGAGGCGACGACCGAGGCGAAGCTCGTGCAGCCGACATTCATCATCGCGCATCCGACCGACGTGTCGCCGCTCGCCCGCGCCAACGACGCGAATCCCGCGGTCACCGACCGCTTCGAGCTCTTCATCACCGGCCGCGAGATAGCCAATGGATTTTCGGAACTGAACGATCCCGAGGACCAGGCCGCGCGTTTCCGGGCGCAGGTCGACGCGCGCGAGGCGGGCGACGAGGAGGCGATGTACTTCGACGCCGATTACCTGCGCGCGATGGAGTACGGCTTGCCGCCGACCGCGGGCGAGGGCATCGGCGTCGACCGGCTGGTGATGCTGCTCACCGATTCGCCGTCGATCCGCGACGTGATCCTGTTTCCGCAGCTGAAGCCGGAAGGCTGAGTGCGCAGGCGCGCATGAAACACGCTTGCGGGCAAGGCTGAAGCCGGACCCACAGACCGAACAACGATCTGCACCGATTCGTTTGGTTCTAGCCGGCCAGCGAAGGGATCAACAGCGAGATCGCCGGGAACGCCAGGATGAGTCCGAGGACGACGAAGTCCAGCGGCAGGAACCAGGCGACACCGCGAAAGATTCGATCCAGCGCCACTTCGGGCGGTGCCACGGACTTGATGACGAATACGTTCAGCCCCACCGGTGGCGTGATCAGGCCGATCTCGAGCAGCTTGACGACGACGACGCCGAACCAGACCAGGTCGAGCCCGTAGCCATCGATCAAGGGCACCACGAAAGGCAAGGTCAGTACCAGAATACCGATCGAGTCGAGAAACATCCCCAGCACCAGGTACAGGAGCACGATGGTCGCCATGACGGCGAACACGCCGGCGCCCGTGCCCTGTACCCAGTCGAGAAGATTCGGCGCAATGCGCGCCAGCGAAGCCAGCGCGACAAACAGCTTGGCGCCAAGCGCAATCAGAAAAATCGCCGCGGTCTGCCGCGCGGTATCCTGCAACGAAACGAAGAGTAACTTCCACGTCAGTCGGCGCCGCGAGAAGCCGATCGCCGCGGCTGCAGCGAGGCTTACCGCGGCTGCCTCGGTCGGGGTAAACACGCCGGAGTAAATGCCGCCGGTGATCATCGCCAGCAGCAGTACCGCCGGCCAGACCTGCGGCAACAGCGCCCATTGCTCACGTCGCGTGTGGCGCTCGTCGGGTCGCGGCGCCGCGCCGGGTTGCAGCCTGGCCCAGATCAACGTCGTCAGCATGAAACCGCCGAGCGACAGCAGCCCGGGGAGCACGCCTGCGAGGAACAGCGATTTCACCGACTGCTCGGTGAAGATTGCGTAGATGACGAACAGGAGGCTCGGCGGGATCAGCGAGCCGAGCGTGCCGCCGCTGGCGACGGCGGCGGTCGCCAGGCGGCTGTCGTAGCCGTAGCGCAGCATCTCCGGGACCGCGATTTTCCCCATCGCGGCGGCGCAGGCGACGCTCGACCCGGTGATCGCCGAGAATCCGCCGCAACCGATGATCGACGCCAGCGCCAGGCCGCCGGGCGCACGCGCCAGCCAGACTCGCAATGCCCGGTACAGATCGGTGGTGATGCCGGCGTGAAAAGCGACGTGACCCAAGCCGATGAACATGGGGATCATGCTTAATGGGTAGTTGTGCACGAATCCGAAGGCCGTCGAGCCCACCAGCGACAGCGCGGGGCGCAGGCCGCGTGAGAGGTCCGGACCTGTTGCCGGTCGCCAGCCGAAAAACAGCAGCAGACCGACGAAGGCACTGGCGCCCAGCGCGAAGCCGATGGGCACGCGCAACACCAGGAGGACGACAACCAGCGAAAACGCGAGCCCGATCAGCAGCGTCGGGTCCATCGCGGGTCACGCTTGCCGCGAAAGCCGGTCAGAGGCGAGATGGAGAAGGTCGATGCCGAACTGCAGCAGCAGGCGCAACAGGAACGCTCCGGTTCCCAGGCTGAACACAGCCCAGCCGATCCAGGTGGGCAGGTAGAGCACGCCGTCGAAGTATTCGCCGGATGCCACCGCCGCGAGGAGCGACTTGACGCCAACCGCGAACAAGGCACCGGCGAAGACCATTCCGACCACGTGTGCGAGCAGCGCCAGCGCCGCCTTGCGGCGTAGCCCGATGCGTTCGGTGAAGACCGTGACCGCGATTTGCTGCCGCTGCGCCGTCACGGCGGCGAGCGGCAGCAGGATGACCGCCACCATCAGTTCCTGGACCAGCAGGATGTCGTCGGGGATGAGCGCGAAGCCGGCGGCGCGCACGACGATCGTGGTGGTGACGATGCCGCACAACACCGCCAAGGCGACGGCAGCCAGCGCGGACAGCGTTCGCTCCGCCCGCGTCGGTGTGCTCGCCGGCAGGTCAGCCTGACTTAGCGGGCCCACGGATAGTTCTTGGCCTTCTTCTCCGCCGCATAGTGTGCAATGCGCGCCTCGTAATCGGCCAGCAGGCCGGCGCCGTCGATGCCGGAGGCGGTGGCCTCAGCGACCCAGGCCTGGATGTACTTCTTGCCGGCGGCCAGCAGCGTTGCCCGCTCCGCGGCAGGCAAGGTGCGCAGCGTGACCTTCTTGCCGCCGATGCCGGCCTGCAGCTGCGCCTTGTCGGAGTCGGCCTCCTCGATCATCACCCGCGCGATATGGTCGATGAAGTCCTTGCCCACGTCACGCAGCACCGCTCGGTCCTTCGCCGCGAGGCCATCGAAGGCGATCTTGCTCATGAAAATGCCGAACGACAGGTTCTGGCCCCAATCGAGCACCAGCATATTCGGTGCGACCTCGTACTGCTTGTACGATTTCGTCGCGTAGTAGTAGTTCTGGTTGCAGTCGAGGAGGCCGGAATCGAGGCCCTGGTAGACATCCGCCTGCGACATGCTCTGCGTGATCGCGCCGAGGTCGCCCATCGCTTTTCCGTAGGGCCCGGAGCCGCGCACCTTCTTCCCCTTGAGCTCGGCAAGGCTGGCGACGGGAGGGACGCAGATCAGCTGGATCGGTCCGGTGGTGAAATTGCTGATGTACACGACACCGGCCTTGTCGAATTCCTTGCGCATCGCGGCGTGGCTCGAGGCCACATCGTAGATGGCGCGCAAACCGATCCAAGCATCGGAATTGTCGACCGGTAGGTCGCCCATGTTGTAGGCCTTGAGCTCCTTCGGCGTGAAAAACCCGATGACGGTGCCGGCGTCGGCGACTCCGTCGCCGAGGCCTTTCAGCGTCGCCTTGCCGCTGAGCAGCGCGCCACCCCAGTGGAACTCGATCTTCACGCGCCCTTCCGTGCGGCTCTTCACTTGCTCCGCGAACCACTCCAAGGCAGCGGCGCGGCTGCCCCTGTTGGGGCTGTAGTCGGAATAGCGCAGCGTTTGCGCGGCGGCGACGCCGACGGTCAACACGCTGGCAACTGCCAGGATGGCGAGTCTCTTCAATACTTTCATTGCGTGGCCTCCGTTGATACCTCGATGGACGTGGAATGTTTGCACACACGACGGACCGTGTAAACGATCGATGTCGCGCCCAAGTCCAGACCGGATGCTTGACATATACCCGTTAGGGGTATAGGGTCACACGATGGATGCAACCGCAATCGCGCGCGGCGCTCCGCCGAAGGAGCGCATCGAGCTGGGTCTCACCGGCATGACCTGCGCGGCCTGCGCCGCGCGAATCGAGAAGGTCTTGAACCGCGTACCGGGCGTGCAGGCTGCGGTCAATTTCGCGACCGAGACCGCCGTCGTCGGCTTTGACCCCGCGCGGTCCGCTCCCGAGCAATTGATCGCCGCAGTCGCGCGCGCCGGTTACGGCGCCACGGTTCGCGAGGATCCCGAATTGGATCGCAAGCGCGACAAGGCGCGCAAGGCAGCGGAATTCGCAGCGTTGAAGCGCGAGTTCATCATCGCGGCGCTGCTCACCGCGCCGCTGCTGGCGCAGATGGTGCCGATGTTCACCTCGGGCGGCTTCACCGGTGCCGCGCACGCAGACCTGCTGCCGCGCTGGCTGCAGTTGGCACTCGCAACTCCTGTCCAGTTCTGGGTTGGTCGACGATTCTACGTCGGCGCCTGGCACGCGCTGCGCGGCGGCGGCGCCAACATGGACGTGCTGGTCGCGCTCGGCACGTCGATGGCGTATGCGTTCAGCGCTGTCGTGACGCTATTGGAATTGCACGATCAGCACGTGTACTTCGAGGCCAGCGCGGCGATCATCACGCTGGTGTTTCTGGGCAAGCTCCTGGAGGCGCGCGCGAAGGCGGGTACCTCCGCCGCGCTCGAAGGCTTGCTGCGCCTGCAGCCGAAGACCGCACACCTGCTGCGCGACGGGACGGGTGTCGACGTTCCTCTCGGTGAGGTCGTTGCCGGCGACCGTTTCGTCGTTCGCGCAGGTGAAAGCGTTCCGGTCGACGGCATCGTGCGTGAAGGCACATCCACCGTCGACGAGAGCATGCTGACCGGCGAGAGCCGGGCGGTCGACAAGGCGGCGTCGGCCGTGGTCTACGCGGGTACGCTCAACCAGGACGGATTGCTGACCTGCGAGGCCACCGGCGTGGGCAGCGGCACGCTGCTCGCGGGAATCGTGCGGCTGGTCGCAGAGGCGCAGGGCAGCAAGGCACCGATCCAGCGGCTGGCCGATCGCGTTTCCGGCATTTTCGTTCCGGTGGTCGTTGTCATCGCGGTCGTCACCTTGGCGCTGACATGGTGGTTGCTGGGTGACGCCACCCGCGCGCTGGTCCATGCGGTGGCCGTGCTGGTGATCGCCTGCCCTTGCGCGCTGGGGCTCGCGACGCCCACGGCGGTCATGGTCGGCACCGGGCGCGGCGCGCAGACGGGGATCCTGATCCGCAACGCGGCGGCACTGGAGCTTGCGGGACGGCTGCAGACACTCATCGTCGACAAGACCGGCACGCTCACCGAAGGCCGACCGGCGGTCACCGAGGTGATCGCGATCGACGGCGCGACGCGCGACGACGTGCTGCGCGCCGCGGCGAGCCTCGAGCAAGGGTCGACGCATCCGCTGGCGAAGGCGGTCCTCGTCGCGGCGGGCGAGCAGGGCATCACCCCGTTCGCCATCACCGACTTCGCATCGGTGCCGGGCAAGGGTGTCGCCGCACGCGACGGCGCCGACAGTGCGCCGATGGCGCTGGGTTCGCTCGCCTACCTCACCGAAGTCGGTGTCCCGATTCCCGACGCGATGGTGACATCGAAGCTCAGGGGCAGCACCCTCGTCGGCGTTGCGCGCGGGGGCCGTATGCTCGGTCTGATCGCACTTGCCGACGCCGTGCGTCCGACTTCGGCCGAGGCCGTGCGGCGTCTCAACGCAGCCGGTATCGAAGTCGTCATGCTGACCGGCGACAACGCCGAGACCGCGCAGGCGGTGGCGGATGCGGTGGGCATCCGCGAGTTCCGTTCCGGCGTGCTGCCCGCCGGCAAGGCGGAGGCTGTGGTTGCGCTGAAGTCCAAAGGCGTCGTGACGGGAATGGTCGGTGACGGGATCAACGATGCGCCGGCGCTTGCCGCGGCCGACGTCAGCTTCGCCATCGGCGCGGGGTCGGACATCGCGGTGGAAGCCTCGGACGTGACGCTGATCCGCAGCGACCTGAATGCGGTCGTCGACGCGATCCTGCTGTCGCGCGCGACGCTGGCGAAGATCCGGCAGAACCTGTTTTTCGCGTTCGCCTACAACGTGCTCGGCATTCCGCTCGCGGCGGCGGGTCTGCTGAGCCCGGTGATCGCCGGCGCCGCGATGGCCGCGAGCTCGGTGTCGGTGGTCGGCAATGCGCTGTTGCTCAGGCGCTGGCGACCCGGCGCTTGACTTTTTACACATTTCTCGAAAGGAGAGCGCGATGGAAACCGTGACCATGAGCGTCGAAGGCATGACCTGCGGCGGTTGCGTGGCGAGCGTCACCAGAGTGCTGAAGGCGATCCCCGGGGTCGCCGACGTCGACGTGACGCTAGAGCCGGGAGCGGCGAAAGTGAGTTTCGATTCGCAGCGCACCGGAATTCCGGCGCTGCGCTCGGCGATCACCGAAGCGGGTTATGACGTCGTCGACTAAGCGGGTCGCCAAGACAGTCGCGAAGCACGCGCATCCGCTGGTCGCGCGCGGCGATGCCGGCGCGCTGAGCAAGCGGTTGAACCGCATCGAGGGCCAGGTGCGCGGCATCGGCCGGATGATCGCCGAGGATCGCTACTGCATCGACATCCTGACGCAGGTATCGGCGGTGCAGTCGGCACTCGATGCGCTGGCGCTGCAATTGCTCGAGCATCACCTGCATGGCTGCGTTGCGCACGCGGTGAAATCAGGCGACGGCGATCGCGCGATCGACGAGGCGCTGGTCGTGATCCGCAAATTCGCGCGCTGACGTTGCGGAAGCTTCTGGCGACACGCATCGAAATCGATCGGCCGAGAAATCCCGGGTCCGCCGGAGCGGCGACGCCGAGGTTGGGGAACGCCGTCGCCAGTGACGCGACGGCACGCTCGAACGGCTGGAGATGTGCGGCGGCGAGGTGGCCGCGCGCACGGTGGAAACGCAGACGGACTTCGACGAACACAACCGACCGCCGTCCGGCTTGTCTCAGCGCATCGCAAATCCATGGCGGGCCGCGCGCGTTTGCCCGTGCATCGTCGGGATGGCACAATCGCCACTTTCGGGGTGTAGCGCAGCCCGGTAGCGCGCTTGCTTTGGGAGCAAGATGTCGCAGGTTCAAATCCTGTCACCCCGACCACGCTGTTCGTTAGCCGATCCCTCGCAGACCTCCGATCGGTCACGCGCCTTTTTGCGCCGGACTTCATCAGTCCAGCACCTTCAACCAGGATCAACGGCGCGTCCCTGGACGCGCCACCATTTCGGGATTGCCATCATGTCCAGCATCGCCTTTCTCGGTACCGGATTGCTCGGCGGCGCGTTTGCGGAGGCGGCCGCAAGGCGCGGCGATGCGGTCACCGCCTGGAACCGCTCGGCAGCCAAGGTGCAGGCACTCGCGCAATTCGGCGTCAAGGCTGCCGCAACGCCAGCCGATGCGGTGCGCGGCGCCGCGAGGGTTCATCTGGTGTTGAAAGACGATGCCGTCGTCGATGACGTCGTGGCGGCCGCACGTGGAGGACTGTCCGCCGAGGCGATCCTGATCGACCACACGACGACGTTGCCGAAGCTCACTGCGCTGCGCGCCAAGCGGCTCAGCGAAGAAGGCGCGGGCTATCTGCACTGTCCCGTGTTCATGGGTCCTGCCGCAGCACGCAATGCCCAGGGTGTGATGATGGCCGCCGGCCCCAGGGCGCTCTTCGAGAGCGTCGAAGCGGAACTGGCGAAGATGACGGGACGCCTGCACTACATGGGCGAACGCAGCGATCTCGCCGCCGTCAACAAGCTTTTCGGCAACGCGATGATCATCGGCGCTTCGGCCACGGCTGCGGACGTCCTGACGCTGGCCCAGGCGAGCGGCGTCGACGGCGTGGATGCGATCGGATTGCTGAAAATGCTCGACCTGAACGCGATGATCGCGGGGCGCGGCATGAATATGGCGACGGGTAATTTCGCCGCGAGTTTCGAGCTGGCGATGGCGCGCAAGGACGTCGGGCTGATGCTCGAGACCGCCGGCGACCGGCCGCTGGCGGCGCTGCCCGCCATCGCTGCCCGCATGGACCAGCTCATCGCTGCCGGGCACGGCGCCGACGATGCCAGCATATTGGCGATCGACGCGTTGCGCCGCGATTGACGTTGCGTCGCCGTCGCGTCCGGCGAGGCATTTGGGCGACGCTCCCAGCGCGCGGCCGAGGTTGATTGTCGCTGCCCGACCATGCATGATGTCCGCTCGCCGATTCGCGGCCGGGCGGGATTGGCAGGGCCCGAGTCAATTCGCCCAGACTGCATGGAGTCGGCGTCTCTCGCGGTGGATCAACAGGAGGAATTTCACGATGCACAGCTTTTGCTTTGCCACTTGTCGCCGCGTCGCGGCCGGACTAGGGCTCGTCGCAGGCCTTGTTTTTTCAGCTTCCGCGCTTGCGCAAGCACTCACTTACATCATTCCCTTTCCGGCGGGCGGCGAGTCCGACATCACCGCGCGCATCCAGGAGCCGGTACTGAAGTCGATTTCCGGACGCGATGTCGTCGTGCAGTACAAGCCGGGCGCCGGCGGCGCCACGGCCTGGGCATCGCTCGCCAAGATGCCGGCCGACGGCAGCACGGTGATGGGCACCAACCTGCCGCACATTTTTCTGCAGCCGATGGAAAAGGACGTCGGCTACAAGACCGACGACCTGGTCAACGTCTATATTTTCCAGTTGACGCCGGACGCGATCGTCGTCCCCGCCGACAGTCCCTTCAAGTCGCTGAAGGATCTGATCGCCGCGGCGAAGAAGGCGCCGGGGACGATCACCATGTCGGGCAGCGGCACCAACAGCGGACCGCACTTGTCCGCCGTCACCTTCAACAAGCTGGCCGGCGTGAAAACGACCTACATTCCGTTCTCCGGCACCGCGACATCGGTCGCGGCGATGCTCGGCAAACAGGTGAACGCCGCGATGACCTTTACCACGGCGGCGATCCAGCAGGGCGACAAGGTGCGCATGCTCGCGGTGGCGCTCGACCAGCGCCTGCCGAGCCACCCCGAAGTCCCGACCTTCAAGGAACTCGGCATCGACATGTTGTCGGGCGTGTTTCGCGGCGTCGCCGTCCCCAAGGCCACGCCGGAAGCCGAGCGCAAGAAGCTCTCCGAACTGTTCGGCAAGGTCAACCAGGATCCGGCGTTCCGCAAGAAGATGGCCGAGGGCGGCTTCGTGATCGTCGACGTGCCCTACGAGAAGACGGGACCGTTTCTCGCCGCCAAGAGCAAGGAGTATGAGTCGGCCGCGCGCGAGGTCGGCATGATCAAGTAGCCGCCGATGGATCTCGTCGCGTACGCTCTGGCGGCGCTGTCCGCCGGCAATCTTGCGCTCGCGTTGGTGGGCGTGGTCGCGGGCACCGTGATCGGCGCCATGCCCGGACTGACGGCGACGATGGCCGTTGCCGTGCTGGTGCCGTTCACGTTCACGATGGAACCGGCGCCGGCGCTGATCATGCTGGGCGCCATCTACACCGGAGCGATCTACGGCGGCGCCTATTCGGCGGTGCTGCTGAATACGCCGGGCACGCCGTCGGCAATCGCGACCACCTTCGACGGCTATCCAATGGCCAAGCGCGGCGACGGCGACCTCGCCATCACGCTGGCGTGCCTGGCGTCGGTATTCGGCGGATTGGTGGGCGCGATATGTCTGTTGCTGGTCGCGCCGCCGCTGGCGGAAGTCGCGCTGGCCTTTGGTCCGGTCGAGTATTTCTGGTTGGCGATCCTCGGCCTGACGCTGGTCGCCGCGCTGTCCGAGGGCGATGCGTGGAAAGGCGTGGTCGGCGCCTGTCTCGGGCTCCTGCTGTCGATGATCGGCTCGGCGATCATCGGCGGCGACATCCGCTATACGCAGGACACGCAGTTCCTGCTGGGCGGCATCGGCGTCGTGCCGGCGCTGATCGGGCTCTTCTGCATCCCCGTCCTCATCGACCTCGTCATCTCACGCGACGAGCATCTGCGCATCGAGGGCAAGGTCGCCGGCTTTCGGCTGGGCGAGGCGGTGCGCATTGCGCTGGCGAACAAGGTCAACCTGGTGCGCAGCTCCGGGATCGGCACGCTGATCGGCATGCTGCCCGGCGCCGGCGGCTCGATCGCCGCGCTGGTCGCCTACTCCGAAACCCGGCGTACTTCGGGCGATCCGGAGAGCTTCGGCAAGGGCAATCCGGCGGGCATCATTGCCAGCGAGTCGTCGAACAACGCGACGGTCGGCGGCGGCTTCATTCCGACGCTGGTGCTGGGTATTCCCGGCACGCCGGCCGACGCCGTCGTGCTGGGGGCGCTGCTCGTACAGGGCATCAAGATCGGCCCGGCGCTGTTCAACGAGCAGGGTGCGATCGCCTACACGTTCATCATCGGCTTGCTGGTCGCCACCGTGCTGATGCTGCCGGTCGGGCTGGTCCTCGGTCGCTACGCATACGGCTCGATCATCGCGGTACCCAAGGCGCTGCTGGTCCCCGCGATCGCGTTCCTCACCATCATCGGCAGCTACGCGATCCAGAACAACATCGACGACGTGATCGTGATGTTCGGCATCGGCGTCATCGGCTGGGTGCTCAACTGCTACGGCTTCGCGCCGGCGCCGATCGTGCTGGGACTGATCCTCGGGCCGCTCGCCGAACAGGGCTTCGTGCAGGCGTGGATGATCGGCTCGGCCACCGACAACCTGCTGGGCATGTACTTCGGCCGGCCGATTTCGCTGGCGATCATCGCGGTCGCCCTGCTGACGCTGCTCTATCCGACGATTTCACGCCGTCTCCACGAACGAAAGGCCAGACGTGCCGCCAGAAGGACAACCCGCGAAACGCACTGACCGCGGCACGCTGGTCGTCACGGCGCTGCTGTTCGCGCTGGCGGTGGCGGCGTTCTGGCAATCGCGCGATTTCTCACCGCTGGGGGCAATCTTTCCGCGTGCGATCGCAGCCGTGCTGCTGCTCGCCTGCGTCATCACGCTATGGCGCGTGCTGCGTGGGCGCACGCGCCCCGCCCGGGGCATGCTGCAGGAGGGCGTTCTCCGCGGCGTGCTGCTGATCGCGATCATCGCGCTGTGGATCGCGCTCCTCGAGCCCGCCGGTTTCAGGGTCGCGGGCATCGTCGCCTACCTTGCGCTGGCGCTGGTCACCGTGCGCGAGCCGTTGACCATCGGGCGCATCGCACGCTACCTGCTGGTGGCGATCGCCTTCGTCGTCGTCTTCGAGCTGCTGTTCGTGCACGCGCTCAAGGTGCCGTTGCCGGCCGGCACGCTGTTCGCCGGCACGCTGAATTAGGGCGAGCGCTCAGCGGTAGCGATCGATCGACAGCGCGCGGGTGTCGATCTGCGTTGCCCGGCCCGACAGCTGGTCGGCGACCACCCGCCCGGTGCCGGCCGCCATGGTCCAGCCCAGCGTGCCATGGCCGGTGGCCAGCGTCAGCCGGGCGACCGGTGTCGGCCCGATGATCGGCGTGCCGTCGGGCGTCATCGGCCGCAGCCCGCACCAGAAGCTGGCCTTGTCCACGTCTCCCGCCTTCGGGAAAAGGTCGCTGACCACGTGGTTCAACGTGCCGCGACGCGCCTCCCGCAGCGTGGTGTTGTAGCCGGCGAGTTCAGCCGTGCCGCCGACGCGGATGCGATCGCCCAGGCGAGTCACCGCCACCTTGTGCGTCTCGTCCATGATCGTCGACTCCGGCGCAAAACGGGCATCGACGATGGGCACGGTGATCGAATAGCCCTTGACCGGGTACACCGGAATGCGGATACCCAGGGGCTTGAGCAGGCGCGCCGAATAACTGCCCAGTGCCATCACATAGTGGTCGGCGCTCTTCATTCCGGCGCTGGTGTGCACGCCGATCAGCCTGCCGCCGTCTGCCTCCAGCCGCTGCACGGTCGTGTCGTTGCGGAACACCACGCCCAACGCCGTCGCCATTTGCGCGAGGCGTTCGGTGAACTTGTAGCAATCGCCGGTCTCGTCGCCCGGCAGCCGCAGCGCACCGACGAATTTTTCCTGCGTCAGCGCCAGCGCCGGTTCCACCTCGACAAAGCCCTTGCGGTCCAGCACTTCGTAGCGCACGTTGTACTGCTTCAGGATCTCGATGTCCTTGGCCGTACTGTCCAGCTGGGCCTGCGTGCGAAACAGCTGCAAGGTGCCCAGCGCGCGCTCGTCGTAGGTGATGCCCGTCTCGGCGCGCAACGCCTTCATGCAGTCGCGGCTGTATTCGGCGATCGGCACCATGCGGCTCTTGTTCAATGCATACGCGCGTTCGGTGCAGTTCGCCAGCATCGCCAGGCCCCAGCGCCACATCGCCGGATCGAGCAGCGGCCAGATGACCAGCGGGCTGTGGCGCATCAGCATCCACTTGATGGCCTTGATCGGCACCCCCGGACCGGCCCAGGGCGCCGAATAACCCGGCGACACTTCACCGGCATTGGCGAAACTGGTTTCGAGCGCCGGTCCGCTCTGCCGGTCGACCACCTCGACCTGGTGGCCCGCCTTGGCGAGGTAGTACGCCACCGTGGTACCGATCACTCCGTTGCCGAGCACGAGCACTTTCAACCTGGTTCTCCTGTTCCTGCTTCGCCTAAGGCCTCGTGGGGCCGCGGACGGTATGTGAAGGTTTCAGCGCGCCTGCGCCAATATCCCGGCTTCCACGCGTTGCGTCGCGATGGGTGATCACGAAAGGGGCTGCCGCGCAGCACGCCGCGACCGTGAAAGGATAGCAATATTGATCGTGCGGCCCGCTAAGATGGAGCCTATGCGCTTGAGAGCCTTCCTGCTGTGGGCCGCATCGGCCGGCGTGATTGTGGCCGGAATGCTGCTTTACCGAGGTGATTTCGACACTATCACGGTCGCTGCCGGGTTCTCCGAAGGCTGTGTCGTCTGCCACGGCAAGGTCGCGGGTCTCGAAGGTCCGCACGCGCCCTCGGCCATTGGCTGCGCTGCGTGCCACGCCGGCGACGCGCGCACGCTCGACCGCGCTATTGCCCACGCGGGGATGGTACTCATCCCCGGCAACTTGGCCGACGCGGCGCGCACTTGTGGAAAGTCGGATTGCCACGCGGCGATCGTTCCACGCGTGGAACGATCGATCATGGCGACGATGGCAGGCGTGATCGCGGTCAACCGCGAAGTTCTGGGCGAGCCGGCGCGCGAAGGTGCGCCGATACCGCATGCGGCGCAGCTCGGCCACGGAGTCGCCGACAGCCATCTGCGCGAGCTGTGCGTGGGTTGCCACCTCGGACAGCCGAAGACCGAGTGGGGGCCGATCGGCGAGCAATCGCAGGGGGGCGGCTGCAACGCCTGCCACCTCGAGTACGGCAAGCGTGCGGCGACGGAGCTCGCGCGTTATGCGGCGACGCCGCACGTCCAGCGCACGGCGAGTCCAGCCACGCATCCGTCGCTCGACGTGAACCCGCGAAACCTCCATTGCTTCGGCTGCCACAGTCGTTCGGGACGCATCGCCTTGAGCTACGAGGGCTGGAACGAGATGCACTTCCCGGATGGAAAGGCGCCGCCGGACGCCGTGCCGCCGCGCGTGAGAAAACTCGACGATGGGCGCCATGTCGAGCAGATCGTGCCCGATATTCATCACCAGCGCGGCATGGAGTGCATCGACTGCCACACCGCCAACGAGCTGATGGGCCCGGGCACGACGGTAGAGAGAAAGCGCCAGCAATTGCGCGTGGGCTGCGAAGATTGCCATGCGCGGAAGACCCATTCGGTGGCCGCCGATGCCCTCGATCCCGAGTCGGCGAGGCTCCTGGCGCTGCGCGGTCGCCCGCTCTCGGGCACGCAGCGCATGGGCACGACGCGCGACGGCGAGTCGCTGGTCAACGTGGTCATCGAGGAAGGAGGAAGTGCGCGGCTGCTGCGCAAGCGCACGGGAGAGCCGCTCGCGCTGGCCGCCCCGCTTGCGGCGTGCACCGACGGCAAGGGCCACGAGCGGCTCTCATGTGCGAGCTGCCACGCCGCATGGGCTCCGCGCTGCGTGTCCTGCCACACGGCATTCGACCCGGCAGGCGAAGGCTTCGATCACGCGGCGCAAGCCTGGGTCAAAGGCACGTGGAACGAAACCGCGGGTCCATTCGAGGCGGTGCCGCCGACACTCGGCGTTTTGTCGGAGCAAAGCGTGCGCGGTGCGATCGATACCTTCGTGCCGGGGATGATCATGACCTTCGATCGCAATCGGGAGGTCGCCAAGCCGCCGGATGTGATCTTCCGCCGGCTCTACGCCAAGCTTTTCGCGCACACCATCCGCCGCGAAACGCGCTCCTGCACATCGTGCCACAGCGATCCCGTGACGCTGGGCTACGGGAAGGGAATCTTGAATTACGCCATTTCGGGAAGGGCCGGCCGCTGGATGTTCGAACCGCAAGCGAAGCCTTCTGCGCAAGACGGCCTGCCGGAGGATGCGTGGACAGGCTTTCTGCAGGAGAGAGGCGGAATGGTTTCGACGCGCGAGGGCGCGCGCCCCTTCTCGGTGGCGGAGCAGCGCCGCATTCTCACGGTCGGCGCGTGCCTTGCCTGCCACGCCGCGGACTCGGCGGTGATGAAACGCTCGCTTGTCGATTTCGCGGGTGAACTCGAACGCCGCAGCGCCCGCTGCGTGCTGCCCGACTGGCCGTGACGCGGCCGGTTCCTCGTGCGATCTCGGCGTGTCGATTTGCCGTCGAACGACGCTTCGCATTATATTGTGTCATTCGGGCTGCGGGCCGGCGGATGATTGCCACGTGGTCCTTCGGAACATGATTTCAAGGGGGAGCGATGTTGCGTATCACGAAGTTGCGTGTCATGACGCTGTTGTTGCTGATGCCGCTGGCCGCAGGCGTTTCGGCACCCTTCGCACAGACCAAGAAAGCGGCGCCGCCGGTCAAGGCGGCGGCGGTCAAGCCGCCATCGGCGAAGGATCCGTCGATCGGCGTGCATGTGTTCATGCGCGACGCCTCCAAGAATGAAATCCTGGTCGGCACGCGCATCTGGCCGGAGCACCCTGAATACAACATGATCGCGCTGCAGCGGTTCTTCGCGCTGATGAAAATGCTCGGTCCGACGTTTAGGCAGGATGACGACGTCGGTTACACGTGGGCGACGAAGGGAAAGGTCGCCAAGTGCAGCATTTATCTTGAGTCGGCGGAAGCCAACGCCAAGTCAGGAACCGGCGCGACGGTGGGCTGCGAGGCGAACGGCGTCAGCACGTTGTCGGTCACCTCGGACGATGCCGGCCACGTCGTCAGTTTGTCGCAGGAATCCGGCCACCTGGACGATGTGATGGCGCTTTTCAAGAAGCAGCTCGAAAGGGCGAAGAGCAACGCGCACAAATAAGGATGCAGTGTGAACGCCGTTGGCAAACCCATTGATCACGCGCGCCTCGATCGCGTCGTGGCCGAGGCCCGGCGCGCGCAGGTCCTGCGCGATGACGGCTACCGCGAGCGCGCGCTCAAGCTCTATCCGTGGATCTGCGGGCGCTGCGCACGCGAGTTCGACCGTACGACCGTGCACCAGCTGACCGTCCATCATCGCGACCACAACCACAACAACAACCCGGCGGACGGCAGCAACTGGGAGCTGCTGTGCGTCTACTGCCACGACAACGAGCACCAGCGTCAACTCGAGCACGCGCAAGGCACGGCGTCGACCGGCGACGGACGGTCCGCGACGTCCGCGACGCACCGGCCATTTGCAGCGCTCGAATCGCTTCTCAAGAGCAAGAGCTGAGCGCAGTTCCGGTACGTGGCGTGCGACGCGGCGCATTCAGGTTTGCGCGTGATCGACAGCAACGCGCCGGATGGCGAGTACGGCGTCGGGCGGCAGCAGGCGCTCGACGCTGCGCTGCCACGCACGAGAACGCTCGTCCACGTGCAGCAGACCCTCGCTGTCCTCATCGACGATGCCGGACTCGATCAGGTTGTCGATGTACGACGCGAAGGTCGAGCGCTCGTAGAAGTCTGGTGGCGCGAATTCGAAGAGCAGCGACAGGCGTTGCGTGAGCAGGTGCATCAATTCTTCGAGGCGCGTGCGCCGCATTCGTCCGGAGCCGACCTGCGCGAGCAGCGCGAGCGTCAGGTAGTTGCGGCGCAGCAGGTGCCGCAGCGATTGGGCGAGCAGGTCGAGGCCAGCATATTCGGGACTGAAGCGGGCCGGCGCACGGATCGTACCGAGCTCGTTCGCTCGCGCGAGGCCCATGTCGACGAAGAGCGCGACGATGCGCTTCGCCTCGGCGCCCGCCTGCTCGCGCGAACGGTGCAGCATCAGCTCAGCGCGCAGGAACGGTTGCGCGTCTTCGCAGAATTCGGCCAGTCGCTCCGGTGTTGCCTCGCGCGTCCCGGCGATCAGGCTCGCCACCAGCGCGGGCAGCGCATACGCGTGCAGCACGTTGTTGCGCAGGTAGTTGAGCGTCGAAATCCGCGTGTCCGGGACTGTGATGACGTCACCCAGCGGGTGCGCGACGCGTACCGCGAAGCCGAGCCTGCGCGCGAGGGCGATGGCGGCATCCGGCAGGTCGGCGGCGATCACCGCGTCCTCCGAGTACGGCAGCCGAGTTCCGATCTCCTGCAGCCACGCGATCTGCTGCGCGAGCGCACGCTCGTCGAGCGCGTAGCGCGGACTGCCGACGATCGCCATCGCGAACAGGTTGATCGGATTTATCACGACAGCGGAATTGATCCGCTGTGTCATCTCGCGAGCGAGCGGCAACGTGAGTCGCCTGGCGGCATCGCGGCACTCCTCACCCTGCAACGCTTGCCAGCCGGGCGCCTGCGCGTCCAGGAACTGGTCGAGCGACAGCGGTCCGCCGAAATTCAACTGCACGCTTCCGTAGTCACGGCGCAGGCGGCGGGTGACGCTGGCGAGTTCGCGCAATGATTCGGCGTGTTTCGGCTGACCTTCGAGTTCGGCGACCAGCGTGTCGCCCTCGAGCAGCTTCTCGTAGCTGAAGTACACGGGTACCAGCAGCAACGGCCGCGGGTGGTCGCGCATGAAGCTCTCGAGCGTCATGCCGAGCAGTCCTCCCTTCGGCGACAGCGTTCGCCCGCTGCGGCTGCGCCCGCCCTCGATGAAGTACGCGATCGGAAAGCCCCGCTCGAGCATCGTGTGCAGATACTCGCGGAATACCGAGGCGTAGAGAGGCTCACCTTTGAAGCTGCGGCGCAGGAAAAAGGCGCCACCGCGCCGCAGCACCGGTCCGACCAGCGGAAAGTTGAGGTTGGCGCCGGCCGCGATATGCGGGGGCGCCAATCCCTGCGCGGAGATGAAATAGGAAAGCAGCAGGTAGTCGACGTGACTGCGATGATTGGGCAGGTAGACCAATCCCTTGCCCGGGGCGAGCTTTACGAGTTCCTGGCCGTGATGGATCAGCACCTGGTCGTAGAGGCGGTCCCACAGCCGTGCCAGCAGCAATTCCATTGCCCGCACGACCGGGTAGCTGAAATCCGACGCGATCTCCCAGGCGAACCGGCGCGCGTGTTCCTCGGCCTTCGCCGCCGAGATCCGGAGCCGCGCGGCCTCATCGCCGACGGCTTGCTGCAGCGAAGCGGACGCGAGCATTGCATCGATCAGGTTCCGCCGGTGCGACAGGTCCGGCCCGATCGCCGACTCGCGCAGCCGCCGGAAGTGAAAACGCAGGAAGCGGTTTGCCTTGCGCGCGGCGGTCGATACGTCGCCTTCCTCTCCGACCAGGCGCTTGAGCGAGATCGCCTCGCTGAAGTTGACGCGCGTCTGCCGGCCGTGCACGAGGAGGATCGCAAACTGGCGCAGTGGCCCGACGCTCGCCCAGGCATCGGCGAACAGCGCCTTGACCAGCGAATCCTGCGATCGCGGTGCGCGGCTCCAGAGGATCGACACGGGAACGAGCTGCACGTCGAGTTGCGGGTCGCGCATCAGCGCCGCAGTCATCCGTGCCAGCGTTTTCGACGGCTCGGCGGTGCGCGTGCTCAACGGATTGCGGTTGAGGATCACCGAAAACACCGCGCGTTTTAGCGCCGGGAACTCGGGGCCGACCGGAGCGAGCGCCGAAGGCAGGCCGAAGTGCAGCGTTTCCTCTTCGAGCGCCAGCAGGCTCGACAGGTGCCGATCCTCGAGTACGTAGCAGATGGGCTTGCCGAAGTCGACGCCGAGCGCAGTGGCGTCCTCCGGCGTGACGCGGGTACGAACGACGGTGTAGAGCAGCCGCTGCAACACGACGAGAAGCAGCGTTCCCGGCCGCAGACGGCGGCGCAGACGCGCCTTCGGTGGAGGCGGCGAGTCATTCAAGGTGGAAGATTCCGGGCTCGCCGCGTCGACGCGCGCGATCTCGCGGATGTGGTCGCGCAAGGACGTCGGCCAAGCCTCCTGGCGTGTTGCGTGAATTTTCTAGCGTTTTCGGTGCGTCGCGGGTCGCGGCAGCACCTGCCTCAATATCTGCTCGCAGATGGCGGGCGACATGTAGCGTGGCACCGGGTAGCTGGTGTCGGCCTCCCAGCAGGCGGCGCGGGCGAGTGCGGGAATGTCGGCCGGCTGCAGCGCGTCGAGATGCCGCGGGATACCGAGGTCGCGGTTGAGCGCCACCACCGAGTCGATGAATTTCTTCGCCAGCGTGGCCGGCCGCTCACCTGCACGACCAAGCCCGGCGCGGACCGCGAGCAGCGCGAGGCGTCGAGTGACCGCGGGCGCCAGAAATGCCAATACGTGCGGCAGCATGATCGCGTTGGCGAGCCCGTGCGGTGTATGGTAGCGGCCGCCCAGCTGGTGCGCGATGGCGTGGACGTAGCCAACGTTGGCGCGCGTAAAGGCGAGTCCGGCGTAGGTCGCGGCCAGCGCCATCTGCTCGCGCGCGGCGAGGTTCCGGCCATTGCGGTACGCGGTGCGCAGGTTGCCGTAGATCAAGCCGACCGCGGCGAGCGCCATCCGATCCGATTGCTCGGTCGCCCAATGCCCGACAAAGGCCTCGACGGCGTGCGTCAGTGCGTCCATGCCGGTGGCTGCGGTCACGTGGCGCGGCAGGCCGATCATCAGCGTCGGATCGAGTGCCGCCATCGCCGGCACCAGGCGCGTGTCGGCAATCACCAGCTTGCGGTTCGTCTGCGGGTCCGACACCACCGCCGCGACCGTCACCTCGGAACCGGTTCCGGCGGTGGTCGGCACCGCGTAGATCGGTACCGGCGCACGCCGGCCCTTGAAATAGCCGACCAGCTTGCGCGGATGCTTGCTGTTGGCCACCGCCAGCGCAATCGTCTTCGCAGCGTCCATCGGAGAGCCACCGCCGAAGGCGACGATCGCGTCGCAGCCGTGCTTGTCGTAGAACGCGATGCCCTGCTCGATGATCGGAATCGGCGCATCCGCCGTGACCGCATCGAACGTCACGTGCGCGACGCCGCCTTCGTCCAACGCGCCGAGCAGCGCCTTCGGCAGATCCTTCTCGGCAATAACACGGTCGGTCACGATGAGGATCTTCCGGTGGCCGAAGCCGGCGAGCGCCTGTCCCAGCCGCCGGCTCGACCCCGGACCGACCAGCAGTATCGGCTGCGGAATCGGCAGCAGCGCGGTCACCACGCCTGCTGCCCGCATTGCCGCCGACAGTCCGACCGAACGCACGACGTCGCTGACCACACCCGGCATCTCGATCATCTCTTTGCCCTTTTCATGTTGTCCGAAGCGCAAGCTTGCACCAAACGGCAGCGGCGGACGAGTGGCGCGAGCGTGTTTGTCGACCAGGGTCAAACTTCCGTGGCTCGGGCGACGACCACGTGGCCGTACAATTTGACTGACCGACGGGCGGCGCCGGTAGCTTGGGGGGTGGTATGAAAAAAGTGGTCGATGTCAGTCTTGGTGCAAGCGATCAGGATTTCGAGTTCAACGCTGACGTCCTCGGGCAGCGGTTCCGTATTCGGCGCATCGGTACCGACGGCAGCACCGAACGAGCGCTCGAGCTGCTGGCCGACTGGGAGCGCCGCGCGAACGCTATCGGCCTCGGCGTCGTGAAGGACAGCTATACGGTCGGATCGCGGCGCTATGTCGAAAAGGACAGCACGCGCCTGAAGAGCGCGGTGACGCGCGTGCCGGTGACCACCGGCGGCCGGATGGGCGACATCCTGCAGGAGTGGGCGCTGCGCGGCGTGCAGTCCAAGCTCGGCGACTACTTCAACAACGCCCGCGTCCTGTTCTTTTCCGGAACGACCAACTACAAGCTGGCGCTGGCGATGTCGGAGTACACGCAGAACCTGCAGTTCGCCGATCCGCTGCTGCAGCTCGGCGTACCGAAGCTGCTCTCCTCGCTCGACGTGCTGGAGCTCTACGCCAGCGGCGCGCACCACGTGCTGGACTGGACGCCGGCGGAGCTGATGGCGTCGGCGCCGGTGCGCGAATGGACGCGGTTCGTGCTCCGCCGCGCGATGAAGGACGCGACGGTGATCGTGGCGCCGGTGCACGAGTTGGACCGCTTCGGCACCGCCGAGCTCGCCGGCAAGACGATCCTCACGTCGACGGTCAACGACCGGCGCGCAGCACAGTTCGCGAAGAAGAAAGTCGCGATGGTCATCGACGGTGCGCCGCAGATGTTCGGTCACGTGCTGAGTCCGAGCCTGCTCGACGCGATGATCATCGCCGCCTCCGAAAAGGACCCCGACGATCTGCTCGAAGACGACTACCTCGAGATCATCACCCGCCTTGGGCTCGAACCGCGCATCGTCTATCCGGGCGGGTTCAAGCGTGTCAACCGCTTCGCCTTCGTCATTCATCCGCTGTCGCAGGAGTACTTCAAGAACATCAAGCCCATCGAGCTCCTGTCGCACGTTTCGCCACCGGTGTTCATGAACACGCTGGAAAAGGCGATGGCGTATGCGCCTCCGTTCGTCTATTCGAAAGTGACGGGCATCCGCTCGCCCACCGGGGTGGAAACCGAGGGATGGCTGATTTCCGTCGGCGGCACGCCTCGGGAGATCATGAACCACGCACCCGAGTTCACCTACCGCCGGCTGCTGGATGCCGCTCGGATCGCGAGGAGTCTGGGCGCGCAGATCATGGGTCTCGGCGCATTTACCAAGGTGGTCGGCGATGCGGGACTCACCGTCGCCCGGCGCGCGCCGCTGCCGATCACCACCGGCAACAGCTACAGCGCGTCGGGCGCGCTCTGGGCCGCGCACGATGCCGTGCTGCGGCTGGGCCTGGTGCCGGTGCCGAAGCGTGGACAGCGCGTGCAGTTCAAGGCGATGGTCGTGGGGGCAACCGGCGCCATCGGCTCGGTGTGCGCTCGGTTGCTGGCGATGGTCGCCGAAGAGACGTACCTGGTGTCGCCGGAAACGGCCAAGCTGCTGGCACTCAAGCAGTCGATCCTCAAGGAAACGCCGGACGCCAAGCTCTTCCTGTCGTCGCGCGCCAACCGCGACATCGCCGGCATGGACATGATCGTGACTGCGACTTCCGGTGCCGGCAAGAAGATCCTCGACATCATGAAAGTGAAGCCGGGGTGCGTGATCACCGACGTGGCGCGACCGCTCGACTTGCCGCCCGAAGAGGTGGCCAAGCGTCCCGACGTCCTGGTGATTGAATCCGGCGAGATCCAGCTGCCGGGCAACGTGGAGATGAAGAACATCGGCCTGCCCAAGGGTGTTGCCTATGCGTGCCTGGCTGAGACCATCGTGCTCGCGCTGGAAGGGCGTTTCGAGAACTACACGGTAGGCCGCAGCATCGAATGGGAGAAGGTGCGTGAGATCTACCGCCTCGGACGCAAGCACGGCATGAGGCTCGCTGCGATTTCCGGGGTCAACGGACCGTTTTCCGATGCGGACATAAGGCGCGTGCGCCGCCTGGCGCTCGCAGCACGCGCGAAGACGGATCGCGATGCCGCGAAGCCTGGTCGTCCCCCCGCGAAGCCTGGTCGTCCCTCGGCGAAGCCTGGGCGTCCCTCGGCGAAGCCTGGTCGTCCCACCGCAAAGTCGAGCCGCACCGGAACCACGCCCCGACGCACGAAGGGAGGCGCCGCCGGGCGATGATGCCGCCCGTGCATCGCCTGATCCCGCCGCCGGTGGCGCTGCTGATCGCCGCCGCCGCCATGTGGGCGAGCGATCGGCTTCTGGATTCGGGTCGCGTCAACTTCGATTTGCAGGCGTTGCTGGCATTCGCACTGCTGGTCGCGGGTCTGGCGTCGATGAGCGCGGCCGTCGCCGCGATGGCGGCGGCGAAGACGACGATCAACCCGCTGCTGCCCTCGCGCGCGTCCAGGCTCGTCACCGGCGGCGTGTTCCGCTTGTCGCGCAATCCGATCTACATCGGCGACGTGCTGGTGCTCGCCGCGCTTTGCGTGTGGCTGGGCCAGCCGGCCAATGCCGTCTGGCTGGCGCTGTTCGTCGGCTTCATCGACCGCTTTCAGATCCGGCCGGAGGAGGAGGCGCTAAGAACGTTGTTCGGTGCGCAGTACGTCGCGTACTGCGCGCGCGTCCGGCGCTGGCTTTGAGCGGGCCCTCGGCCCGAAGGGAGCGCATGGTCCGGCCGGGAACAGGGGTACCATTGCGGCGATGACAGGCCAGGTTACTCGCCGCGATTTCCTGAACGGCATGGCGCTTGCCATCGCCGCGGGTGTTGCGCCGTCGCACCTCTTCGCAGCGCGGATGGGCGTCGCGCCGTACCCGCCGTCGCTGACGGGACTGCGCGGCAGCCAACCCGGTTCCTTCGAAGTCGCCCACGCGCTGCGCGACGGGCGCGGCTACGACATCGATCGCGTTGCCGCGCGAGAGAACGTCGACCTCGTCGTTGTCGGCGCAGGCATCTCCGGCCTTGCCGCGGCCTGGTTCTGGCGCCAGCGGCGTCCGAACGCGCGCATCCTGATCCTCGACAATCACGCCGACTTCGGTGGTCACGCGGTCCGCAACGAGTTCAACATCGGTGGCCGAATGCTGCTGGGCTACGGCGGCAGCGAGTCGCTGCAGTCGCCGGCCACGCTGTGGAGCGAAGAGGCGAAGGGATTGCTCGCCGCGCTCGCCGTCGACATCGCGCGCTTCGAAACGGCCTTCGACCAGAAGCTCTATCCGTCGCTCGGCCTGTCGCGCGGCGTTTTCTTCACGCGCGATGCCTTCGGCGTCGACCGGCTGGTCACCGGTGATCCGATGCGCATGGTCGCCGACGATATCCCGCCCGACCGGATGAACGCGCGCGCAGTCACCGACTTCATCGCCGATTTTCCGCTTTCGGCGGACGGCAAGGCGAAGCTCGTCTCGATCTACACGTCGACGCGTGATCCGCTGCCCGGATTGAGTGCCGACGACAAGCGCGCACTGCTGGAAAAAACCAGCTACCGCGACTGGCTGATCGGGCACTGGAGCCTGCCCGCTCCGGCGGCCGACGTCTTCTACGGCCGCACGCTCGACTTCTTCGCCGTTGGCACCGACGGCATCTCGGCCTCGGACGCCTTCGACTACGGCTATCCCGGCTTCGGCGGCATCGGGCTCGAGCGCGACGACGAGGCGAAGAAGGAGATGGAGGACCCGTACATCCACCATTTCCCCGACGGCAACGCGTCGATCGCGCGCCTGCTGGTGCGCAAGCTCGTACCCGGCGTCGCGCCCGGTTCGACGATGGACGACATCGTCACCGCGCGTTTCGATTACGGCAGGCTCGACGTCGAAGGTGCAGCGACGCGGCTGCGGACGGACAGCACGGTGGTCGCCGTTCGCAACCGCGACGGCGGCGTCGATCTTGGCTACGTGCGCGACGGCAAGCTCGAGCGCGTGCGTGCCGCGCACTGCGTGCTCGCCTGCTACAACATGATGATCCCGTACCTTACGAAGGAACTGGGAAAGGCGCAGCGCGAGGCGCTCGCGAGCAACGTCAAGGCGCCGCTGGTCTACGTCAAGGTCGCCGTTCGCAACTGGCGGCCGTGGGTCGAGCGCGGCGTCCACGAAATCGCCAACCCGATGGGTTTCTACTCGCGCCTGAAGCTCGACTATCCGGTAAGCCTGGGCGACTACCGCTTTCCGCGCTCACCCGACGAACCGATGGTGCTGCACCTGGTGCACGTGCCGACGCTGCGCCTGACCGGTGTCGACCTGCGCACGCGCCTGCGCGCCGCGCGTGCGCAACTCTACGCGATGCCCTTCGATACTTTCGAGGCCAGCGCGCGCGACGAACTGACGCGGATGCTGGGACCCGGTGGCTTCGACGCCGAGCGCGACATCGCCGCGATCACCGTCAACCGCTGGGGACACGGCTATTCGTACGCGGGATCGACACTCGACGACGCGGAAGGCGACGACGAGCGGATTCCGGCGGCGGCACGCAAGCGCGTCGGCCGCATCGCGATCGCCAACGGCGACGCCGCGTGGGGTCCCTACGCGCACGCGGCGATCGACGAGGCGCACCGCGCGGTCGGGGAGCTCTCGGCAGCGCTCGCGAAGCCAGTCAAGGCGGCTCGCTGACGAATCGCCGGCGCCCTCATCAATGCGTGATCGCGACCAGCACGCTGCAATGCGCGTGTTCGATCAGCGCGGGTCCGGGGGCTCCCCGCCACCAGCGCGCCGCCCATCCCTCCAGGTGCTTGTGGCCGACGACGATCAGGTCGGCGTCGATCTCGCGCGCACGCTGGGTGATTTCCCTGACCGACTCGCCGACGACCACTTCGCCGCTCGCCTGGTAGCCGCCCTGCGCGAGCCGGCGCAGTCCCTCGTCGAGGATGTCCTGGTACTCGTTGCGCTGCCGCACCTCTTGCGTGCTGTCGAAGACCGTACCCTCGCCGATGTAGGTGGTGGGCAGCGGCATGACGGCGATCAGAAACAACTCAGACTGGCTCCACTGCGCGATGTCCTGGCAGTCGAGCAATGCCTTTTGTCCGGTTTCGGAACCGTCGTAGGCCAACAGAATGCGCTTGTACATCGCGTCCTCCAGCAATGGTCGACCCGACTGTTCGTGACAGCCGAATGGGCGGGACCTCGGTCAAGGCGGTGCCCGTGCGTATGGTCCGTCACGACGCAGACCGCGTAAAGAGGGCAAATCGCCGGTCGAGGCTTTGCCGATGGCAAGCTAATTGCAATTACCTGCAGCATGGTGGTGCTGGCGCGCCGGCGCGGGCGTTTCGGCGGGGTTGCGTCAGAATGCGCCCAACTTCTGTGCGTGTACCTGCACTGCCGGCAACGCCAGGTGTTGTCCTCAACAATGCGTATCCGTAATTCCTTCTCGATGATCGAACCGACTTACCCCGCCGACGATTCGCAGCACGCTTCGGCGTCACCCGAGGGCGACCAGCGCGATTCCGAACTGCGCTTCGTCCGTCGCGTGCATCGGATGCGGACGCTTGGACTGGGCCTGGGGTTCCTGTGCGTCTCATCGGTCCTGTGGCTGCACGGCGCATCGCCGTGGTGGTGGGCGCTTGTGGTCGTCAACGCGTTTGCCTGGCCGCATCTGGCGCTGTTGCTGGCGGCGCGGTCCAAACATCCGCACACGGCGGAATTGCGCAATCTGATGGTTGATTCCGCGATGGGCGGCGTCTGGGTTGCCGTCATGCACTTCAACTTGCTGCCGAGCGTGCTGGTGGTCACGATGCTGGCGGTCGACAAGGTCAGCGTTGGCGGGGTGCCGTTGCTGGCGCGCACCTTCATGCTGCTCGCCGTCACCTGCGCGCTGGTTTCCGCAGCACTCGGATTCCCGCTGGAGTTGTACACGCCGATGTCGGTGATCGTGGCGTGCCTGCCGCTGCTCGCGATCTACCCGGTGGCGGTCAGTGCCGCGACCTACGCGCTGGCGCGGAAGGTCGGGCAGCAGAATCGGAGTCTCGCCGAGATGGGTCGCACCGACAGCCTCACCGGCCTCGCGAATCGCCGGAAATGCCTGGAAGTCGTGCAGGCGGAGTATGCGCGGCACTCGCGAGCGGGTCGCCCGGCCACGCTGCTGATGCTCGACGTCGACCGCTTCAAGGACATCAACGACCGTTTCGGTCATCCGGCCGGCGACGAGGTGCTTTGCGGCGTGGCCGCGTGTCTGCGCCGGTGCTGTCGCAGCACCGACACGGCCGGCCGCTATGGCGGCGACGAGTTCCTGCTGGTGCTGCCAGAGACCGATCTCGCCGGAGCGCAGGGCGTCGCGGCGCGGATTCGCGCCGAGCTGGAGACGCTGGCGTTCCGGCGCGCTCCGGACCTGCGCAGCACCGTCAGCATCGGTGCTGCGCAGGCGCAGATCGGCGCCGGCGGCGTCGACGCCTGGGTCGCGCGTGCCGACGCGGCGATGTACCGCGCCAAGGGCGAGGGCCGCGACCGCTTCGCGGCTGCGGAATCGGCGGCGTCGCCGCCATCCGCGCGCACCGCCGGCGGTGACGGCTAGCGGGCGGGTCGGCCGTCAGTCCGGCGCGATACCTCGGCAAAGCCGGCGCGTCGCCCGCATCGCTAGCAATACAGCGACTGCAGCGTACGCAGCAGCGCATGCACCTTCGCATCGGCGAGGCGAGGTCGACTTTGATTCCGGTCATGGTCCGTGCATGCGATCCTTGCTTATATTATATCGAATGATATAATGAACGGGTACGCACGTCATCTGTGCCGAATCGATAGTCGAAGGGAGTAGTCGATGAAAGCGAACGTCGGAAGTTTGGATCGGGGAATTCGCATCGTGCTGGGGCTGGCGCTGATCGCGGCCACGCTGACCGGAACCATCGGCGCGTGGGGCTGGCTGGGCCTCATTCCGCTGGCCACCGGCGTGTTCCGCGTCTGTCCTGCGTACCTGCCGTTCGGGATCAAGACCTGCAAGACGACCGGCCACTAAAGCCGGTACCAAAGACATCCATGGAGGCAGAAGCCGTGTCCGACACGCATCGACATTTTCACGACCTGACCCGGGCGGTCAACCAGAACCTCGGCTACCTGCGCTCGGAGTCGCCCGACCTCATGAAGGGTTTCGGCGACCTCGCCACGGTGGCGACGAAGGACGGCGTTCTCGACGCTAAGACCAAGGAGCTCATCGCCATGGCGCTCTCGGTTGCCGGCCGTTGCGATCCCTGCATCGGCTTCCACGCCAAGGCGCTGGTGCGACTGGGCGCGACCAAGCAGGAACTCGCCGAAGCACTCGGCGTCGCCATCTACATGGGCGGCGGACCGTCGCTCATGTATTCGGCCAACGCGCTGGCGGCGATGGACGAGTTCACGGCGGCGACCACTTCGTCCGCAACCATAGCCGCAGGCTGACACCGCGGCGGTCGCGTTGCCCAGTCCGAAATGTGTGTACGGCACCTCGTGAGGTTGCGCTGCTGCGCGCCGGGGCGAGCCAGCGCTTCGAGCGGGTCCCGAAATGCGGCGTGAACGCCGTCGCCGGTCGTCTTCACCACGTCGCCGTTTTGCTCGGCCACGCATGCTCCGACGGGCCGATATGTTAGTATTTCGAGCTTGGTTCGGGGGCACGACGACGCGGTCGCCAGGAGCCGGAAGCTGCGCGCCGGATCCTCCGGTCCGACAGGTTTCGCGCCCGTAGCTCATTTGGATAGAGCACCGGCCTTCTAAGCCGGCGGTAACAGGTTCGAGTCCTGTCGGGCGCGCCAGTGGCGTCCGCGCACGAACGTGTCGTCATCCATTCGCGTCTTGTATTCGGTTGCAACGGTGGCTGTAGCTCAGGGGTAGAGTCCCGGATTGTGATTCCGGTTGTCGTGGGTTCGAATCCCATCAGCCACCCCAATTCCACTGTGTGTACGGCCTGAAGGCATGGGTGACAGGCCGTACCCAGGACAGCGGTGAGGCCCAGCTCCCATCAGCGAACCGTCTTTGCGCGCGTGCGCGACGCCGAGCTTCGGTCCGCCGCGCGGAACACGACCAAAGGACGTCGAATGCTAGGCCTGATGCAGAACCGCCCGCTACTCATCTCGTCGCTGATCGAGCACGCCAACGCGTGTCACCCGGGCACGGAGATCGTCTCCCGCACCGTCGAGGGACCGATCCACCGCTGCACCTATGGCGACATCCATCGCCGCAGCAAGCAGGTTGCGAACGCGCTGACGGCGCTTGGCGTCGAGCCTGGCGACCGCATCGCCACCCTGGCCTGGAACGGTTACCGACACATGGAGCTGTACTTCGGCGTGTCGGGCATGGGCGCGGTGCTGCACACGATCAATCCGCGGCTGTTTCCCGAGCAGATCGAGTACATCGTCAATCATGCCGAGGACCAGTACCTGTTCTTCGACCTGAGTTTCGCACCGCTGGTGGCCAAGCTCGCGCCCGCGTTCCGCTCGGTCAAGGGCTTTGTGGCGATGACCGACCGCGCGCATATGCCGGCGATCGACGTGCCGAACCTCAACTGCTACGAGGAGCTGGTTGAAGCGCAGTCACCCGAATACGCGTGGCCGGCGCTCGACGAGAATACCGCGTCGTCGCTGTGCTATACGTCGGGCACGACAGGCCATCCGAAGGGCGTCCTCTATTCGCATCGCTCGACGGTGCTGCACTCGTTTGCGGTTTGCGCGGCCGACGGCATCGGTTTGGGTTCGGCCGAATGCGCGCTCCTGGTCGTGCCGATGTTCCATGTCAACGCCTGGGGCACGCCCTACGCAGGTGCGATGTGCGGTGCAAGGCTCGTCATGCCCGGTCCCGGGCTCGATGGCAAGAGCGTCTATGAACTGATGCGCGACGAGAAGGTGACGCTGGCGCTCGGCGTGCCCACCGTCTGGCTGATGCTGTTCAAGCATGTCGACGAGAATCGGCTGGCGCCGAAGCGCGAGCTCTCGCTCCAGCGCGTCGTTATTGGAGGCTCGGCTGCACCGCAGGCGATGTGCGAGAAATTCGATTCCGACTTCGGCGCGTTCGTGGTCCACGCGTGGGGCATGACCGAGATGTCGCCGCTGGGTACCATCTGCAATCTCCTGCCGAAGCACGCGTCGTTCACCGCGCGACAGCGCCTCGATGTGCAGAAAAAGCAGGGGCGCACGATCTTCGGCGTCGAGCTGAAGATCGTCGATGGCGAGGGCCGGCGCCTGCCGCACGACGGCGTGGCCTTCGGCCACCTGATGGCGCGCGGCCCCTGGGTCACCAGCGGCTACTTCGGCGACTCCGAGGCGCTGCTCGACAACGAAGGCTACTTCGATACCGGCGACGTCGCGACCATCGATGCCGACGGCTACATGCAGATCACCGACCGCAGCAAGGATGTGATCAAGTCGGGTGGCGAATGGATCAGCTCGATCGACCTCGAGAACGCCGCTGTCGGCCACCCGGCGGTCGCCGAGGCGGCCGTCATCGGTGTGCCGCACGAGAAATGGCAGGAACGGCCGCTGCTCATCGTCGTCCCGAAGCAGGGGCACGAGGTGTCGCACGACGAGCTTCTGGCCTTTCTCGAAGGAAAGGTCGCCAAGTGGTGGCTGCCCGACGACGTCGTCTTCGTCGACGAATTGCCGCACACCGCCACGGGCAAGCTGCAGAAGCTGAAGCTGCGCGAGCAGTTTCGCGACTACCGGCTGCCCGAGCGCGCGGCCTGAACCGTATGCGCGGCTCCGCAATTTCGAGCGCCTGCCGCACGCGCCACCTGCCGTGTACCCGATTTCCGGGACGCGCGCGTTAGCGCGATAATAGACACTTACCCAACGTAACAGGAGGCCCGCATGTTCGAGGTGCTCGCAGTTCCTTTCGGGACCAAGATGCTGTTCAACACCGTCAAGTTGAAGCCCGGCGTCAGCATGGACGACGTCGAACTCGCCATCGGCGAGATGTGCAACGTTGTGAAGGATACCTACGGCAACGACAAGGGCGGCTTCGTCGGCGGGCAGGTATTCAAATTCACGGGCTTCGCTTCGCCCGAAGGATCGCTGGGCGAGATTCGGCCCGCGGATGCGCACATCGCGATCGTCACCTACTGGAACTCGTACGAGCAGCACGAGCGATCGCACGCGGACCACGTCTTCAAGGAGAAATTTTCTGCCCTGGGCGAGATGTGTACCGACAGCCAGGAACTGGGCTACGACATGCTCTGGCAGGGCGCGCCCGAATCGGCCTAGCTCGGGCGATAGTGCGACGCCCGGCATGGGCATCGTATTCCGGGCCTGAAGCAAGGCCAGGCGGCGGGGCCGAAGCGCCTGCGCAATTTTACTGAATGCGACGGCGCACTTTGCTGCTCTGCGGCTGTTCTTGCGCGCCGAAGCATCGTGTGCTGCGGATAGACCTGCGTGCACGGCGTTGGGAATGCCTGCGCGCGCTTGTGGCGATCCGCGCCATGTCACGGTCACGGTGGCCGCCCCGATAACCATTCCAGAACGGACCCGCGCCGGTTTTTCATGACGGCGACGGTGCGGGTTCCGCTTAAACTCGGACCATGGAACCCTGGGTTGCTTCCATGCTGGATGGAAGCGGTTCTCGCTGAAAGGATACGACCATGGCAAGAATTCTCGGCGCCATCGCAAGCTCTCACACGCCGACCATCGGCTTCGCCTTCGACAAGCAGAAGCAGGATGACCCGGTGTGGGCGCCGATTTTCGCAGCCTATGTACCCATTCGCGCCTGGCTGGCGGACAAGAAGCCTGATGTCCTTGTCTTCATTTACAACGATCACGTCACGTCGTTCTTCTTTGACTACTACTCCGCTTTCGTACTTGGCATGGGCGATTCCTACGACGTCGCCGACGAGGGCGGCGGGCGGCGCGCGCTTCCCCCCGTGCGCGGATCGCCGGCGCTTGCCGCCCATGTGGCCTCCGTGCTCATGTCGGAGGAGTTTGACTTGTCGGTGTTCCAGCACCGTGCACTCGACCATGGCTGCTTCTCTCCATTGTCGATGATGCTTCCGCACGAAGGTGGCTGGCCCTGCGCATTGATGCCGCTCCAGGTCGGGGTCCTGCAGTTCCCGATTCCCACCGCTCGCCGCTGCTACCGATTGGGGGGCGCATTGCGACGCGCCATCGAGAGCTTCGCCGACGATATCGGCGTGGTAATCGTCGCGACCGGCATGCTGCCCAACGATGACGACCGGCAGATCAAGGTCAGCATCGGTTCCACCAATACCTCGCCGCTGGTCAAGGGTGCGTGGAAGATCACGCCTGACGGATGTGTCGAGTTCGCGGCGCGTGATCGCCGTGGCGTCGTACAACACCCGGACGTCATGGAACAGCCTCAACGGCGTCAGCAGCGACACATCCTCGGGCGTGGTCTCCGACATCTCCAACTTCAGCAGCCGCGGTCCGCGGCGCAATTGCAGCAACCTCGCCAAGTGCCCGCCGATCATGAAGCCCGAGGTGACCGCACCGGGATCCAAGATCATGTCCTCGCTGACGGCAGACAAGACGAAGCCGGCGGAGGCGTCCACCATCGAAGCCGATGGCGTCCACTACGGCTCGGACGGCACCAGCATGGCCACGCCGCACATCACCGGCGCCATTGCGCTGATGCTGCAGCAGGACCCGGCGATGACGCCGGAGACGGTGAAGGCGCGGCTCTACTCCACCGTGCAGAGCAATCCATTCTCCACGAACCTGCCGGTGTTCAATCCCGCCGCGCCCGACATGCCGCCCAATCCCAATTACGCGTGGGGTTACGGCATCCTCGATGCGGCCGCGGCGGTGAAGGCGTCGCAACCTGCGGCAGGCACGCCGGTGACGGTAGTGGAGTTCTATAACGCCGCGCTCGACCACTACTTCATCACGTACGTACCGAGTGAAATCATCAAGCTCGACAACGGCACCTTCGTGGGCTGGACCCGCACCGGCCTGTCGTTCAAGGCCTACGCCACCACGCAGGCCGGCACCTCCGCGGTGTGCCGCATCTACATTCCGCCGGGCAAGGGCGATGGCCACTTCTTCGGTCGCGACGCGAACGAGTGCGACGGCACGATGAGCAAGAATCCGACGTTCATCCTCGAATCGTCGACGTTCTTCTATCTGTATCCGCCCAACCTCGGCAACTGCGGCGCCGGACAGGTCAACGTCTATCGCGTGTTTTCCAACCGCGCCGATGCCAACCATCGCTATACGATCGACAAGGCCGTGCGCGACCAGATGGTGGCCAAGGGTTGGCTCGCCGAAGGCGACGGGGCGGACATCGTCGTGATGTGCGCCCCGTAGTAGTACCGCAACGACTCCGCATCTGAACGGCGACGACCAGGCGCCGGTGGGGCGACGCGGTTGCGCACAACCGCGTGCTACGCGTCGCCCCACGCGCGGCGGCAATTCGTATGTGCGTCGACCACTTCCACGCCGCTCGTCACGTCGGCAGCCTGACGCGCCTTCGGTGAGGCTGGGCTGCACGCTGATTGCAGTCTCGCGGCCGGGCGCCGCCAGGGTAGACCCGCGAGCGTCAATGCGGCGGCGAGTTGCGCTCGCTGACGTAGATGTCCCACACCGCGATGAACATGGCGGCAATCACCGGACCGATGATAAAGCCGTTGATGCCGAATACCGCTAGCCCACCGAGTGTGGAGATCAACACGATGTAGTCGGGCATGCGGGTGTCCTTGCCGACCAGGATCGGGCGCAGCACGTTGTCCACCATGCCGATCACGAGCACGCCGAAGGCGATGAGCCCCGCACCCTGGATCACCGAGCCGGTGATCAGCAGGTACACGGCCACCGGCCCCCAGATCAGTCCCGCCCCCACCGCCGGCAGCAGCGACAGGAAGGCCATCAACACCGCCCACAGCAGCGCGCCGCGTACATCGAGCACCCACAGCGCGAGACCGCCCAGCGTGCCCTGGATGATCGCGATGACGATGTTGCCCTTGACGGTGGCGCGAATCACGGTTGCGAATTTTCGCGCCAGCGCCTGCTTGTGCAACTCGTCCAGCGGGATCGCCGCCTTCACATCCAGTGCAAGCGACGCTCCGTCGCGCAGCAGGAAGAAGGTCAGGTACAGCGCAATGAAGAAGCCAACGACGAACTGCAGCGTGTTCTGCCCGACGCCGAGCAGCTGCGTGGCGATCAACTGGCTTGCCTGCGTCACTGCGGAGGTCAGCCGCTGCTCGATGTCGGTGAAGTTGCTGATCCCGAACCGGTCCAGAACCTGGTTGAACCACGGCGGCAGCGCGCTGACGATCTCCTGGAAATAGCGGCCGAAGTTCAGCTCACCCGACCTTATGCGCGCATAGACACCGGAGCCCTCCTGCACCAGCGTGGCGACGATCAGGATCAGCGGCGGCGTCACAATCAGCAGGATGATGGCCAACGTGGTGATTGCAGCCCAGGTCCTGCTGCCCATTCGGCGCACGAGCACGCGCTGCAGCGGCGCAAACAGGATCGCGATGATCACACCCCAGAACACCGCTCCCCAGAACGGCAGCAGGATCATGCCGAAGGCCAGCGTGACGCCGACCATCAGCAGCATGAAGGAGCGCGTCTCGAGACCGGCGCGCTGTTCCAATGGTGGAAGGTTCATGGCGGTGGTCTTGGCATTGGCGAGGCATTGGCTGGTATCGGCCACCCGTCTGTGCGACAGGGGCTGACTTGCACAGATGCATGTCGCAAGATCATCGAGCAAATGGCTGTCGGAGCGTCCGCAAACGCTCTAACCGTTCTGCGTCGCGACAACGCCGCTTGCGATAGAGACATTTCACGCATGCTTATCCATCCATCCATTCAAGCAGGTCGTTCCAAGTCCTCAAATGCCGCGATCAATGCCATCCGCTGTGATCCGGATCGTGGGCTGCTGCGATTTTGGAACCAAGGGCTCCAGTGTTCCACAGGACGCCAACCAAGCTCAAGTTGACGGTACCATAGACATGACCTCCATCTACACGGGCTTTGCGCCGCTCGATAGGCGCATCCAATGCGCAGTCTTTTTGGATACGGCCTGGTTCCAGGACTACCTCTAAATCCAGCCTGAGTAGTATTTGAAGCCGTCCAGCCCATTCGCAGCGTGGGCGATCTGGCACTTGTTTTTGAAAGGAACAATTATCATGGGACTCTTGGTCGATGGAACCTTGCATGACCAGTGGTACGACACCTCAAGCACCGAGGGACGCTTCGTGCGCAGCGACGCGCAGTTTCGCAATTGGATCACGCCCGATGGCAATGCTGGTCCGACCGGCGGCGACGGATTCAAGGCCGAGACAAATCGGTATCACATGTACGTCTCGCTCGCGTGCCCGTGGGCCAACCGCACCCTGATCCTGCGAGCCTTACGAGGTCTGGAAGACGTGATCAGCGTATCGGTGGTCAACCCCTATATGGCGGAAAACGGCTGGACCTTCGAGCCCGGCCCCGGCGTGATCGCCGACCCCGTCGAACAGGCCCGGTACATGTACGAAGTCTATCTGCGAGCCAAGCCAGATTACAGCGGTCGCGTGACGGTGCCGGTTCTTTGGGATTTGGAACGCAACACCATCGTCAACAATGAATCCGCGGAAATCATCCGGATGCTCAATTCAGCCTTCGATGGCATCGCGACCAAGGACGGAGACTATGTACCTGCGGACTTGCTGCCCGAGATCGATACCATCAACGCCTACACGTATGATGCCATCAACAATGGTGTCTACAAGGCCGGCTTTGCCACCGATCAGAGTGTCTATGAAAACGAGGTGCGTAAACTATTCGCGGCGCTGGACGAGATTGAAGTCAAGCTCGGCCATCAGCGTTATCTGGTGGGCGACCAAATCACCGAAGCCGACTGGCGTTTATTCACGACGTTGATCCGCTTCGATTCCGTCTATCACGGTCATTTCAAGTGCAACCTGAAACGTCTGGTGGATTACGAAAACCTGTGGAGCTACACGCGCGAGCTCTACCAATGGCCGGGCGTTGCCGACACAGTGGATTTCGACCACATCAAGCAGCACTACTACCGCAGCCACGGCACCATCAATCCCAACGGCATTGTTCCCGTTGGTCCAATTTTGGATTTGGATCGTCCGCCAAGGCCGCGATAGCGTGGGAAGCGTTCCGGCAATACAACTGGGTGACTTCAACTGGACGACTAGCGGACGCTATGGCACTAAGGCGCTACGGCGAGTGAACATCACCGGCACGCTGACTCATCTCGTAGTGCGCCTGACAAGACGCGATCGACGCCAACGAAGGCCCATCCTCAGCCACGACTCCTTGCTGGCCGCGACGCTGTGCTGGCAGTTTTGGCGCCGCGTCCGCGCGCGAGCGGCGCGGCGGCGGACGGCAGCGCGGTGAGCGCGAGAAAGCGCCAGTCCGCCCGCGTGATGGCGTCGATCCACCACGCGAGCGCCTTGCCGGGGCGCTGCGCGCGCCACGCGAGGTGGACGCGGCCCGGCGGACGCGGCACTTCGACGCTGCGCACCACGAGCCGGCCGGATGCGACCGCATCGGCCGCGAGCGGATAGGGGAGAAAGCCGCAGCCGAGCCCGGCGACCTGCGCGGCGAGCTTCGCCTCGAGGTCGGGCACCGTGAGCGTCTCCTGGCCGGACAGTGTGCCGAGCGAGCGCGGCGCCAGTTGGCGGGAGGTGTCGGCGGCGACGACGCCGCGGTGCCGCGCGATTTTGCTTTCGGAAAGCGGCCCGACCGCGGCGGCGAGCGGATGTCCCGGCGCCACGGCGAATACGCTGGTCATCTCGGCCAGCATCCGCATGCGGTAGCCGCCACCGGGCGGCGCGTCACCGGGCGCGCCCAGCACCAGGTCGGCGCGCCCCTCCGCCAGCGCGTCCCAGGCGCCGCCCAGCACCTCGCGGGAAATCCTGAGCTGGGTGTGCATGGCGTCGCGTGCGACGCACTCGGCGTAGAACGCCGCCACCAGCGGCCACACGCGCGACAGCGGGATCAGCGTATCGACGGCGATGCGCAACTGCGTCTCCCAGCCGGTGGCGACGCGATGCACGCGCCGCTCGATTTCGCCGGCCGCTACGAGCAGCCGGCGGCCCTCGTCCAGCAGCGTGCGTCCAGCGGGCGTGAATCGCGCCCGATGGCCGCGGCGGTCGAACAGCAGCACGTCGAGCTCGTCTTCCAGCCGGCGTACCGTGTAGGTGATCGCCGACGGCACGCGGTCGAGTTCCAGCGCGGCGGCGGCGAAACTGCCGCGCCGTTCGATGGCATCGAGCACGGCCAGGGCGTCGAGCGAGAGTCCCATATTCAAAATGTTTGAATGAAAGCGACATAATTGTCTGCTTCCGCGCCGAACTCCGCAACGCTATCATGGGTCACGTGAGGCGCCGCTGCCCGACCAGGGTCACCGCCGCTTATCCAGGAGATTAGAATGATTACCCTGCGTTCCGCTGGCGACCGTGGCCATGCCAATCATGGCTGGCTCGATTCCCACCACAGCTTTTCTTTCGCCGACTATTACGACCCCGCGCAGATGGGCTTCGGCCCGCTGCGGGTGATCAATGAGGACCGCGTGCAGCCGGGAATGGGCTTCGGCACCCACGGCCACCGCGACATGGAGATCATCTCCTATGTGCTGGAAGGCCAGCTGTCGCACCAGGACAACATGGGCAACGGCTCCATCATCACGCCGGGCGACGTGCAGCGGATGAGCGCCGGCCGCGGCGTGCAGCACAGCGAATTCAATCCGTCGAAGACCGACGACGTGCATTTCCTGCAGATCTGGATCGAGCCCGCGCAACGCGGCATCCCGGCATCCTACGAACAGGCGCGTGTGGAATCCGAGGCGAAGCGCGGCAAGCTCGCGTTGCTGGCCGCACCGGCCGGGGAAGGGGGCGCCGTCGTCGTCCACCAGGACGCGCGGTTGTACGCTGGCCTGTTCGATGGCGCCGAGTCCGCCGTGCATCTTCTGGCTCCGGGCCGTCGCGCCTATGTCCATGTCGCGCGCGGCGGCGTACGCGTGAACGACGCTTCGTTGAATGCCGGCGACGCGCTGCGAATCGAAGGCGAGCCTGCCGTGCGCATCGAGCAGGGCAAGGCGGCCGAGGTACTGGTTTTTGATCTTCCCTAGTGCCGCTTGTCGATACTTTGCTTTCCACCCAAAGGAGAAACTGCCATGAATACGAATCGTGACGTCGCGGCGCTCGTCGCCCGCATCCTGCTGTCGGCGATGTTCATTTACGCGGGCTTCGGCAAGATCACCGGCTTCGACGGCCTCGTCGGCTACATCGCGAGCAAGGGCATTCCGCTGCCGCAGTTGATGGCGATCGGCGCGATCCTGGTCGAACTCGGCGGCGGCCTGCTGCTACTCGTCGGCTTCAAGGCGCGCTGGGCCGCGCTCGCGTTCTTCCTGTTCCTGATTCCGGTCACGGTGATCTTCCACGATTTCTGGACGGCGCCGCCGGAGCAGGTAATGGCGCAGCAGACCAATTTCCTGAAAAACGTGACGATCATGGGCGGCATGCTGATGGTGTGGGCGTTCGGACCGGGACGGCTCGCACTCGATCGCGACGGCGCCTGACGCGAAGCTCGACGCCGGCGGCGGTGATCACGCAAAAGATCGCGCGGCGCCCCCGCGCCATCCGATCTCGGTTAAGTGTCGGCGCGATGCTCTTGCAGAATCGGGCAAGCGCGTCAATCGATCGGCTCGTGCGTGCGGACTCGGAAACGCAGGCGGTCCAGCACTGCAGCCGGTGGACGGTGTCGAGAGACGAACTCGACCGTGATCCGATCGATCCCTTCGCCGGCGGCGCGCTCTTCGAGCATCGCCTTCACCGTGCCGCGGACGAATGCAGGGATGTGTAGCAGTCGCGCATCCGCATCGGGCTCCCACTCCACGCGCCGGCGCTGCCCGGATTCTGCCGGCGTTTCCGGTGCGCGCCCGGGCGGCGGCACGTAGGCGCACTTCGGATCCTCGGCGAGCAGGTCTCCGTGCTGCGCCAGCGCCCGCGCGCGGCAGCCGCCGCAGCTGTAGCGGAAATCGCAGGTGCCGCACTTCCCGCCCGGCAACTCGTTGCGCAGGGCGTGCAACGTCGGGTGACCGGTCCAGATCTGCTGCAGCGATTGCGTTCTCAGATCGCCGATCGCCGCCGGAACGTAAGGGCAGGGCGTCACCTGCCCCTGCGGGGTGATACGGAAATAGCGCCGGCCTGCGAGACATGCGCTCGACCAGTCGGCGTAGCCGCCGCCACTCTCGCCCGCGTGCAGACCCTGCAGCCGGCGCATGTAGGGTGCGCATCGGGCACGGATCTTCAGGCCGGGGTGCCGGCCCTGCAGCCGGACGATCTCGCGCAGCGTCTCCTCGTAGCTCGCGGACGCGAGATCGGTCTGCGTCACGCCACGCCCGGTGCACACGAGGAAGAAGACGTTGAACGCCATGGCGCCGGCCTGCGCCGCGAGCTCTGCGAGCGCGCCGAGGTCGCCGCGGTTGTCCTCGAACACCGTAGCCTGCACCACGATCGCGAGCCCGGCCTCGCGCGCCACCGCGATCCCACGGCGTGCGCCGGCCCACGCGCCCGGCGCTCCCCGCAACCGATCGTGGAACTCCGGCGCCGACGAGTCCAGGCTGATCCCCACGCCCGCAGCCCCCGCGTCCTTCAGGACCCGGGCGCGTGCCGCATCAAGCAGCGTGCCGTTGGTGCCGACGACAGGCATCAGGTCGCCGTCTGCGGCCGCCTTCACCAGTCGCGGGAGGTCCGATCGCAGCAGCGGTTCCCCGCCGGTCAACACCAGCATGGCGCCAGGCGCCATTTGCGAGAGCTGGCCGATCACGGTGAGCGCGTCCTCCGTATCCAGCTCGTCACCAGCCTGCGTCTTCCGCTGCACGGCGTCGAGATAGCAGTGCGCGCAGACGAGATTGCACCGGCGCGTCAGGTTCCAGGAGACGATGTAGGGGGGCTGAGGAAGGGACGTGGGCGCTGCGGCAGGCATCATCGTGGCCGCGTCCCGAGAGGCGCGCGTAATTCCGCGTTCCATCCCCGTCAATCGGCGCCGGGCGGTTCGTCCGCCCCGTGCGACGTGCGACGCGCGCGCAGCCGCCGCAGTCCGACGAGCTCGATCGCAGCCACACCGGCCACGGCCAGCAGCGGCGCCGCATAGGTGAAGACGCCGACCGGTTGCTCCAGGCTGAGGAAATACCAGGTCGAGACCGCCTTCTCCCCACCGCGCTCGCTCTTTGCGCCATCCCACGCGGCGAACGCGACCGGGACGGTCTGGCCGCGCGCAAAGGTGAACTGCTCCTGGGCGCGTGGAATGCTGACGACCGCCGTCCACACGCCGTCCTTCCACGCAGCCTTGGCTTCGCCGTCCTGTTGGTTGTCGGCGACCGGCGTAACGGTTCCGAACCCGCGCGCCTCCAGCTTCTCCACCGACCGCTGCGCCTGCAGCGCCGGATCGGCGAGCGTGTTGCCGGCCGCCCAGGAAGTGAGAAACGCCTTGTCGCCGTCCTTGCCACCGTAGTCCGACGGCTCGGCGATCTCACCGGGGCCGCGCCCGGAGAACGGATACCAGTCGACCGCCATGTTCGGGTATCTCTCATCCACATCGTTGTTCGGCGCCGGCTGCCAATCCGACTTCCATTGATAGATCGTGACCGGGCGGTTGGCTTCCCCCATGCCGAAGAACGGGATGCCCGCTTTCGGATCTGAGGGGAACTCCAGGGCAAGCGCATCCCGGAACGCGCTCACGCCGCCCTTCATCGTCTCGCTTGCTGCATCCCGCCACTCGAGCCGCAGCGCGAGCCGGCTCTCGTCGTAGAGCGCGCGCACCGCCAAGCCGGTCGCGGACACCGCGTAGATCCGCGGCTTGACCACCGCCTGCGGCGATAGCGGAACGTCGAGGGCGTCGGCGCTTGCCCACGCCGCGTCCTCAGGCGAAGTCGGAACCTGCGCCACCGCCCTCGCCAGGAGGGACGCCTTCTGCTGCGCGTGGGCGCGGCGGGCCGGCAGCAACAGCCAGCCCGCCGTTGCGGCAAAGGGCGCGCCGAGCAGTAGCCGACGTTGCTTCTCGGGCTTGTTCGCGGTCATCGCATTCCCTCACGGTCAAAGCACGTTTCACAACTCGACCGCTCGCCCGTGCCCTGTTCGGGTAAGGCTTGAGACCCTTCCTCGACTATGTCCGGGCCAGCGACCTGGGCGGGCTTCAATCCCAGCGCTCGCAATTCCGCCTCCAGGAAGACGGCAAGCAGTTGGCCCAGTTCTTGATACAGGGTAGCGCCCGCTTTGGCGCACAGGCGGCGCGCGAATCCAAATGCCCAGCGGCAAACATGGTCTCGCAGGAACTTGCTTTGCGCCTCGCGGCACAGGGCGAGTTGTTCGTCCGGATGATTGTTGGCCAACGCATAGGCCTCTTTCAGGCACAGGAAGTGCATGAACTCGAGCTCCACGCTAATGTGATCTACGCGCTCGTGCGAATCGGCGGCCAGATCCAATCCGAAAGCCCCATAGAAGCCGGCGATATCGGCGAGCGTATGCGTTTTCTGGAAAATGTGCGCCTGGGCGTACTCGGCTTCGTAGGGCGGACAGTCCTTGGACATGGCATGACCGAAGCATCGCGTGTAGGCGTCTTCGAGCGAAGCGGCGGATAACGCTGCCATGGCCGGGCGCAGCGCACCCACTGCTTCGCTGACGGGCGGGTCGGCAAGCATTTCCAGACTGCCCGGCAGCAGGTCGTACTGCTGCTTGAGCGAGATCGGCTGCGCAGCGTCCGGATACGATAGCGCGAGCGCCAGGAACGCGTACACCTGGCTGCGGGCTTGCGGTCTGGCCATGACCTCCATTGCGCTCATCGCGAATCCGCTTCCTAGATCGAGTTGTAGTGCTTCGCCGGACGTTCGAACTTCGGCTCTTCGACCGTGACCCGGGCGACTTCCTTGCCGTTCTTGCCGTAGCCGATGACCGTGTCGTTGTACATCTCCCACTTCTTGCCGTCGGTCGTGGCGTCGAAGACCTTTTTGCCCTCGATAATCTCGTATTTGAAGAGGATTGTCTGGGACGCCCGGAACAGCTGCAACACCGCCAGCAGCTCGCGCGACGGGTGGCTGTACTTTTCAATGGCCTCGTCGGCGCCGGGTCCGAACATCTGCCTCAAATATGGCCGCGGCACCCAGCGCGGGGGAATGTAGTAGCCGTTGGGTTCGGTACCGAACTGGGGATACAACGGCAGCGCCACCTTTTCCACCTTGACGAGGTAATAAAGCGGGTTGTTGCGGTCTTCGACCCAGCTCCCATCCTCGCCGATGCCAACCAATCCCTGGAGCCGTATTTTTCCGACGCATGCGGCCATGCAGCGGGTTTCCATCGGCTCGCCTTTGGTGAGCGGGTCTTTGCCCTCGATGCGCGGATAGCAGGCAATGCATTTTTCGCTCACGCGAGTGGTGGAGCGGAACATCGGCTTCTTGTACGGGCACTGCGCCACGCACTTGCGATAGCCGCGGCAGCGGCTCTGGTCGATGAGCACGATGCCGTCTTCGGGCCGCTTGTAGATCGCGCCGCGCGGGCAGGCGGCGAGGCACGCCGGATAGGTGCAGTGGTTGCACAAGCGCTGCATATAGAAGAACCAGGTCGCATGTTCGGGTAGCATGGCCGGTGCCATGTTGTGGCTCGCACGCAGATCCTTGGAGCCTGTGGCGGCGTCCTCGTAAAAGTTGGGAGATCGCCATTCCTCGTCCGTGGGCTCGTAGCCCACGGCGACTTCGTTGCGCTGGTCCGCCGCGCGCGCGGCCTCGAAAATGGTCATGCCGTCGTAGGTCCCGTACGGCGTACCGGCAGCGCCGGCCTTGGTCCCATTCCAGGTCGCTTCGCGGTTGGACTTCTTGTGCGCCGCATCGAGCATCGCCAGCAGCTTGACGTCCCAGGACTGCGGGTAGCCGCCATAGGGTTTGGTCTCGACGTTGTTCCACCACATGTACTCCTGGCCCTTGGAGAATGTCCAGGTGGACTTGCACGCCATGGTGCAGGTCTGGCACGCGATGCAGCGGTTGATGTTGAAGACGAATGCAAATTGCGAGCGCGGGTGCGCTTCCCGATGCGGGTAATGCATCTTGCGGCCAAGCTGCCAGTTGTAAGCGTCAGGCATCGAGCGGCTCCCCACGGCTTGAATCGCGCGTCCATTTGACGCGGACCTCCTGGATCAGCGAGCGCACGTATGCCTCGCCCTTCTCCCGGTAGATGCGATGCGTGGCGCGGAAACACGGACGTGTGAACAGCAGCATCACTTGCCGTTCGTCCCAGCCGAGGAGCAGATACTCCTCCACCAGGCATTCGGCCATCGCGTGCGAATCGCCGCCGGGAACCGGCACGCCCACCAGTTCCATCGGATCCGTGAAATCCGCCGGCTTGGTCATGCTTTCCCCCGCACCTTGGTCAAGGCGCCCGAAAGGTAGCGAGCCATCACGTCGCTCTCGTGCCCCGGGGTATACCCGGTGCTCACCGGTTCCCACGGCCCCTTGCCGTCGCGCCCGCCGGGCTCGGCCTTTTCGATGCGCACCAGCGTTTCCTTCGGCACGGTGTTGACGGCGTGGTTGTCCACGTCGAAGCCGAAAACAAATGACATGCTGCCCGCCTTCTTGTGGAACAGGCTGTCGGTCTGGTGCATGGGTGGCGCCCAGCCGCGGGTCACGCTTTGGTGAGAGCCGTAGCGGAAGTTTGACTGGTAGCCGGTGTCCGCTGCCAGCGCCCGCCCGTCGGGCCGGGTTTCATGGGCGAGGACGGTGCGCTCGGTAGCGATCCAAGCGCTGTGCTTGGTCATGACCACATCGTAGGGATAGGCGGGGTTGTACTTCACCCGGGTGAGCAACCGGAATGCCTTGTAGCGCGCATCCGTCTGCTTCCAGCCGGCGTACGGGCGGTCCGCCGGGTTGGCGTCGATGTAGATGTAGTCGCCGTCCTCGATGCCGAGGTCCTTGGCTGCCTGCGGATTCATGTGCACCTGCCAGTCGCCGACGCCGGGCGAGCGCTTGTCCATGCGGTACGGATCACCGAAATTGGTGCTCCAGATCCAGTTCCAGTCCACCGTCGCCCATGACGAATGGGTGGTGTGCCGGCTCTTCGGGGTCATGCAGAAGAAGCGAAAGCCCTGCGTCCACAGCGGGTTCTTGGTCTTCTTGACCTCCGGCCACGACAGTTTGTTGTTGGCGACGGCGCGCAGGTCCGCGTCGAGCGATTTCTCCTGCAACATCTTCGGGGTGATCCCGTAGTTCTTTGCCCGGATAAAGGGGCTGGTCGAGACGATGACGCTCGGCAGGTAGGGCGTCGCTTCCGGGGCCTCGCGGTGCACCACGAGGTTCTCGCCATACTCGATTGCCTCGGGAATGTCGGTGTAGGCATTGAGCCGGCCGGTATCCGTGTAGAACGGAATGCTGTCGTGCACCTGCTCGTAGAAGGCCACCCGTGGATAGGTGCGGAACAGCATCAGGGCGGCGCCCGGCTCGCCGTACTTGCCGGCCATGATGTCGGCAACCGTGTAGCCCTGAGTGGTCGTGGAATTGTCGAGCACCCGCTGGATATAGACTTCCGGCTTGCCTTCGAGCATGAACTTCCAGTGATCGCGGAAGCGCTTGTCGCCGGTGAGCTTGGCGAGCTTCTCCGCGACCAGCGCGAAGATCATGCCGTCGTCCTTGGAGTCGTAGAGCGGCTTGATGCCGTCCCCGCCCCAGATCTGCAGGAACGGATTGGAGCACGAGACGCCGCATTCGAGGGTCTGGAATTCGAGCCAGGTATTGGCCGGCAGGACGACGTCGGAATACTCGGCTGAGCCGGTCCATTCCACCTGCTGGTCGATGATCAGGTCGATCTTCGGATTGACGTTCACCAGCAGGTGGTAGATCCACTTGGCCTGGTTCAGCAGGTTCGCGTTGTTGTACCACATCATCTTGGTGGGGCTCGGCATGTGGGTCTTGCCGGTGAACATCTTGCGTCCCGCTGCCGGCGTGTCGACGACGAATGGCTTCTCGCCGAATCCCCAGTAGCTCATCTCCTCGCCGTGCTCTAGCCCGCGGATGTTTTCCGGCCGGATCTTGCCGTGAGGATCGAGCACCTGGTTGAATGGATCCTCCCGCACGTAGGCGCCGCCGACACCGGGGCCGGACCAGGCGGAGCCCTGGAACAGCGCGCCCTTGTAGTTGCCGGCCCAGGTGTGCGCACCCGAGCCCGGGATGCCGATGCTGCCGACCAGCATCAGCGGCAGGCACACCGCGCGATTGTGCAGCGTGGCGTGGAAGTAATGGTTGATGCCCTCGCCGTAGTGGATCGCAATCGGATAGGCCTCGCGCGGCTTGCCCTTGAAATCCGGATCCCAAAAGCGCCGCCCGAAATCCTTCGCCAGGCGCTCGATCAGTTCCTTCGAGGCACCGCTGATATCGCTCGCCGTTTCCAGGTCATAGTCGCGCAAGTGCATCCGATACATCTGCCACACGGTCATGGCCTCGATTTCGGCACCGCTCGCGAGCTTCACCTTCCCCTGCCACGCGAGCTCCGGCTCGACGCCGAGCGTCGTGAGCTTGCCGCCCACGTCGTCGCGCGTGATCGGTTTCGGGCCGCCCGACTTGCGGTCGAAGACCACGAAATCACCCACCCGCTCGCGCTGTTCGGCAGTCATGCCCTGGATCCTGAAGCTCGGCCCGGCCGAGATGTCACGGTTGCGGTAGCCCGCGGACAAGTCCTGGGGCTTCAGGCGCTTCAGCGTATCGGTGCGCACCAGCAGCGGAAAATCGGTGAACTGCCTGACGAAGGCCTCATCGTAATAGCCCTTGTCCATCAGGTATTTGGTGACGGCAAGGAAAATGGCGGTGTCGGAGAGGCCGGGACGAACCGAAATCCAGTAGTCGGCCTTCGTCGCGGTCGGGTTGTATTCCGGTGCAATGACCGCGATGCGCCCGCCACGCTCCATGATTTCGGTGAGCCAGTGGGCCTCGGGCATCTTGTTTTCAATCAGGTTCTTGCCCACTTGCACCGTGAACTTGGTAAAGCGCAGGTCGTTCAGGTCGATGTCGGAGGTCTGCAGCCCGTGCACGAAGGGTTGCCCCGGCGCCTGGTCGCCGCGCCAGGTGTATTCCGACCACTCGCGCCCGCCCTTCGCCTTGTCGGGACCCACCTTGCGCACGTTCGCATCGAGTAGCCCCAGCAGGTTGGCCATGCGGAACGTACCGAACTTGCCGACCACCCCGTGCGGCGGCAACGAACTGCCGAGCTTCATGGTGCGCGTGCCGGCGCCTTCCCAGTGCTCCAGCATCTCCGCGGTATAGCGGTCTTTTTCGATCAGGCGCCGGCGGCCGTCGTCGCCACTATAGGTACGCGCGATGGCGATCAGCGCCTTGGCGACATAAGTGCTTGCCTCGTCCCACGACATGCGGACGAACTTGTCGGTGCCTCTGGAATCGAATTTGTACTTGGTGCGCAGCGAGGGCGTGTCTGACAAGGACGGGAAGCCGGCGTCAGCCCACTCCTTCCACCCGGCTCGGATCATCGGGCCCTTGGCGCGATAGGGTCCGTACATGCGCCGATGCATGGTGAATCCCTTGAGACACCCGCGCGGGTTCCACGCGTAGGTGGCCTGGTTGCCGTACAGGTCCTTGTACTTGTGGACGTCGTAATTCTGCTCGATGCGCGTCACCACGCCGTTGCGCACGAACGCGCGCATGCGACACATGTGGGTGTCGTTCGGCGCGCAGATGAAGGTGAAGGTACGATCGTAATGGTACTGGTCGTGATAGACCTTCTCCCAGTCACGGTCCGGGTAGTGCTCCAGTGGATTTCCGACGCCGGCCGCCGGTGCGAGGTTGCGCGCGGCGAACGCCGGCAGCACGTTGCCCGCAGCAGCCGCGCCGATCGCTGCGGCGCCGGCGCGTCCCAGAAACTGCCTGCGCGATAGCTTCTTTTCGTCCATGGCTAGTGGCGTCCTCTTGGACTGCGCCTATTCAGGGTCACCGCCGCGGTTCATAGCCGGTTGCGCGGTAGAGATACATGATCACCTTCCACGCTTCATCCGCGGTGAAGTCGTAGCTGTGAAGCGTGGATGCCTCCGGGTCATCGGCCGGCGTGGTCCAGCGCGGCATCGCGCTGTTGAACTGGTTCTGGATGCCGCCCACGGTGAGTCGCCAATACACGTAGGGCAGGGTGAGCTGGGCGATCGTGCCGGCGTCCTGGAAATTGGCCGGGCGGATGGGGTAGCGGAAGCCTTCGGCCGCGGGTCCCTGGCCATCGAGTTTCTCGCCATGGCAGACGGCGCAGTTCGCCTCGTAGAGCACCTTGCCCCGCGCGATGGCTTCCGGGTTCCATTTCGCGGGCTCGGCCGCCCAGTCCGGCACCTTGATGCTCCCCAGGATCTCTTCGCCGACGGTGGGATGGCGCTGGAAGATCTCCACCGGCGGCGCGTAGGTCGGGCGCAGCGCGTCGTACACCGACCATCCGATCACGAGCGGGATAACCGCCAGCAGGCCCCAGCGCTGGAACCGAATTGCGGCCGGTTCGCCTGCGGATTCGGCAATGAAGAAATCGGCGAACTCGCGCATGCGCTCGTCGCGCAAGGTGACGTGGATCACGATTCCGGCGATCACGAACCCCATGTACAGGACGATCACGCTGCCCGGAATCACGGGACGCAGCAGCTTCAAGAACAGGAATAGCCCGGCCAGCACCAGGAAGGCGCGGGTCGGGAGCGGCAGATGGAAGGCGCCGAGCTTCATGACCGCCTGCCTTGCGCGGCGAGATATCGCACCAGCGCGTCGAGCTGCGCCGCGTTCAGTCGCGTCCCGTAATCCTGCGGCATCACGCCGCTCGGAAAGCCCTGCCGTTCATACGTCTTGGGATTCACGATCGATTCCATGAGGAACGCCTCAAGACTGATGCCGCGCTCGGCGGCTGCCTGCTGCATGCCGGCTGCGTCCAACGCCGGCCCGATCTTCGTCTCGCCGGCCTTGAGACTGTGGCAGCCGTCGCAGGTGAGCGCAGTGAACATGGCAACCGGATCGTCGGTCGCCGCGCTGGCGGGCTGGGCGCTTGGCGCGCTCGTCGCGCTCGCCGTCGGCCTGGGGACATCGCCCACCTTCACCGTCGGCGTCTTCCCGAGCGACTGCAGATAGGCGATCACCGCCACCGCCTCTTCGTAGCCGAGATTGGTGGGGGCCGAGGTCGAGGGCGGCATGATGTTCGCGAAGCCTTCGACCAGGTAGGCGCCGGGTTCGTAGAGTGCCTGCGCCAAGTATCCGATCTGGGTGTCGGGACCGCCCGTCACCCCTTGCGCGCGGCGCACGGCAATCCCGGCGAGATTGGGCCCACGCCCGGCGCCTTTCACACCTGCACCGGGCTCGATCGTGTGGCAGGCGAGACAGCCGCGTTGCCGCACGATCGTCTGCCCGATCTGAGCCAATTCGACTGGTGTAAGCGCTGCGCTGATCTCCTGCGCCTTCGGCGGCTCCCAGCGCGTCTGCGGGATCCAATTCGCGAACCAGACGAAGAATCCGATGGCCAGGAATGCCGGAACGAATGGCGTCGCGTACGAAAGCGTCCGGCTCATGCGCCCTCCCCGCTCGGAGCGAGCGCCGGCGCGCGTCCATCGCCGCCGGACGCCGCGTCAGGCGCTTTCGCCAGACCCGAGATGGCAAAGGCAGCCGCGAGCATGACGAAGAAGATGAAGGTGATCGCCGTGATGATCACCGCGACCTCGCCCAGGCTGGGCAGTCCGGCGCCGGGCGAGGTGTCCTGCAGGATGCCGTAGACGTGCCAGTTCAGGCGCACGCCACTGCGCGCATAGCCCATCAGCGCCATCAGCCAGACGATGACGAAGGCGAGCATGATCAGCACGTAGTGGCCGCGCCGCGGCAGCGTGCCCCAGCGCACCTCCGCCACCGTCCGCGCGCCGCGCAGCAGCACGAGGTCGAGGGCGAACGTCGCCACGATCCCGATCATGAGGACGATGATCTGCCAGATCGAGGTCTTGATCCGCACTTCCGCCGGAGCGAAGTACCCGTACACGCCGAGCGCCGTGATGGCGAGCGCGGTCAATCCCACCAGACTCCACTGGATCGTGGTGCCCTGCCGATGCCAAGCCACCGTCGTCTCGCGCCCGGCGCGGCGATAGAGCAGGTAGCTCGCGTAGAGCACCACCAGCACCAGCGTGACGGCGATCATCTTCGGCGCCATCACGCCGAGCGCGCCGAGAATCGGATGGAATCCCCCGGTGGACTCCTCGATCGACGCGGCCATGGTGTGCGGCGTCGCCCACACGACGAAGCCGCTGATCAGCGCCACATTGAACACCGGGCTCCAGCGCTGCTGCGCTTCGGAGCCGGGGATGCGCAGCAGTCCGAGCCAGGAGTAGTAGGCGGCGCCGATGAAGAGCACCGCGATCACGATCGCCTGGATGATGAACAACCACGACAGCACGCCGCCCATCAGGGTGACGCCGTAGGTGGCGGAGAAGGCGAACAGCTCGAAGCCGAAATAGTAGCCGGCGAAGGGCAGGAACAGCATCGTGAACAATGCGATGAGGTTGCCGGTGTAGCCCATCCAGTCGTACAGCGCCCGGTCCTGCTCGCGGGTCGCGATCAGGAACCGGTAGGCTGCGTATGCCGAGCAGAGCAAGGCGCCGAACGTGATATTGGCGACCAGGCGATGGATGTTGAGCGGCATCCAGCCGGGGTTCCAGACCGCGTCGTACAGGCTGATGAGCGCGCCCTGCTGGTCGACGCCGGCCGGCGTCATCATGAACGTCGCCCACGCGTCGGCGATGAACATCACGATCGTGCCGAAGACGTTGAGCAGCAGCCCGAGCCACAGGTGCAGCCACTTGCGCTCGCCCTGCAACCGGTCCCAGGTGTAGTACCAGAGGTACAGGCACAGCGTCTCGGCTACGAAGAACAGCGGATACACGACGAACGTCGGCCCGAAGATCCCGGTCATGTAAGCCATGAACTTCGGATACGCGGTGAAGAGCAGGAACCCGAGCAAGGCCCCGGTGATCGCGGTGAGCGAATAGGCGGCGGGCAGCAGGCGCGCCATCTCGTGGGCGAGCCAGTCGTAGCGTTGCGCTTCGCGGGGGTTGGTCTTCGCGACGCGCCAGCCGAGATACTCGATGAACAGCGCGAACATCGGGACCGCCAGCACGAAGGCGGCAAACATCAGATGCAGCTGAGCCGCGATCCATACCGCGAGGCGGCTGTCCATGCCCAGCACCGACCGGTATTCCGGCCCGGCCGGCAGCCCCTGCGCGTACACGCACTGGGCGACGACGAGCAGGCATCCGGCCACCAGCACTCCGACGATGCGATTGACCCACGCTGGCGTGCTTCCCATTCCGGCGCCCCTCCTTTCTCTTGCGTTCGTTCGAGCGGCCCGCTGGAGAACTCCTCAGCAACAATCGCACCAGCGGCGCGCAGCTTCGCTGCCAAGCGAAATTGCCCGGAAGAATCACGGACTAGCGCTAAATGCCGGTGCCCGTTGCGGTCACGCCGGCGCGCACGGGCCTGAACGTTTCGTCTCATCCGATCGTGCGCGCGACATGAGCATTGAACGAATCGTTCACAGCCGCCGCGCGCTTTCAATCAGCTGCCTTCGCGCAGGGATCGTCAATCCATTGATCTTGCGATTCATCCCGGACACCCGCGGGCACTGGCATGGATTCTGCGAGTCATACTCAAGCAAACGAGTGGGTGCGCCAAAAACGCGACTGCGCGGGCGCGGCGATCGAATCGAGGTGCTATGGACGGCGGCAGCGCGGCGTACTCGGAACGGGAAGCGCTTGGCGCTCCGGACGCCGGCCCGGCGCGAGCCGACGCGGCGACCGCGGCGCCATCGCTCTATCGTGCGATCCTGGTGGCGGCGGATTGCTCCGATCACTCCAATCGTGGCGTGAGCGAAGCAGTGGCGCTGGCGGAGATTGCGCATGCGAAGGTCACTGGAATCCACGTCTATGCGGCGCGGCTGCACGATCTGCGCTTCCGCCAGATGGAAGGGGGGCTGCCGCAGCAATACCGCCAGGAGCAGGCGCTCGAGGAGCAGCGCCAGATCCACAACGAGCTCATCACCCGCGGACTCACCCTGATCTCCGACTCGTATCTGGATCAGGCGGCGCACGCCTGCCGCGCCGCGTCGATTCCCTTCACGCCGCAGTCCCTGGAAGGCAAGAACTACCGGGCGCTGCTCGAGGAAGCCAACAGCGGGCGCCATGACCTGCTCGTGATCGGCGCCCAGGGGCTCGGCGCGGTTCCGGAAGGCGGAGTGGGTACCGTCTGCGAACGCGTCGTGCGTCGAGCGGCAATCGACACGCTGGTGATCAAGGACCCGCAGCGGCGCCTCGCCGACGGCCCGATCGTCGCGGCGGTCGACGGCTCGGATCACGCATACGGCGGCTTGCTGAGCGCGCTCGCGCTGGCGCAGGCCTGGGGCGTCGGGCTGCAGGTGGTGGCCGTCTACGATCCGCACTTTCATTATGTGGCCTTCAACCGCATCAGCCGCGTGTTGTCGGAGGAGGCCGGTCGCACGTTCCGCTTCGCCGACCAGGAGCGCCTGCACGAGGACATCATCGACGCCGGTCTTGCCAGGATCTACCGGGGCCACTTGAGCGTCGCGGAATCCATCGCCGCCGAGCACGGCGTGGCGATCGAGACCGCGCTTCTCGACGGCAAGCCGCACGCCGCAATCGAACGGCATCTGCGCGAGGTCGAGCCGGCGCTGCTGGTGATCGGCAGGCTCGGCATCCATGCCGACCCGGAACTCGACATCGGAGGCAACGCCGAGCGACTGCTGCGCAACGTCGAATGCGCGGTTTTGCTGAGCCAGCGCGCGCACCGGCCGGGCACGCACACAGTCGCCGCAGTGACCACCAGCTGGACGTCCGAGGCCGAGCGGCGAATGGACCGAGTGCCGGAGTTCGCGCGCAGGATGGCGCGCATGGCGATCCTGCAGTACGCCCAGGAACGGGGGCACACGGTGATCACCGAGCGCATCGTCGACGAAGCCACCGACGTTCTCTGCCCCGGCCACGCCCGCAACCGCGGCGGGCGAGACGCCGGGCACGGTCCGTCAGGACCGCATGAGTGACCCGGATGTCATCGTCGTAGGCGGAGGCATCTCCGGGCTTTCGGCGGCGTGGTGGCTGGCTCGGTCCGGCCGTTCGGTCGAGGTTTGGGAGCAGGACGCCCGGCTCGGTGGCAAGATCGCGTCCCGGCAGGCCGACGGCTACCTGACCGAGCGTGCGGCCTCGATGATGCTGAACTTCCGTCCCGAGGTGAGCCAGCTGCTCGCCGCCATCGGGCTCGACGACGCCAGGATCCCGTGCCCGAGCGCCCCGCAATGCCAGCGTTATCTGGTCCGGAACCGTGGCTTGGTGTCGGTTCCGATGCGCCTGGGCGCGCTCGTACGCTCGCCGCTCTGGAGCCTGCGCGGCAAGCTGCGCCTGCTCGCCGAGCCGCTCGTTCCGCGCGGGGGCCATCCCGACGAGACCGTGAGCGAGTTCGTCGTCCGGCGCCTCGGCCGCGAGGTGCTGGAGACGGCAATGGAGCCGTTCGTCGCCGGTCCGCTCGCATCCGACCCCGACCAGGCGAGCGCCCACGCCGTGCTGCCGCGGCTGGTCGCGCTGGAGCAGCGCTACGGCAGCCTCGTGATCGGGGCGAGTGTCCGCAGGATTCTGCGGCGCGGCACCGCTCCGGTGCGCGAGCTGTTCTCCTTCGACGGAGGCATGGCGACGCTGATCCGGGCCCTGTCTGCGACCTCCGGCGTGCGCTTCCGCGCGCGGTGCACTGCGCGGCACCTCGAGCCCACTCGGTCGGGCTGGCGTCTCACGGGCCAAATGCCCGAACGCGAGCTGACGGTCCGGGCCCGGGAGCTCGTGCTGAGCGTGCCCGCTCCGGCCGCCGCGGCGCTGCTTCACCCACTCGATTCCGACCTGGGACGTTTGCTGGACGGCATCGAGTACGGCGCGCTGACGGTGGTGCACGTCGCTTTCGATCGATCGGCCATTCGCCATCCGCTCGACGGAATGGGGTTCCTGGTACCCCGCAGCGAGGGTCTGCCGCTCACCGGCTGCCAGTGGATGAGCAGCACGTTTCCGGCGCGCGCGCCGCGCGGCAAGGCGTTGCTGACGTGCTATGTGGGCGGCGCACGCGCCCCGCAGACGCGCGACTGGACCGACAGCCGGAGCATCGACGCGGTGATGGCTTTGCTGGAACCTCTGCTGGGAATCGACGCGGCACCTGAACAGGTGTGGATCGACCGGCACGAATCCGGCTTGCCGCTCTATCACGGCGCGTACTTCGGTCGCCTGCATGCGATGACCAAGCGCCTGCGGAACTGGTCCGGCCTGCACCTGGCGGCCAACTACCGGGGCGGCGTATCGGTCCGTGACCGCATCACCTGCGCGCATGCGACGGCGCGCCGTATCCACACATCGCTCGCAGGATCGCGGTCGGCGGGATCGGCGACCGCGTTCGATTCGTCGACCACGCCGGCCGTGCTGCGGAGTTTGGGCTAGGCTAGGGTTCGCCGCGAGCTCACAGCGCTGCATTTGACTGCGACCGGTTGCGGGGTGATTCATGCGGCATTAAGATCTCAAAGCCAGCCCGCCTCTGCGGCATCTGCGAGGATAAGGATGGCGTCATGCCACCGGGAATCGAATCGGCGGCCGCCGAGCGGCCGAGCACACCCGCAACGGCCGCGCCGCCTGCAACGGCCGCGTCGCCCGCGGCGGGCAGCCCGAGGAAAGCGCGAACCGCCGCGTGGCCGGCCCTTGTCGTCGGGTTCGCTGTGGCCGCAGCGACGCTCGGCTTGTGGCAGGCGTTGTTGGCGCAGGAGCGGTCCCAAACGGAACGCACGGTTGCGCTCAGCCTGGAGACCGTCCGGAACGAAATCAGTTCGCGCATGGATTCGCGCATCCTGGCGCTGGTGCGCATGGCCCGCCGCTGGGAGATGCGCGGTCGGCCGCCACGGCCGGAATGGGAAGCCGACGCCAATTTCTATCTCAGTCACGACGCCGGCTACGTCGCCATCGCCCGAGTGGAACCCGATCTGCGGGTGAGCTTGATCATGCCGCAGGATGCGGGGCGCGGGCTGCAGGGTGCGGAGCTCGTCGGCGGACGGCAGCGCGGTGCGCTCGAAACGGCGCGCGCGCGCGGCGACGTGACGCTCACGCACCCGTTCAGCTTTTCCACGAGCGATCGGGCCATCATGGTCAACGTCCCGGTTTTCCAGGGCGAGGCGTTCGACGGATTCATCGTCGGCGTCTTTCGCGTGCAAGCGGCGCTCGCGACGATCCTGGGCCAATCCATCGCGCCGCACCACGGGATCGTCGTATTCGACGGCGGGGAGGAGCTCTACCGTCGCGACTGGGGCGCCGGACGGTCGACCGAGGATTGGAGCCAGGAAACCGGTGTCCAGCTGGGCGGCGTCACCTGGCGCGTGCGCGTTTCGCCGCAGGAGGAGCTCATCGAGCAGCGCTCGCCCCTCCCGCGAGCGGCCCTGACCGGAGGCCTCGCGCTCGCGCTGCTCCTTGCCCTTACCGTGCGCTTCGCGCAGGTGGCGCGCCTGCGCGCGCGCGAGACCGATTCCGCCAATCAAGCACTCACCCGCGTGATCGCCGAGCACCAGCATGCCCACGACCGGCTGCGCAAGCTCTCGCGCGCCGTCGAGCAGAGCCCGACGATGGTCATCATCTCCGACCTGCAAGGCGCGATCGAATACGTCAATCCTAAGTTCACCCAGGTTACGGGCTACGCGTTCGACGAGGTGATGGGAAAGAATCCGCGCCTGCTGAAGTCCGGCGAGACAGCGCCGGAGGAGTACCAGCGGCTCTGGCAGACGATCACCGCGGGTGGCGAATGGCGGGGCGTGCTTCGCAACAAGAAGAAGAACGGGGAGCTGTTCTGGGTGCGTTCGGCGATCTCCCCGATCCGCGACGCGCAGGAGACCGTCACCCACTTCCTTGCGGAGTCGGAAGACGTCACCGAGCACAAGCGGCTCGAGCAGCAGGTGACCGAGCACAACCGCGAGATGGCCGAGAGCGAAGCGCTCGCCGCCATGGGCCGGGCCGCCAGCATGATCGCGCACGACCTGCGCAATCCGCTGTCTTCCATCAAGATGGGGTTGCAGATCCTGAGTCGTAAGCCAGCGCAGGGCGGCACCGCGGCCGAGCAGGAGTTGCTCGAGATCTCCCAGGGACAGGTGCGCTACATGGAAGAGGTACTGTCCGACCTGCTCAGCTACTCGCTGCCCGACGCCCTGAAGCCGGAATGGCTGAGCATGGAGAAACTGCTCGACACTGCGTTGATGCTGTCGCAGAAGGAGGTCGTGGAGCACAAGGTGCGGGTCAAGACCCATTACCAGCCGGGCCTGCCCCTGCTCCACGGCGACGCCAACAAGCTGCGTCAGGCGCTGACCAACCTGATCGTCAATGGCGCCCAGGCGGCTGGCGCGAGGGAGAGCGCGAACCCCACGCTCGTCATCGATGCCCGACTTAGCCTGGGCGTGGCGGACCGGCCTTCCATCCAGGTCGAGATCTGCGACAATGGAAGCGGAATCGCCTCCGAGCACGCGGACCGCGTGTTCGAGCCGTTCTTCACTACCCGAGCCCAGGGGACGGGTTTGGGGCTGTCGATCGCGAAGCGGATCATCGACCAGCACCAGGGAAGCATTCGCCTGCAGCCGGAACATCCGGGAGGAACGCGCGTGACGGTGGTGTTGCCGCTCGAGGCGATCCGCAACCGGAATGGCGCATGAGCACATTCCTGATCGTCGACGACGACCTCGCCAGCTGCCGCACCCTGCAGCTGCACTTCCGCACGCAAGGGCACGAGGCGCACGTCGCGCACAGCGCAGCCGAAGCGCTCGCCGCCCACGGCCGCGTCGCGCCAGAGCTCATCATTCTCGACGTACGGATGCCGGGGCGGAGCGGCCTGGACGCGCTGCCGGAGATCAAGCAGGCGTTTCCCGGCGCGCACGCGATCGTGATCACCGCGTTTCACGACATGGAGACCACGATCCAGGCGATGCAGCGCGGCGCCGACGACTACATCCAGAAGCCGATCGACCTGGAGGAGCTGAACGCTGCGGTGGCCAAGGCGCTGGACTATGCCCGCGGCGACGCGCAAGGCGTGCTGATCGCGTCCGCCGAGCACGCCGGTGGCAATCGCGACAGCATGGTCGGGCACAGCCGGACCATGAAAGAGGTCTTCAAGACCATCGGATTGGCGGCCTCGAGCGGCGCCACCGTGTTGATCACCGGCGAGTCCGGCACCGGCAAGGAGCTGGTCGCCCGCGCCATCCACCGCACCGGCCCGAACCCCTCCGGGCCGTTCGTCGCGGTCAACTGTGCGGCGCTCGTGGAGACGCTGCTCGAATCGGACATGTTCGGCCACGAGAAAGGAGCCTTTACCGGCGCCGTCGAGCGGCGCGCCGGCAAGTTCGCCTTGGCCAACCACGGGACGCTGTTCTTGGACGAGGTGAGCGAGCTGTCCCATGCGATTCAGGCCAAGCTGCTGCGGGCCCTGCAGGAGAAGGAGTTCGTGTCGCTCGGCGCGCGGGAGCCGCAGACCACCGACGCGCGCGTGATTGCCGCGACAAACGTCGATCTCGCCCACCGCGTGCGGGACGGCAGATTCCGCGAGGACCTCTACTACCGGCTGCAGGTCATTAACATTCACCTGCCGCCGCTACGCGAGCGCAAGGACGACCTTCCGGACCTGGTCCAGACTCTGCTCGCGCGGATCAATCACGAGATGCGTCGCCACGTATGGCGCGTCGACCCGCTGGTTCTGCGCTGCTTCGACGCGTATGACTGGCCAGGAAACGTGCGCGAGCTCGAGAACGTGCTGATGAAAGCGGTGGCCCTGTGCCCGGTAGACATGATCACCTGCGACCTGCTGCCCAGACAGATGTGCGGCGTGCCCGCCCCGCTCGCCAATAGCGACCCGCCGGAAGCGCGATGGCGGCTGCGCGACGTGGAGAAGGTGCACGTCCTGCGCGTCCTCGAGGCGACAGGATGGCATCGCGGGCGCGCCTGCGAGCTCCTCGGCGTATCGCGCCCCCGGCTGCGGCGGCTCATGAAGCAATACGATCTCGCCGTGCCTCCATACGCGGCGGAGGAATCCGAAGAGCATGCGGACGATGCGCAGGCATGACTGCCCACGGCGCGACGTTGCCGAGGATGCCGGCGAGCGCGCCGACTCCGAGGGGTTCTTGAGCCGGAACCGTGAAGTGGTGGCGCTGCGGGGCGTCCGCAATGAGCCGGATATGGCTCCCGCCTTGCCGCGGGGTCCGGACTGCCGTGGAACCCGTCAAACCGTCAAGGAGGTCCTGTATGACAATGATTGAAGGCAACTGTCGCGACGTGTGCGAGACGACCGAGTTTGTGGCGATCATCACTTCCGGAGACGACGGGCCCCACGTAGTCGGCAATTGGGGCGACTACATGCGCACTCTGGGCATCGAGGAAGATACGATCATTTTTCCTGCCGGTCGCTATCATCAAACGGAGCAGAATCTCCGCAAGAACAACCGCATTCAATTGTTGCTTGCCTCCAAGAAGGTGCAAGGCTCGCGTACTTCGGGCCAGGGCTACCTCATTGCGGGCACCGCCGAGATGGTCGGCTCGGGCGAAATCGTGGATGCGGTGAAGGCGAAATTCCCCTGGGCGCGGGGCGCGCTGGTGATCCGCGTCGATCAGGTCAAGGCGCAGTTGTAGCGGCCGGTGGATGAGGTCCGATGACAAGCTGCACGGACGCGTTCGCCCGTGCAGCAGGAGGCTGGCGATTTTCGAGGCGCCAACCACGCGCCAAGCTGAAGTTCCTGCCACCACCGAGCGAGTTTGTCCTTCTGCAACAAGTGCTTGAACGAAGTTCCGGGTTCGAGCCTCTGTCTACATTCGAATCCGCTGGACCAGTTCGAGCGCGCGCTGCTGTTGCGCGTTGGGTGTGGTGAGCACCGCGAAGGTCGGTGCATCATGTGCGGCTTGTGGCGTGCGCCAGGTATTGCGCACGCATTGCGGCGCCTCCATCTGCGCTGCCGGGGCGCTGACGACCGTCCTGTCCGCCAACGGGTACGGGCGGCCTCCCGCCCTGTCCGCTAACCGTCGCCCGGTACGCGCCCGATTCCAGGCAGCTTGAGCGCCGGATTGCGCAGGTCGACGCCCGTCACCAAGCCCAGCACATTCAGTTCGAGCCCCTCGTCCAGGCCCGCGATGACGCCGACCAGTCCATACAGCGAAAACTGCACGCCGGTGTGACTGGGGGACGAGCCGACGATATCGCCCAGCGAAACGTAATCCTTGCCGATCGCAGTCGACGGCATCGTAAGCCGCAGTTCCGGAATTGCGCGACCCAGGTGCGCGATGAACGTGTTGCTGTTCGGCCCTGGCCAGGCGCGATACTCGGTGGCATAGGGATACGAGGCGACCGCCTGCGGCAATCGCGCGATGACGGCGGCGGCATCCGCGCCGCGCAGTTCGCGAATGAGACGCGGTGGCGCGCCGTACCACTCGGCATCGGGTGCCCGCCGGTCGGAGACCGACAGCGCCGAACCGCCACCGCGTGCGTACCAGCCGATCACCTCGTAGCGCGTGTAGCGATCAGCGCCTTCCGGCTTGGCGGCCAGCCAGGTGTGATCGGCGAACGCCCCGCGCCACCCGAACGTGCGGCTCGCAAAAACTTCGACGATCGGCTCGCGATGCAATGCCGGGTCGGGCGAGACCCCCGTCGCGCGATGACTGGCGGTGCGCCAATCGGCGCTCGCCATGGCGCGTCCGAAGGTCATCGCCAGCATGGGCCCGGCGAGGAGAAGGACCAGCGCCACAAGCATCCACATGCCAATACGGGCGAACTTCGGGGAGGGATCGGGTTTCGTCGTCACGGGACATCGTCCTCAGGTTGTCACGGGGTGACGGGGCCGGGCCGAGGGGGAGATGGGAGTGCTTGGGCTTCGCCAGGCAAACTACATCGCGACCCACCGCCTGTACGCCGGCATGCTGATCATCGCGATTCTAATACGGCGATCGTGCTCCTCACACCGCGGCATTTCCTGGCCGCGCCCGACGACAGCGGTCGAGGACGAATTCGCCGCGAATTCGCTCGGGCCAATAGCGGCTGCGATCGAAACGTCAGTCGTCCGCCGGACGGCGCAGGTGCGCCATGTTGGGCACGGGCAGCGCTCGCCGCAGCACCGTTTCCTCGAGCCATTCGGCGGCACGCCGCGCGCGGTTGACGACCACGTCCGGCGGCATTTGCTGATAGTCGTCGTTATAAACGTCGAAACTGTAAGTGCCGGCATAGCCAAGTGCGTCGACCTTGCCGACGAACGCCGCAAGCTCTTCGCCATGGGCGCCTTCGCCCGGAAAGACGCGATATCGCGTCTTGGTCGCTGCGTTGTCCGCGGTCGGGTGAAGTGTTTGCCATTGAAAGTCGGACAATTGGACTACAAACATCTGTTCCGGGCCGATCGCATCGAGATCGTCAAGTGGTATCTGCGCGGTAAGGATGTCGAAGGCATCGATCGCCAGTCCGAGATTGCGACAATCGGCTCGAAGCACAAGCTCGCCCGCCGAAGCAAAGTTACTCGCCGTCCGGCTCCACGAAACACCCTTGAACGCGATGCGCACACCCAACGGGATCGCCAGTGTCGCCAATGCGCGCAGGTCCCGGACTATTGCGTCGGCGTCCGTATTGGCGTGACTCGATGTCGATGCCTCCACGATGAGCAGGCGTCCACCGAGCGCCCGGCAGAGCCGCAGCATGGACTTGGCGACATCCATCTTGTAGTCACGCAACTTACCGTCGAGTCCTTCGAAATCGCGCAGAGTTTCCAGTCCTGTCACGGCAATGCCGCTGTCGCGTACGGCGCGGATGCCGCCATCGACTCCGTCGGGATGCCCGACGACTTCGCTGGCCGAGATCATCACCTGCGAGAAGCCGGCCCGCCGCACCGCGGCGAGCTTGGCCGCCAAGGGGCCCGCCAGCGAGGCGGTGTCCATTCCGAAGTCGCGGATGATCATCGCGGTTTTGAATGGATAGCCGCTTCGTCGTGCACGAATTCGAATATGACGCCGCCGAGGCACGGTTTGGTGAGCGCGCCCCGGTCGTTCGCGTGGACCTTCTCCGAGGCGAGAAATTCGATACCACGCTTCTCCAGCAACGCTGCCGTCGCCATGACATCGGATGTTCCAAAGCCAATGCGCTGCAAGTGCTCTTCCATCGCCGCATAACGTGCGTTGTCTTCGGGCTCGATCAACTGGAGGAAAAAGCTGCGACAGGGACTCTGCAGCAGCGAACCTTTGGGCATGATGCCGAAACGCACGCGATCTGGAAGACGCGTGAAGCCGAAGAGCTGCGAATAGAACCATACCCAGTCGGCGGTCCGGTCGGCGCCGATGTATTGAACGATGCCAAAAAAATGCAGGTCACCGATAGCGGCTGGCTTCTTCTCGACCGACGGGATGGCGCGGAAGTCGATGTCATAGATCGAAAACTCTTCATGGCGATCGACAAAATAGATGAGGCTCTCGCCCACGCCATGAATTGCCGGGATGTTGAGTTCCATGGCTCGCGCACGTACGGGGATCTCCCAGGCTCCCATATCCCGAACCCGCTGAAAGGCGGCCTCCGCATCGCTTACACGAAGCGCGACGGCACTTAGAACCGGGGTTTCCGCCGGTCGAACCGTGTGGGGAAGATCGGCGGGCTGCGAGTTGACGACGATGTTCATCGATCCCTGCCGATAGAGCTCCACTTCCCGCGACCGGTGCCGCGCGATCGGGCGGAATCCCAGTTTCTCCAGCAGGCTGCCGAGCGCCTGCGGCTTCGACGTGGCGAACTCGATGAATTCGATGCCACTGATGCCAAGGGGATTGGTGCCCTCTTCGGCGACCGCTTCATACTCGAGCGCATTAGTCATGGGGATCCTGTCTTCTGCCGTCGAAGTCGAAGATAGATCGAACCATCGGCGACACGGCCAAAGAGCCGCTTGCATGATGATATCGCCGAATCCATTGCGCGGCGACTCTCGCCGGCGTCGGCGGCCTGGTGGACGTGGCGCGACGCCGCCGGTGTCCTGCGGCGGATCTGCTCGCGTCGATTTTGCGTTGCATCAATGCGCAGGTTGCACGAATTTGACGAACCTGTTAGATTTCCTTGCGAAGCTGCCAAATCACACGAATCCATGGCGACACAGCTCAGATTGTCACATGCGACGGGCATGCGCAAGCGCAAGGCGCCCGAGGCCAACCGCTCCCGCATTCTCGCCGCCGCCATTGCCGAATTCGCTGCCTGCGGCTTCAAAGGCGCGAGCATGGACGCCATTGCAGCGCGCACGAGCACCACCCGCGCGCTTATCAACTACTACTTCGCCAGCAAGGAGAGGCTGTACCTGGCGGTGCTCGTGCATGTCTACGCGGAAATCCGCGAAGCCGAACGCCTTCTCGATCTCGACCACCTGCTGCCGGAGGAAGCGATTCGGCGCATCGTCGAGTTCACCTACAGCTATTACGTGGAGCACGAATACTTCGTGCGACTCGTCGTCGCCGAGAATCAGGCGAAGGGCCGGCACATGAAGCGTTTCCCCGTGCTGCGCACCGTCAACCGTCCCATCGTCGACCTGCTCGGCACCGTCATCGCACGTGGCCAGGCCGACGGCACCTTTCGCGCGGACGTCGACCCGATCGACGTGCACATGTCGATCGCGGCGCTGGGAATGTTCAACGTCACCAATCAGTACACCTTCGGCGCCATCTTCCAGCGGGCCATGGGCGCGAAGGGAGATGCGCCCGGCCGACGCCGGCAAGTGGCCGACATCATTCTCAGTTGGCTGAAGTCGGAGTCCGTTTGCCAGTCCCAGTAGTTGAGCACCTCATCAAGGAGAAAGTCATGGAATTCAAGATTGATCGTCGTTGCGTACTGAAGGCCGGCGCCGCGCTTGCGGCCTCGGGCATCGTCCCCGCGTGGGCGCAGGACAAGCCGAAACTGCGCTTCGCCGCCGTGTTCTCGGACAAGGACATCCGCGCCGACATGATGAAACTCTTTGTCAAGGAAATCGAGGCCGACTACACGGTCGAGACGTTCCTCGGCGGCACGCTGTTCAAGCAGGGCACCGAACTGGTCGCGCTGCAGCGGGACAACCTCGAGATCGGCAATGTCGCGCCGCAGGACATCTCGAAGCAGGTTCCCGCGTGGTCGGTCCTGACGTCGGCGTACCTTTTCCGCGACGCCCACCACCTGAATGCGTTCTTCGCGAGCGACCTCGGCGCGCAGATGAAAAAGCAGGTCGAGGACCAACTGAAGGTGAAGATCCTCGGCCCCACGTTCTTCGGTACCCGCCAGGTCGGGCTGAAGCCGAAGAAGCGGATCAACAAGCCGGAGGACCTGGCAGGGATCAAGCTGCGGATGCCGCCTGGCGATGCGTGGCAGCTGCTGGGCCGCTCGCTGGGCGCGAACCCGACGCCGATGGCCTATGCCGAGACCTATACCGGCTTGCAGACCGGTGCGATCGACGGCCAGGACAACCCGCTGCCGAACGTGCAGAACATGAAGTTTTTCGAAGTGATGTCGCAGATCGTGCTGACGTCGCACCTGATCGGCTTCGACCTGCTCACCGTCAACCTGAAGACTTGGAACGGAATGAACGCCACGAAGCAGAAGTCCTTCCAGGCCGCTGCCGACAAGGCGATCGCGTGGAGTACCGCCGAGCACCTGAAGCGCGAAACGGAGCTCGCCGACGGCTTCAAGAAGCTGGGGCTCGACGTGTACCCGCCGGATTTGAACGCATTCCGCGCCTATGCGCAGAAGGTGTACCTGGCGTCCGAAGAGGCGAAGTCCTGGGCGCCGGGGATTCTCGACAAGATCGCCGCCGTCAAGTAGCGGTCGCCCGCCGGCGGAGACCGGCGTCATGGACGTTCGGGGACGATGATCAGTTCAATTTTAGGCGCGGCCGCCTGGATTCAACGCCGGTCGGAGAACGTGATCGCAGCGCTGCTCGGCATCATGTTCGTCGCGTTCATCGTGCAGATCGTCTTTCGGTATTTCTTCAACCTCCCTACAGGCTGGACCACCGAGCTCTCGCTGTTGTGCTGGCTGTGGTTGGTACTTTGGGGCACGGCCTTCGCGCTCAAGGAGGCGGACGAGATCCGCCTCGACCTTATCCTGACGGCGGCCGGCCCGCGTGCGCGCCGCGCAATGGCGGTGATCATCTCGATTGCGATCGTCGTGCTGTACGGCATGTCGCTTCCGGCGGTCGTCAAGTACGTCGCTTTCATGAAGGTCGAGCGCTCGTCGTACCTCAACATCGGTCTCAATTGGCTGTACTCGATCTTTGTGATCTTCACCGTTGCGTCCATTGCCCGTTACGCCTGGCTGCTCTGGGCGGCGCTGCGCGGCGGCACGGATGAAGACGCGGCTCCGGACGCGGGGCGCGACCCTTGAACCTCGCCAGCCCTTTCTCGCTCGCGTTGCTGACGATCCTGGGCCTGAGTCTGTTCGGGTTGCCCGTCGGGCACGCGATGATCGGCGGCTCCATCCTTTACCTGTTCCTGGCCGGCCTCGACATGGGAACCGCGGCGGAACAGATACTGAACGGAATGTCGCAGAGCTTCCTGCTGCTCGCCATTCCGCTGTTCATCCTCGCTGCCGAGTTCATGAACGCCGGCAGCATCATGGACCGGCTGGTGCGCTTCTGCAACGCGCTGGTCGGGCGCTTCCGCGGCGGGCTGGCGCTCGTCAACGTGGCGCAGAGCATCGTCTTCGCCAGCATGTCGGGCTCGGCGCTCGCGGACGCCGCCGGCGCCGGCAAGCTCATGCAGTCGATGATGACGCGCGACGGGAAGTACACGCGCGGGTTCGCCGCGGCGCTGACCGCCGTCTCGGCCACCATTGGCCCGATTCTTCCCCCCTCGATCCCCCTGGTGATCTATTCGCTGGTTTCCGACGCGTCCGTCGGCTACCTGTTCCTGGCCGGCGTGATTCCGGGCCTCCTGATCGGCGCCGCTCAGATGGCCTTGATCATAGCCATGGCCAAGCGCCGCAACTTTCCGCTGGAGGCGAAAGTACCGCTGCGCGAGATGCCGCGCATCACCAAACAGGCGTTCCCGGCGCTACTGATGCCGGTGATCCTGTTCAGCTGCCTGTACAGCGGCATCACGACACCTACCGAGGCGGCAGCGGTCGCCGCCGCGTACGCGCTGCTGATCGCGGGTGTGCTCTACCGCAGCGTCACCGCGCGTGGCGTCTATGCTTCGCTCCTCTCCAGCGCGCGTACATCGGTCTCCATAGGCATGCTGATCGCGGGAGCGATGGCCCTCAACTACGTGATCACCGTCGAGAACATCCCGAAGACGGTCAGCGCCATCCTCACGGCGACCGACCTGTCGCGGGTCGGTTTCCTGCTGCTGGTCAACGTCATCCTGCTGGTCTTGGGCTGCCTGCTCGAGGGCACCACGATCATCCTGGTCATCCTTCCCGTCCTGCTCCCCACGGCGATGGCGCTCGGCATCGACCCGGTTCATTTCGGCGTCCTGGCGGTCACCAACATCATGTTCGGCCTCGTCACTCCGCCTTACGGCCTGCTGCTGTTCATGATGACCAAGGTCGCGAACGTGCCGCTGCGCGAGATCATCCGCGAAGTGATGCCCTTTCTCGGTGTCATGATCCTGGCGCTGCTGGTGATCACCTACGTCCCGTCGGCCGTGCTGTTCCTGCCGAGACTCTTCGGCTACACGGGTTGACGGCGACGCCCGACGAATGTGCGTCGCCTCGTGACGACCGTCCATGAACAGCATCCTTGCTCGTGACTGCACCGGCTTGACGGGCCGGCGGCGCATCGAGGTGATCCGCATTACTCTGCGCTTCGACAACGACGCGACGCGCTGGAGCCGTCGATGATAAGCGGCAAGACAACCCTGATTGCGCACATCGGCTACCCGACGGAGTCGTTCAAGGCACCCCTCATCTACAACCCCTGGTTCGAGCAGCGCGGCATCGACGCGGTGGTCGTGACCATGGGTGTGATGGCCGATGACTACCCGGTCGTGATGAAGTCTCTGTTCAGGATGACCAACATCCGCGGCGCACTGGTCACGATGCCGCACAAGGTCACGACCGTCGCGCTGCTCGACGAGGTATCGACGACGGTGAAGGTGGCGGGTTCCTGCAATGCAATTCTCAAGCGGCCGGACGGCACGCTGTTCGGCGACATGTTCGACGGCACCGGGTTCACGCGTGGCCTGAAGCACAAGGGTTTTCGGTGCGACGGCGCGCGTTGCCTCGTCGTAGGCGCCGGCGGCGTGGGCTCGGCGGTCGCGGCGTCGTTGGCCGCCGAGGGTGTGGGTTCGATAACCGTTTACGATACGAACGAAGCAGCGGCGGAGGCCCTTGCGGTGCGGCTTTCGCGGCACTATCCCAATCTGTCGGTTCACGTGGGTTCGAACGACCCCGCCGGTTGCGACCTGGTGGTGAATGGAACTCCGCTCGGAATGCGGCCGGGTGACCCGCTTCCGATCGACGTCACGCGTCTTGCGGCGACGACCTTTGTCGGCGAAGTGGTCATGAAGACCGAGATCACGCCGCTGCTCAAGGCCGCGCGCGACCGCGGATGCCGCATCCAGGTCGGCACCGACATGCTGTTCGAAATGATTCCTGCGTATCTCGAGTTCTTCGGATTTGGTTCTGCCACGAGCGAGGAACTGCGCGTGGTGGCCCAGGTCGTATATTGAGTCGATGACCGCCGCGCCGCCGCCCACCGATCGAAACGACGAAGGAGATTCTTGAGATGGCCACCGCCCCCGAAGTCAGGAAAGGCATCACCGAGGAGCAACAGCAGGAACTGGACGAGGTCTTCGCGCGCGCGCGCCGTGCCCTCGCGATCATCGAGACGTACGACCAGGCGCGGATCGACCGGCTGTGCCAGGCGGTGGCCTGGGCGGTGGCGAACAAGCAGACGTTCACCTGCCTGGTCGACATGGGGATCAAGGAGAGCGGGCTGGGCGACGCCGTGAGCCGGATGGGCAAGCGGATGAAGATTCGCGGCGTGCTGCGCGACGCGTTGCGCCAGAAGAGCGTCGGCATCATCGAGGAGCTGCCGGAAAAGGGCATTGTCAAGTACGGCAAGCCCGTCGGCATCATCGCGTGCATCGTGCCGACCACCAACCCGGACCTGACACCTGCCGGCAACGCGATCTACGGCATCAAGGCGCGCGACTGCGTGATCTTCTCGCCGCACCCGCGCTCGAAGAAGACGTCGTTCGAGACGGTGCGTTTGATGCGCGAGGCGCTGGAGCGGGAAGGCGCGCCGGCCGACATCCTGCAGTGCCTGACCAGAGTGAACATCCCGATGTCGCAGGCGCTGATGGCGCGTGCCGACCTCATCATCGCCACCGGCGGCCAGCCGATGGTTCGCGCCGCGTACAGCTCGGGCACGCCGGCCTACGGCGTCGGCGCGGGCAACTCGACGATGATCATCGACGAGACCGCCAACATCGAGGAGGCGGCACGCAACACGAGGCTGTCCAAGACGTCGGATTTCGGCTCGGGCTGTTCGGCCGACGGCAACCTGATCATCGAGGCCTCGATCTTCGACAAGCTGCTCGCGCAACTGCAGGCCGAGGGCGGCCATCTCGCGTCGCCGCAGGAGAAGGAGCTGCTCCGTCGCGTCATGTGGGACGACGAGCAGCATCGGACGGCGGACACGGTGGCCATCTCGCCGCAGCAACTCGCGAAGGCGGCCGGCTTCACGATCCAGCCTGACCGCAAATTCGTCATCGTCCACGGGGACGGCATCGGCAAGGAACACCACTTCTCCAGCGAGAAGCTGACCACGCTGCTGGCCGTCTACAAGTACAGCGGCTTCGACCAGGCGCTGGCGATGATGCGCGGCATCTACGAAGTGGGCGGCAAGGGGCATTCCTGCGGAATCTACTCGTTCGACCAGGAGCACATCCACCGCCTGGCGATGGCGGCGCCGGTGTCGCGGATCATGGTCCGCCAGCCGCAATCGAAGGCCAACGCCGGGGCGTTCAACAACGGGATGCCGATGACGTCCAGTCTCGGCTGCGGCACGTGGGGCGGCAATATCGTGTCGGAGAACGTGCACCTGAAGCATTACATGAACACCACCTGGGTCTCGGTGCCGATCAAGGAGGACAAGCCTTCGGACCAGGAATTGTTCGGCACGTTCTATGACCCGTCGATGGAAGCCGAAGTCGAATCCATCACCACCTGAATCATGGCGACACCACGCGTGACTCGAGCCTCGACGAGACTGAAATGAACATCCCCCCACGCTCGCCCCGCTTGCTGCCCCCCCAGGGGGTGGCGTCAGATCTTCGGGGCGGCCCTTCGGAACTGACATGACGACGAAGACACCCGAAGAATTGATTGCCGAATGCGGCGCCTGGTGGGACACGGCCATCATCGACATTCATCCGGGCCAGATCGCGATCCGCGGCTACCCGATCGAGGAGCTGATCGGGCGCGTGCGCTTTCCGGACATGATCTGGCTGATGCTGCGCGGCGAACTGCCGACGCGAGGCCAGTCGGACCTCTTGGAGGCCGCGCTGGTACCGGGGGTCGACCACGGGCCGCACGCACCGTCCATCGCGATTTCGCGGATGGCGGTGACCTGCGGACTGCCGCTCAATGGCGCGATGGCCTCGGCGATCAATGTGCTCGACGACGTGCACGGCGGCGCCGGCCAGCAGTGCATGGAGCTCTACCGCGTGATCGACGCCGCGGCTGGCGCCGCCGGCGATCCGGTCGCGGCGGCCACGACCGTCATCCGGCGCCAGCGCGACGGCGGCGACAAGATCGTGCCCGGCTTCGGTCACCGTTTCCATCCGATCGATCCGCGCACGGCGCCGCTGTTCGCCCTCGTCGCCAAGGCGGTCGCCGCCGGGACGGTGTCGGGCCGCTGGGCGGCGATCGGCCACGCGGTCGAGGATGCTCTGAAGGCGATCACCGGCCGCCACATTCCGATGAACATCGACGGCATCACGGCCGTCATCTTCTGCGAACTGGGCTTCGAGCCGGAGCTCGGCCGCGGCCTGTTCGTGCTGTCGCGCTCGGTCGGCATTCTCGCCCACGCGTGGGAGCAGAAGCAGCGCGGCCGCAGGATCATGGGTCCGATGCCGAAGGAAATTCCGTATCGCTACAGCGGACCGGCGCGGCGCGCCGTGCCCGCACCCGCCGACGCATCGGCAACGCCTGGCAACGACTAAAACGACCGCTCACCGCGGACCAAGCCGCGAGCTCAATGCACCTTAAGGAACTACTCCATGAAAAACCAGATTGCGAACCAGCTGGTGAAGTACCTCGAGGCGCGTGGCGTCAAGCACATCTTTGGCCTCTGTGGCCACACGAACATCGCCGTGCTCGCCGCGTTGTCGAAGAGCAGGAAGATCAAGTTCATCAACACGCGCCACGAACAGATCGCAGCGCACGCGGCCGACGGGTACGCACGGGCGACGAAAAAGACGTCGGTCCTGCTGACGCATCTGTCGCCCGGGCTCACCAACGCCGCGACCGGCGTGGCCAATGCGGCGCTCGACTCGATCCCGATGGTGGTGATTGCCGGCGATGTGCCGACGCACTATTTTGGCAAGCATCCGCACCAGGAAGTGAACCTGCATGCCGACGCGTCGCAGTACGAGATCTACCGGCCGTTCGTGAAGCGAGCGTGGCGCGTGGATTCGGCGCATCTGTTCCCCGAGACCATCGAGAAGGCGTTCACGCTGGCTGAGAGCGGGCGGCCCGGCCCGGTGCTGGTCGACGTGCCGATGGACATCTTCTCCAAGGAGGTCGACGTCAGCCTGTTCAAGCGCGTGCTGGCGAACGCGAAGTCGCTGCACAAGCCCTCGCTGGACGATGGGGCAGCCGAAGCAATGATCCGTGCGCTGCTCGCAGCGAAGACGCCGCTGCTGTACGGCGGCGGCGGCATCCTGCTGGCCGACGCGGCCGACGAGATGCGCAAACTGGCCGAACACCTGTCGCTGCCGGTCGCGCACACGCTGATGGGCAAGGGCGCGTTGCCCGATGATCATCCGCTGATCCTCGGCATGAGCGGTTTCTGGGGGACCAAGTTCATCAACGACAAGTGCAAGGGTGCCGACTGGATCTTGGGCCTCGGCACGCGCTTCTCCGAGGCCGACTGCAGCTCGTGGGAGAGCGAGTACACGTTCAGCATGCCGCCGACGAAACTGATCCATATCGACATCGATCCGGCCGAGATAGGCCGCAACTATCCGGTGGCGATCGGCGCGGTGGCGGACCTCAAGGAAGCGCTGAAGGTACTGAACCGCGTCGCGCGCAAGCTGGCGCCCAAGGGTGTGCAGCGCCCGAAGTTGGTCGCCGAGATGGCCGCCAACCGCAAGCAGTTCGTCACCGACAACAGGAAGGCGATGGAGAGCGACGCCTGGCCGATGCGGCCCGAGCGCATCCTCGCCGACCTGCGAGCCGTGGCGCCCCGCGATTCGATCCTGTGCACCGACGTGGGCTGGAACAAGAACGGCATGGCCCAGCAGTACCCGATCTGCACGCCGGGCACCGTGTTCACGCCGGGCGGTTACGCGACGATGGGCTTTGGCGCACCGGCGGCATTGGGCGCCAAGCTAGCCCTGCCGGACAAGGTCGTGGTGGCACTGGTCGGCGATGGCGGCTTCGGGCAGAACCCGGCGATGCTCGCCACCGCGTTCGAGGAAGACATCGCGGTCGTCTGGGTGATCATGAATAACCACGCGTTCGGGACGATCGCCGGCCTCGAGTCAGCGCACTACGGGACGACGTTCGGCACGGTGTTCGAAAAGAACGGCGCGACGTGGTCGCCGGATTTCGCGGCAATCGCGCGCGCGTATGGCGTGGACGGCGTCAAGGTCGAGTCGGCCGCCGCATTCAGGCCGGCGCTGCAGAAGGCGATCAAGTCGAAGCGCCCGGTGGTGCTCGACGTGTACATGAAGAACGAGCCGGTGCCCACGGCGGGCCACTGGAACATCATGGACATCTACTCACCCGGCAAGAAGGTCCACCACGTCTCGACCGGTGACTGAAAAAGGGGCGACCACCATGGCGCAAGAGTTCTCACTGGCCCATCTGACCGTGCTCGGCTGCGCGCCGCCGGAAATGACGTACATCGCGGCGAGGGCCGGTTACGATTACGTGAGCATTCGCTCCATCTTCATGGGGCTGCCCGACGAGCCCGACTATGCGCTGGCCGATAACCCGCAGTTGCTGAAGCAGACGAAGCGAGCGCTGGCGGAGACGGGCGTGCGCGTACACGACATCGAGCTTGCGCGCGTGTACGAGGGCCTGCACCCGTCGAAATACCTGCCGGCGATGGAAGTGGCGGCCGAACTCGGCGCGAAGGCAGTCCTGTCGAGCATCTGGGGCGGCAACCGCGAGTTCTACGTCGAGAAGTTCGGCGAGATCTGCGACCTCGCCAGGACGTTCGGGCTGACCGTCGATCTCGAGCCCGTTCCCATCGCAGTTGTCGCCAACCTCGCGCAGGCGGTCGACGTGCTGCACGCGGTCAACCGGAGCAACGCAGGGCTGATGATCGACATGCACCACTTCCACCGTGCCGGCGACAATCCGGCCGACCTCGACGCAGTGCCGCGCGAATGGTTCCACTTCGCCCAGCTGTGCGACGCACCGGTCGAAATCCCGACCGAACGAGCCGAGATGATCCGCATCATGCGCGACGCCCGCCTTTACGTCGGCGAGGGCGGCATCGACGTCGCGAGCATCCTGGCGCACATTCCGCACTGCGTTTACTCGATCGAGCTGCCCAACAAGGAGCGGCACGAGGAGATTGGCTATGCCGAGCACGCGACGCGCTGCCTGGAAACGCTGAAGGCGTATCTCGCAAAGCCTTCGGGAGCAATCGGAGCGTTCGACAACCGCCGCTCCGAACGTGCGACTGCCGGGGCTCGGCGCGCCGTTGCGCCCCGATGATCGCCGGCAGCGATCAGGTTCCGATCCGCGACCTCCCAACCTTTTGGCATCTCCCACCGCACTACGGCGATGTCATTCCGTCGTAGGCCAGTTTGATACCAAGAGCCAGCAACGCCCAATAACTGATCTGGTAGAAGACGTGCTCGTCGAGCTTGCCTTGGATGAGCACACCCAGCTTGACGCCGATGGGAACCAGTGGCAGGAGCACCAGGGACGTTGCCAAATTGGTCGTGTCCAGCTGTCCGAGAAAAGCGTAGGGGATAATCTTCGCGTAATTGGAAGCAAAGAAAAACCATACGGTCGTTCCGACATAGATGCGCTTGTCGAGTCGCAGCGGCAGAAGATAAGCCATCAGCGGCGCCGAGCCGGCATGCGCGAGAAAGCTGGTGAGTCCCGACACTGCCGACCAGACTACGCCGCGGGGCCACGAAGCCTTGGCCGGAGGACGATTCTTCGCCCATCCGAACAAGTTGTTGAGTGCGAATGCGATTGCGATCGCGCCGATCAGCAAGCGCAGCATGTCCTGATTCACCAGGCGGAATATCAAGCTGCCCACGACAATGCCGATGGCAAGGCCGGTAAGGAGGATCGGCATGTTGCGCCGGTCGAAGGCGCCTCGGAATGCGCCGAGTCCGAACAGATCGATGCAGCAGAGTATCGGGAGCATTATCGCGACGGCTTGAAGCGGCGGGATAACGAGTGCGAGCAGCGGCACGGCCATGCCGCCGAAAAGTCCGGGGATCCCGGTCTTGGAAACGCCGCTCAGGAGGACTACGGGGATCGCGACGAGGTAGAAATTCGGATCGGTGATCAGCATCCTGGGGGCGAACGGGGTGCGAACCCGTTGTGATTTCTCGAGTACCGGATCATTCAGCATTCTGCCCGTCGCGCGCGATATCGTCATGGGGGGACCATCGCCGAATGCAGTCGCCGATCGCTTCGCCGCCTTGACGACGATTGATCCATCCACGCACGGCGGGCGGCGAGGTGACCGGAGGACCGTGTAGCCCGGGAAACAACTTGTTACAGTCGAATTGCTGGGCGTTTTTTCGGATGGTCGGGCGGCAGTCGAGGGTCCGGCAGCCGCAAAGCGCCGCTAGCCGTTGGGCAAGACCGATTCAGTCGGCGAGCGCAAACTTCAAATTCGGGGGGGTCGTGTTCGAAGGACCTGCCGCGGCGCTGCAGGAGTCGCCCCGCGCGCGCGATTCGTGCATGCGCACCGCGGCCACGAAATCGTCATCATTGCCGGAACACGATCGGAGTGCATCAAGCTCGCACCCGTCGTGCACGAATTGATGGAGCGCCGACTTCGCAAAGCGCAAACCTCTGCCGTTCGACCGCACCGTACCGTTCGGCGACGATACCGCTGCGGCACGCATCGTCGATGTGCTGGTGACAGCGCTCGCCGACGCTATGGCCGCCTGAGGTCGTGATGCCGTCCTCGTCTTCGCTCGCCGCAATCCCCGATTCACGCGCTACACCGGCCCCTTCCGCTCTGGCGACTTGGCTCTTCAACGTGGCGCAGTGCAGCAACGAATCTCGCGCCGGCGCCGTCGCGGATGGCGGTTGCGACCCAGGTAACGCGCTGGTCGAACTCGAAGGCGGGCTGGGGCAGCGCATCGGTGGAGGGATCGTGCTCGGCGCCGGTGGCCTCCCACCATAGCGGGCTGCGGGTGGGCGCGATGCGGGGTGGTGCCGTGGCCTCGCCGAGTTGAACGAGAATGTCGCGCACGGTCGGGCGGTCGGTGATGAAGACGATGATGCGCGTCGCGCCGCCACAGCGAGAGCACACCAGCGCGTAGCGGGTCGCCAAGTTCCGTGAGATAGTTGGCAAGCCAGTACAGCGGATGAAATGGGTGGAAGTCCGGATGCTTGCCGTCGCGCGTCGCGAACAACACGCCGGCCGCCGTGCGCACGGTGAATGGAAGCATCTCGAGCGGGCGCGAGAACGCTTCGGCGATCACCGATCCGACGAACAGTCCCTGGTTGACGACGCCGTCGGCCAGCAGTTCGGGAAACGTGACGGCGTCGGGATCGACGTAGGGCGGATCGATGATCTCGAGCACGAGGTGCGCCTCGCGCAGCACGTCCCGGATCTCGTCCTCGGTGTGGGGCGTCGCCCGCGGGGGCAGGTCGCGCGCGAGAGCACTAACGCGATCTCCGGCTCGATCCTGGCGGTGCACCGCTGCCGATCACCCGGTACGGCGATGCCGTCCGGATCGTTGGTGCGAAGATCGGCGCGGCGAGCACCGAGCGTGGCTCCGACAGCACCGAGCACTTTCAGCCGCCCACAGGTGCCGCGACCAGCGCGGTTACTCGCCGCTGGATCGCCAGCGCGTCAGCGACGTCGGTCGGACGGAACGCGTGAGGGATGCGCGGAACCGGTCGTGCGGCGATTATGCGCGGCGTACAGGAACTGCGCGGCGGATTCCTGGGCGGGCGTGATCACGATCGTGGTGTCGCAGCCGGAAGAGGGACGAAGGGAGAAAGGCGCGTACATTCTGGCATAGCTTCGCGCGGCCTCGGTCGGTTATCCTGCGCATTGTCCGTTCCACTCCTTCGTCGGCCGTACCGCCATGCAAGAGCACCTGACCCCCGCAGCCTGCCTTCCCTCCGACCGTGAGCGCGCGGTGCTGATCGGCCGCGCCTGGGTGCCCGCCGAAGCCGGCGCGGTGCTGGTCGGTGTGCGCGGCGACGAACTCGTCGACCTGTCCGCGGTGGCGCCTACGGCGAGCGCGCTGACCAACCTGCCGGATGCGGTCACGGCGATTCGCGCTGCGGGTGCGCTGCCGCGAGTCGGCGATCTCGCAGCGGTTCTCGCCAATTCGGCGGAGGACGCGCGCGACCCGGCGCTGCCGTGGCTTTTCGCGCCCTGCGACCTGCAGGCGATCAAGGCGGCCGGCGTCACCTTCGTTGCCAGCATGCTGGAACGCGTGATCGAAGAGCAGGCGCGCGGCGACCCGGCAAAGGCGCTAAACGTGCGGCAGACGATTGTCGCCGTCATCGGCGACGACCTGGCTAGCGTGCGTCCCGGATCGGCGGAGGCGGCGCGGCTCAAGGACGCGCTGATCGCGCAGCACGCGTGGTCGCAGTACCTAGAGGTCGGCATCGGCCCCGACGCCGAGATCTTCACCAAGTCGCAACCGATGTCGGCCGTGGGGACGGGTGCCGAGATCGGCATTCATCCCAAGTCGGAGTGGAACAATCCCGAGCCGGAAATCGTGCTGGTCGTGGCGAGCGACGGCCGCACCAAGGGCGCCACGCTGGGCAACGACGTCAACCTGCGCGACTTCGAGGGCCGCAGCGCGCTCTTGCTCGGCAAGGCCAAGGACAACAACGCGTCGTGCGCGATCGGCCCGTTCATCCGGCTCTTCGACGAACACTTCACGCTCGATGACGTGCGTCGCTGCGATCTCGAAATGCGCATCGAGGGTCCCGACGGCTTCACGCTCGACGGCGCGAGCTCGATCGCCATGATCAGCCGCGATCCACTCGACCTGGTCGCGCAGGCAATCGGCGCCAATCACCAGTACCCCGATGGCCTGGTACTGTTCCTGGGTACGATGTTCGCCCCGACCAAGGACCGACACGGTCCGGGACAGGGCTTCACGCACGTGGTCGGCGACATCGTGACCATCGCGACACCCGCGTTGGGCGCGCTCGTCAATCGCGTGAACACGTCGGACCGGATCGCGCCCTGGACCTACGGTGCGGGCGCGCTGATGGCCACACTCGCCCGCCGCGGCATCCTCTGAACCATGATCCCAAAAACCGCAGTTATTGAACCCTGCGTAAATAATGTCCTATTTTAGGCGCAACGAAAGAGGACCATGGCGGAGCATCGACCGCAGCAGCGACTGGTCCTGACCGATCATCTGCGTGGCCGACTTGGTTCGCGCGATCAGCGCGTCGAG